>CAFBRK010000132.1 GCA_903231505.1 Olavius algarvensis associated proteobacterium Delta 3 | reverse complement strand
GGACTTGACAAACGCTGAAAAATGAAACAGGAAAGCAGCAGATAACCCACCTTAATCAATAGAAAAATCAGACCTCATTACGTCTAGCTTGCCACAGTGTGCGCTTTTACGAGGGCAAACAAAAAGCGCAGACTAATAAACATTGTCCGCTATAACGCTGTCAACGTGGCCAGCCCCATTGCTTTGTTTGGTGGCGTAGCCATCGTTGCCTTATAAAGCCAGACACAATTCATGATTGCTCTTGTCCGTTATATGAACTGTCGTATGCGCCCATGTAGTAAAAGATGAAAAGAGGCCAAAACAGCAACATGAGTGAGAACCAGGCCCACTTTCCGCGTCCAGCAGCGTTTACGAGAGCCTTGATATATGCGATGAACCCGATGATTATCAGGAGGCAAATCATCAAGAACACCACGATGAGCACCACTCCTTCCACGTCGCCCTCCTAACCTCTATCTGATTTGCGAAACTTCTATTGTTTTATAAGTCTCTATCCCCAGATCCCATTTCTAATACACCATCAAAACCGCATTGATAAACATTTTCTGATCGTATTCTCTAAGGACAAGTATGACATCCGCTTGCGTTGTGAAGGACGCCAATTGTTTATGTTCATTCTCATAAAAAAACCGAGCTACCCATTCGGCAACCCGGCTATCTCTCGCTACATGGATCTGTAGCTTTCGCCCCTGAGAGACCCGCAGTTTTCCGTCCCACCTTTGCAGGTGGTTTGGCTTTGTCTGAAATTTGTTTAGATCAAATGCAAATAGCGTGCTGACAGAAAATTTATAGATTATTATGTGTTTACAGATAGTTAAGTATTTATAGAATCTATCGGCTCATAGGTAATTGGGTAAACTATGTATCATTTAGTGGAATAGCTCATGTACAAAAACGAAAAATCTTGATTTCAGATGAAATATTGAGGGGACAGAGGGCAGAGGGCGGAGGTCCGTTATTAGCCGCAGACGCACGCTGACAAGGACGGACGTTTACCACCCGTTCGCTACGCTCACTCGAGACGCAGAGCGCGCGGAGAGGATATGTTTTTATGAATTTCGTTGAGAAGAACGAAATTCATAAATAGCTCGGCCCTGCGGGCGGCTAATGTCAGCCGGGTCCAAGCACAGGCAGACCCAAGAATTCATTCAAAATGAGGGTGAAGAATGGGGTCAGGTCTTGCATTTAAGCATTCTGGATCAGTTATTGGGAATATGTCTCTCACAGAGCGCGCAGAGAGCACAGAGAAAGAGTTAGATATGCCCTGCCGGCGGGTGGCAAAAACTAAACATAGGTCGGGAACGGGGTCAGGGCTTGCATTATAACCTATAGACTACGAATCCAGAATACCGTTTTCTCGATAGGGATAAACCAATAGGCGCAGAAAATTTTAGAAATTCTGCGCCTTATGTTTCAAGTTAACAGGCGCAAATAGATAGCCGTTTTCAACGCTAACGATGAACTTAAGAATGTTGACAATTCTATACTTGATCTTCAAATAAAGGTAATTGATCGTGTTTAGGAACAATCCGGTTTTGATATTTTCTTACTCTAGAGCATATTTCTGCTTGCCACTCATGTCCAAGATGTTGCCACCATACCTTCTTATGTGATCCAGGTGTGAAATGTTCAGGAAGTAGAGGCTCGTTTTTAGTGGGATGCCACTGCTTTGCCAAATCAGGAAATAAAAAACTGATTGAGTTTTCAAAAACAACATTATTTCTTTCAGTTTGTAACTTCTCAAAATGATCAGATGCAATCCAATCTTTACATTTTAGATACTTATGTATCCTGTCTAAAACTTCTGAGGATTCAATTTGTCGGTTTTTCAAGATAAATCGTAGTGTTCTTTTTATTAATGCAACTGAGATATTTTCAGTTTTTAATTCAATGTCCGTATCTGATAACTTAGGTAATCCTTTTTCTCTTATTCTTAAAAGCAAGATTTCAGATTGCAAGGCTAAATTCTTTTCTTTATCTCTTTGTATCTTATCTTTATGCCAGTATTTTCCGTCATATTCTATTCCAAGATTCAATTCTGGTATATGAATATCAACTTCATTGCCTGCTATAATTGTTCTATGTTGTGTAGAGGGAAATATTGATTTTAATTCACAAAAAATTCTCAATTCTGGAGCAGAAGTAGGATAATTACATTTAGGACAACCGGTTCCATTGGTTCGATCACTAACAGAAGCTTTCCATATGTGTTCATCGTATCTTGAACATTTCCACCAAATTTTTTTTAGTGAACCCGGTCTTACATTATAAGGAGTTAAGTCCCCATTCTTTGTCGGATGCCACTGTTTGGCTAACTCTGGATTAAGCGTCGCCAAACTATTTGACCTTACAACTTTACGACCAATACATATGGGACAACCTTTTGTTTTTTTTCGATCGTTAATAGTTGTTTTCCATACATGATCTTCACCTTCTGGACATTTCCACCAAACAACCTGTCCAGAACCTGCTCCAACATTATATGGGGTCAATTTACCGTTTTTTGTAGAGTGCCATTGTTTAGCTAATTCGGGATTTGTTGTTGCTAAACAATTAGACAAAACAACTTTCTGATTAGAACAAATAGGACAACCTAGTCCAGTACTTCTATGATGAACAGTCTGTTCCCACTCATGATCTACTCCTTTGGGGCACTTCCACCAAACTTTCTTAGATGAATTAGGACCTAAAACATTAGGAGTTAGGTTGCCATTTTTAGTAGGATGCCATTCATTGGCTAGTTCGGGATTTAGTGTTGCCAAACAATTTGAATTAACTACTTTATGGCCACTGCATATTGGACAACCTCTACCACCCGTTCTACTATTAATTAAAGCTTCCCATTCATGATCATCTCCATTGGGACACTTCCACCAGACTTTCTTTGTTGAGCCAGGATGCACCCTTTCTGGAGTAAGTTCTCCATTCTTTGTTGGATGCCATTCTTTGGCTAATTGGGGATTTAGTGTTGATAGGCAATTTGACTTAACTACTTTACAATTTGAACAAACTGCACAGCCACTTCCATTATTTCTATCTGCAACAATAGCATCCCATTCATGGTCAGCCCCCTTTGGACACTTCCACCAAACTTTTTTTTGTGAACCAGGTCTTACATTATAAGGAGTTAAGTCCCCATTTTTGGTCGGATGCCATTGTTTGGCTAGTTCAGGATTCAATGTTGCCAAACAATTCGACCGAACAACCTTTCTCCCAGAACAGATGGGGCAAGCCCATCCAGCACTTCTATTGTGTACAGAAACTTTCCACTCATGATCTACTCCTTTGGGGCACTTCCACCATATCTTCTTTGAGGAGTGAGGTGTAACATCATATGGAGACAGATTGCCATTTCTTGTAGGATGCCATTGTTTAGCTAGTTCAGGATTTATTTCAGCTAAACTTTCTCCAGGATTTGGCTTTTGGGGTTTCATAGAGTTTTATTTTTAATCCAAGAGAAGGTAGAAAAATTATATACAACTTTTATTGAGATTATTAATTGAGCGCTCCAATTTTAAGAACATAACGATAAGGCTCAGGCGCGCGAGCACCGAGTCGCCTGCAGCCAGTGGTTAGGACTCACTGTCATCCGTTAACGATACCTCTCCATACAAAGCGCAACCACCTGACGCCCCAGCTTTGAACTGTCTTCGTCAAACATGCGAATCAACTTTCGAAGCGAAGTTTCGCCTCGGGGCATAAGCATGAGATTGCCAAATGTCGCCCGCAGGCCGCATCTCCTCAGAACCGCGTCCATGATTGACCCTGGAAGTGGCAACTGGAACCAACCGAGAGATTTGCGGGACGAGAGATTTGCGGGACGTCTATTGTTTTATAAGTCTCTACCCTCAGATCCCATTTCTAATACACCATCAAAACCGCATTGATAAACATTTTCTGATCGTAATCTCTAAGGACAATTATTTCACATCCGCTTGCGATGTGAAGGGCGCCCATCGTTTATGTTCATTCTCATAAAAAAACCGGGTTACCCAATCGGCAACCCGGCTATCTCCGGCTACATGGATCTGTAGCTTTCGCCCCTGAGAGACCCGTAGTTTTCCGTCCCACCTTCGCAGGTGGTTTGGCTTTGTCTGAAATTTGTTTAGATCGAATGCAAATAGCGTGCTGACAGAAAAATTTATAAATTATTGTGTGTTTACAAATATTTAAATTTTGATGAGGTCTGTCGACCGATAGGTTATTGGGTAAACCATGTATCATTTAATGGAATAGGTCACGTACAAAAACGAAAAATCTTGATTTCAGATGAAATATTGAGGGGACAGAGGGCAGAGGACAGAGGGCAGAATACAGATGTCAGATGACAGAGGGCAGAAGACAGAGGGCAGATGTCAGATGTCGGATGTCGGAGGTCCGTTATTAGCCGCAGACGCACGCTGACAAGGACGGACGTTTACCACCCGTTCGCTTCGCTCACTCGAGACGCAGAG
>CAFBRK010000131.1 GCA_903231505.1 Olavius algarvensis associated proteobacterium Delta 3 | reverse complement strand
GGGGTCAGGTCTTGCCGGGCTGTTGCCCAAATAGCCATTGAATCGCATGGTTTTAGTTGCTAGGTGTTCATAAACCACTCGAGCACTGAGGTAACCGATTATGATGGGG
>CAFBRK010000130.1 GCA_903231505.1 Olavius algarvensis associated proteobacterium Delta 3 | reverse complement strand
CTACAGCTTCACTCTCGTAGTAAGCAGCGAATCGCGAAGCGAGGCGCCTTGCCGGCTCCGTGTAGCGGATAGACGGCAAGGGGTACGTCAGTACCTGTGTAACCCCGT
>CAFBRK010000129.1 GCA_903231505.1 Olavius algarvensis associated proteobacterium Delta 3 | reverse complement strand
TGGATCAGCAGATCGGTCTCTTTGACCCGAACCTGAAATGTGACCAGGTGCCCTGGATCGAGCAGATGGCGATAGGTCCGTTCTTCATACATCATTTTTGGTGTTTGGTGTTTGGTGTCTCGTGTTTGGTGTTTCGTGTTTGGTGTTTCGTGTTTCGTGTTTGGTGTTTGGTGTTTCGGTGAATACACGGAGAATTCGATCCTTCGAAATGGCTGAGCACAGGGTATGCAGAGCGCTTAACCGGCCCTCGG
>CAFBRK010000128.1 GCA_903231505.1 Olavius algarvensis associated proteobacterium Delta 3 | reverse complement strand
CGGTTACCTCAGTGCTCGAGTGGTTTATGAACACCTAGCAACTAAAACCATGCGATTCAATGGCTATTTGGGCAACAGCCCGGCAAGACCTGACCCCATT
>CAFBRK010000127.1 GCA_903231505.1 Olavius algarvensis associated proteobacterium Delta 3 | reverse complement strand
TCAAATAGCAGGCCAAGCCCCGGCTGCGGGATTATAAAATCGGCCGGCTAAAGACAGCTCTCAGCCCTCTGATTCCTGAAACCTGAAACCCGACACCTGTCATCTGACATCTGCCATCCTAGTCCCCATTCCTTCACTTAGATCACCATTTCTAGGGTTAAAACTGGCTGTCTAAGATCGATTCCAAGGCCCTTTTCATATGATCTATCAATAAATTAAGTTAGTTAGCGCGGTCAGACCCCGGATCGACCAGATCGCCAATTCCAACCAAAGACTTGACATTCAAACACCGACCCGCTAACGTTTTCGACACAACACCCGCGTTCTCATCTTTGATAGTTTTCTGCATTCAGCCGACCCGATCAAATCCATATTTTCTGCACAGGGCCACCTCATCCTGCTGATGCTCCACCGGAATTTCCGTTGGATATCCATTAATTCCTGGTTTCGTCTTTACTTCAAATAGTTACCGAAGGGATGTGTCATGGAGAACCATTTAAAGATCTGCATGGTTCGCTCCCAACAGATATGTCCCATTCTGTTGGGAGCCGAATCGTAAAGTGCAGTGGAGGCTTTAATAAACCTGTGAGGGTAGGGTTTAAAGTTAAGGTATTAACGGCGGGAGGTAAACATGCTTTGGGTATCCTATGGAAGGTTGTCAAAGGAAGCCATTCAAGGGATGATCGCCAATCCCCAGGACCGGTCAGAGGCCGTTGGGAAGTTGGTCCAGGCATATGGGGGCAAACTGGTGAGTTACTATTTTTTAATGAATGGAGACGTTGATTTCTTTATTGTGTCAGACATACCAGATGAGAAAATGGCTGAAATGAATCTTATTAACGCCATGCTTGTCCGGGCAGCAGGCGGCATCGAATCGATCACAACGGTACCGGCAAGGACTGCACAAGACGCAGTGGAACAGATGCGCAAAGCCCAGAAGATGGCAGCGGATATGGTGTACCAGGCACCAAGCCAAACCTGATTACTTTGGGTTCTCGGGTCCATCCTTCCGCTGAAACTGTTTCTTATATACTGCCAAACATATCTAAAGTTCCTGGATAGCTGGGTTGCAGTAGGGTGATTTGGCTTTTTCGTGTTGTAACGGATAACTCCTCCCCCCACCACACCCGACTAATTGTAAGAGCGACATCAAAGCCGAACTATTAATAAGATTAGCTCTACATTGAAAAAAACCCCATGGCAGAAAGGAGGATAAAATGGAAAGGAAGGCTGAAAAGAATCATGACGTAGAGGTAGTTTTAATACCAAAAGACGGAAATATGTATCTGCACCCCTAATGATGATGTTAAAATTGGTGCAAGCCGCTCTGGATGATGGTTTTTATGACGAATTGGAAGCTAAGATTGCCAAATCCGAACATCTCCAAGCGCTGCCCGCAGTTGCATTAGAAAAGGTAAGAAAACTATGCGGCATTGAAAAAGATTTTAAAAGAGAGTCCATCTCTGAAGAGGATCTCTTTGAGGAAATAACATTACAGGACCTAATGCGACTTATCCGTTCCGCGATTGAAAACGGCAATATTAATGACGTGCAGAAAATTCTTCAACGTTACAAGAGATATGTTTCACTCATTATTTCTAATTCATTAGCAAATGACATAAAAACCTACTTGGGCCAACAACTCAAGACAGGGCATCGAGTAAATCGTGAAACACCACTGATAGTAATGTCTATTTGCGATAGCGACCCTCCCACCGACGAACCTGATAGACCTGATCCCCAACCACCCCCAGATGGCCCCGACCGCCCTGGTGGAGGCACCGGCCCGGGTGGGCCCCCCGATCCATATCTAGATGTTCAACAATGCAGGAATCATTCAATATTCAAAAGGGGTCGGTGTGAGGCTTACGGGACATATATGGGAGTGCTTACCTGCAGAAAGTGCCTGGGCAGCTGGGAGGACGCGAAATGGACTCCATTGACAGCAGAAGAAGAGGAGGAGTTAAGAGACGGCATATAAAAGCGCTCGCAGGAGTACCTTTAAACTTTCCGAATCATGACTGAAAAAAAGACCCAAGAGCCAGGTGATCGTCCACCTAAATGAGGTGTATAAAGAGATTTTTGAGCAGGCGGAGAACTTCAAAAAGTATCAGAATAATAAAAGGATAATGGGCTAACAAGGCGTTACTCTGGAATTTCGCTCCACTTCGCTCAGTAAAATCCAGTGAGCTTGATCGTCAGCGCTGGCAACGGCTATCTATGTGCACCTGCTAACTTGAAAAATAAGGCGTGGAATTTCTTAAATTTTCCGCGCCTATTGGTTTATTCCTACCGAGAAAGCGGTATTCAGAATTCGTAGTATAGAGGTTATAATTCAACGGGCTGTTGCCCGAACCGGTTTTATCGAGCCGTCTTTAGCTCCATGACGCATGCTCTTTCAACCAACATGGGAGCATGATTCAATTGCGATCTG
>CAFBRK010000126.1 GCA_903231505.1 Olavius algarvensis associated proteobacterium Delta 3 | reverse complement strand
CCCTGGCCCGGATTCTGAATAAGGCGTTAGCGGTTTTCAATGGTCAACAAACCAGAGCCGGCTTAAATTAAGTCGGCTTTTTGACACGGCCTTAAAATAAAAACCCCCGCCGATAATGGCGGGGTTTTAGGTATCAGTCATAAACTAAAAGGTGTTCATTAATTATCTGGTTCGACGTCCTTATCTAAGCTGTCTGATGCTTT
>CAFBRK010000125.1 GCA_903231505.1 Olavius algarvensis associated proteobacterium Delta 3 | reverse complement strand
CATAATCGGTTACCTCAGTGCTCGAGTGGTTTATGAACACCTAGCAACTAAAACCATGCGATTCAATGGCTATTTGGGCAACAGCCCGTTGATTATTGATTTACGATGGCGTCGGTCCTCCCTGATATAGGAAAAGTGGTTGGTTGTTTAATGTAATAACGACGGTGCAAGGGGGTATGTAAGTCAATAATCAAGGTTTGACCCCTCACGCATGCGCGTCGATAAAACGGAGCATCATACATGACCCCCACACAACAGGAATCGGATAAAAAACAGAAGCTGGAAACCGGTGTGCACCAGTCGACGGATCTGGCCCGTGATCGCAACCGTGAAGCGACCGACCGGACCCTCATGGCCTGGATCCGTACGTCCTTGTCGTTGATCGGCTTCGGTTTCGGGGCTTCAAAAGCGATTGAATACCTCGAGAAAGTTCACCCGGATCTGGGCATCGATCTAATTCGGACAGTCTCTCTCTTTGGAGGAGCCTTTATCGGTCTGGGCTCGCTCGGCCTGCTGGCGGCGTTGATTCAGCATCGCGTTATCCTAAGGCGTATCCAAAGCCCCGTTTACGTTTACCAGGCGCCTTGGCCGATAGCCGAAATAATGGCGGGACTGCTCCTGCTTGTCGGTCTGATCGCGTTAGTTGATTTCTTTCTTTAATAAACCGGTTCCATTCCGGACGGCCACGTTTTCGAAGGATTGCAGCCATGACAATGCACGCATAATTTGATACAGTCGCTAAGTCATTGTATTCTGTAACGAAACCATAAACTAAACCAGAATAGAGGTCATCATGTATGCGAAGCTCTTCGTATGTCTATTGTTGACACTTGGTCTCAGCGCAATGCCGGTCACGGCATCCGATATCTGCACCACGGCAAGCCGGGCGGTGACCATGTCGGCGGAGCAGATGGATGATTTTAATGAGAACCATATTCGGGGAAATAGTTTCTCCGGCAGCGGCACCATCAAAAGATTTACCCACAATGAGGTAGATCAAGACGAGGCGTATTCTATCACCATCGATTGTGGCAATAAAGTGTCGGTGACGCTGTATGCCAATGAAATGTTCGGAAAATCCAACACGATTGAAAACGGGGCGACTCTTTCTTTTTACGGAAAAGCGACCGAGCTCAGAAGGTATTATCCGGATGGTGTCAAGGTGTTTATGAAGGTTCTTAAGTAGGATGTGGTGGCCGGGAATGCATAACGTGTCTGAATTGTCTTAAAAAATTAATAATGAGATGTACATTCGCATTCTCATTTCAGGCAATTAAGGCATTTATAATTTTAGGCATTTGAAAAGACGTGTGAATCCAAGGAAGGGATAGCTGAATGACTACCCATGTTAAACGCACACTATACTTTCTCTTGTTACTTCTGGTAAGCGGAAACGCTTATGCGGATGTCCAATTTCAAGGAAGTATCAAAACAAACGATGGGTCAACGTTCAAAGGAGATATAATGGCTCCCACTCCACAGCGGGAGGGCGTTTTAAGGTTCGAGTACCAGGGGAACCCGGTGGATGTGAAAATTGAAAAGATATCCCGCATCACACTTAAGTCCGAGGGGCTCTTTCAAATCGAACTCATCTCAGGCGGGACATATCTCGTGACCGTAGAAAATGAAAATATTTACAATACTTTCAGCGGGCCTTTGATTCTTACCAATGAGTTGGGGAACGTCTATATCAGGCCTGAAAAGCTCGGGGAAATCATCATCAACCACCCGAAGTAACCGATCTTTTCCGTTGTACCGCAGCTTACCGATGAGACTCCTGGTTGTCGAAGATGAAAAAAAAGTTGCCAGCTTCATAAAAAAGGGGCTGGAAGAAGAGGGGTACGCCGTCGACCTCGCTTCCGACGGTGAAACCGGTTTGTCCATGGCCCTGGACCGGATCCATGACCTGGTGATACTCGATCTGAATCTTCCGAAGATGGACGGGCTGAGTATCCTTAAGCAGATGCGGGATCAGAAGACTTCCACCCCCGTTCTGTTGCTTACCGTTCGGGCCTCCATCGAAGATCGGGTATTAGGCCTGGATACCGGTGCGGACGATTATCTTCCCAAACCGTTTGCATTTCAGGAGCTGCTGGCCCGGGTAAGGGCCCTTCTTCGTCGGCAGGCGGATGCGCAGCCCCCTTATCTTCAGATCGCCGACCTGAGGCTCGACCCGGCACAGCGGGTCGTTTACCGCGGTGAGCAAAAGATCGATCTCACGCCGAAAGAGTTCGCATTGCTCGATTACTTTATGCGGAATCAGGACAGGGTGTTGACGCGGACCATGATCACAGAGCACGTGTGGGATTACAATTTCGACACGGAAACAAACGTGATCGATGTCTACGTCAACTATCTCCGGAAGAAAATAGACACCGACCGTGACTCTAAACTGATACACACCGTTCGCGGGGTCGGGTATGTCATGAAAGTGGACTGATCCATGGGTTTTCGCTCCATCGGGACACGACTGACACTCTGGTACACGGCGGTGCTGACACTCACCTTTGTTCTTCTGGGAATTGCCACCTATGGCCTGCTGAGCTACGGCCTGTCCCGTGAGGTGGACAACGCACTGGATGGTGTGGCCCAGGCGCTCGCCAGTCAAGCCCGCGACCGATCCACCCCCTTCCTGCCGCCCGATGTCGATGCGGCATTCCGACGCTTTTTCGGCTTTTCCCCCATGGACCGGTATTTCGATATGCGCGATCCCCGGGGGCGTCCGGATCCGCAACAAAAACCGAACACTTCAGAGCCGTTGCCGCTCAGCCGCGAGGCGGCCCAGAGAGCGGCCCAGGGGCTTCCCACGTTCGAAACCTTCACCAACACGAGCAAAGACCCGGTGCGGGTTGTGACCATGCCGGTGGTCGACTCCGGCCGGGTGATCAACCTGGTTCGGGTCGGCATGTCGCTGGAAAGTGTTGTCCGTACAAAACGGCAGTTTTTGTACTCTCTGGCGGCCATGTTGCCCCTGGCGCTGATCCTGGCCGGTGGCGGGGGGATGCTGCTGGCACGGCGGGCACTCCGGCCGGTGGATCAAATGGCGACGACCGCACGCCGAATCAGCGGAGAGGATCTGTCCGGGCGGCTGGATGAGCCTGGAAGCGGCGATGAATTGGACAGACTGGCGGTCACCCTGAATGCCATGCTGGAGCGGCTCGATATCGCGTTTCAACAAATCCGGCAATTCAGTGCCGCTGCATCCCACGAATTGCAGACGCCCCTGACCATTCTGAAGGGTGAACTGGAAGTGGCCCTTCGTGCCGAACGCACTCCGGCAGAGTATAAAGATGTTTTAACAAGCGCCCTTGAAGAGATCGATCGGATTTCCGATCTGGTGGAAGGGCTTCTGTTGCTGTCGCGCAGCGATGCCGGCATGTTCCGGATGGCGCATCGCCGGATGGATCTTGCCCAGGTCGTTATGGAGGTGTACGAACGCGCCGCAATCCTGGCCCAAAAGCAAGGTGTTGTGCTGGATCTTGGAAGAATGGAAGCATGTACTGTCGAAGGGGATCCGGAGTGGCTTCACCGCCTGATGTTAAACATTGTCGACAATGCGATCAAATATACCCCGGAACATGGCAAGGTGACAGTCTCCCTCTTTCAGGATGACACATGGGCCGTGATTGACATTTTGGACACCGGGATAGGTCTGTCAACCGAAGAGCAGGAGCGGATTTTCAATCCGTTTTATCGAACCGGCAAGGCTGCCGCCGGAAAGGAAAAGGGCGCCGGTCTTGGGCTCAGCATTGCCTCTTCGATCGCACAGGCCCACGGTGGCCGTATCGACGTCGACAGCCGACCCGGAGAGGGAAGTACGTTTCATATCCGATTACCACTTGTCGCCGATCCAGTTGATCCGCTCAACGGTTGAGATTCAGAAATCCAACACGAATGGTTGCCGGCGGTTGCAAATGTGTTATTATTAGAGGCCATGGCGTTGTTTGTGAGCCCCTTACATCGCCGAATGATCATCACGGAAATCCGAACCGTGAGGAGGTCCCATGAGATGGATCGTCTGCATATGCGTGACCGCGATAATGATCCTGTTTGCGAGTGTCCCTCTTGCCGAGATGTACAGCTGGACGGACGAAAACGGCGTTAAAAATTACTCCAACGAGCCTCCACCCGAAGGGGTCGAGGCGTCAAGCTCCTGGAAGGAAGTTGTCTCTGCGCCGTCTGCCGTCGAAGATGGTAGCGGGCAGGAGGGTGCCGCCGATCAGCGTGAAACGAAGGTAACCAGGCTGGGAAATGGGGTTATAGTGCCGGTAACGTTTGGCTACAAGGGGCGCCAGATAAACATGAAGCTGCTTGTGGACACCGGCGCCGAGTACACCGCCGTCTACGAGCCGGCGACAGAGACGTATCAGCTCGATAAATTTATCCCGTTAAAAGCGCTGGTGGCCGGTGGCGGGGTGGTCGATGCGAAAGGCCTCAAAGTAGAGTATTTGCGCGTGGGACCGAAAACACAAAAGGATGCCAAGGTCGTCGTCATAAAACAGACCGGTGCCCCCACCGATTACAATGGACTCCTGGGCATGAGTTTTCTGGCGGACTACAAACACTATATTGACCTGGAGCGCAAAGTCATTGTTTGGATCGATGATTAATCAAGCCATCTAACACTTTTCAGACAATCTTGATACTACCTCTCTACTTTTCCGATCTATACTCCGACTCATTTCGTCGTCATGCCGGACTCGATCCCCGCTGATTACGGGATCTGCGACCGGCATCCAGTGTCGGTCTGGAGTCCCCTCCGATCCCGCCTTGGCGGGACTCAGGGTGGTGAGCCTGCCGAACCACGGCGTTCCCCGGAATGACTTTCATCGGCATGGTTCCTTCCAAGAGTTACCATCGTAACAACATGATCCTCCGCTCAACAGAAGAGCTTCCGATACAAGAGGGTCTTCCACTTCATTAACATATTTTAATGTTCGATTAATCCCCCATTAATCTCTCCTGATTATTCTTTTCCTGCAGCAGAACAACAAGCTCGCCCCCATGGGATGAAAGCCATCTCAATGAACAGGGCACGTCCATGTGTCAGGAAAAACAAAGGAGGATTTGAAATGAATGTTCAAACCAGGACAAACGTGAAATCAAGGCGCTACGGGGTCACGGAAATGAGCATGGTCGCCGTGCTATTTCTGATCATCGGGTTGATGGTCGCCTCCGGGCTCAATATGACCGGCACTTCAATGGCGGAAGAATACGCACCGGATGTCCAGGCACCGACGCTGACATCACCGGTCATGCCGGGATCCTTCGCCGAGCTTTCTGCAAAGCTGAGTCCGACGGTGGTCAATGTGAAGGTGACCAAAGTCGAAAAGGCGTGGTTCAACCATCCCCAGATGCCGGAAGGCCCCTTTGGCGAGTTCTTTGAACGGTATTTCAACAATAGGCGGCAGCAGCCGGAGAACCGCAGGTCCCTGGGAGCCGGGTCCGGTGTTATTATCGATGCGAACGGAACCATCCTGACCAACAATCATGTGGTGGAGGGTGCCAAGGATGTGACCGTGACGTTGGCCGACAAGAAAGAATACAAGGCCACGGTTGTCGGGCGCGATCCCAAAACCGACCTGGCGGTTCTGAAGATTGAATCGGACCAGCCCTTGCCGTCAGCGGCCATGGGCGATTCCGAAAACCTGAAGGTGGGCGACTGGGTGGTCGCCATCGGCAATCCTTTCGGTTTGAGCCATACGGTGACCTCCGGGATCGTCAGCGCCAAAGGGCGCGTCATCGGAGCGGGACCCTATGACGATTTTATCCAGACCGATGCCTCGATCAATCCCGGCAACAGCGGCGGACCTCTGTTCAACATGAACGGGGAAATTGTCGGTATCAACACGGCGATTATCCCTTACGGCCAGGGCATCGGATTTGCCATTCCGGTCAACACGGCAAAACCGCTCATCCCCCAGATGGTCAGCACGGGCAAGGTCACCCGCAGCTACCTTGGGGTGAACATCCAGACCATTACTCCGGATCTGGCCAAAGCGTTGAAGTTGGAGGAAGCCAGTGGCGCGCTGGTGGCGGACGTCACATCCGGAAGCCCTGCCGACAAGGCGGGAGTCCGGCGAGGAGATGTGATCATGACCTATGACAAAATAACGGTAACGGACAGCCATGACCTGCCGGCGATGGTTGCCGCAACCCCGGTCGGAGAAAAGGTCACTCTCACGGTGGTTCGCAACGGAAAAGAAAAAAGGCTGACAGTCAAGACCGGCCGGCTTCCCTCGGAAGAAAATGAACTGGAAGCATCGGCCGCTCCGGCAAAAGCGAAATGGGGGCTGCAGCTTCAGGAACTGACCCCGCAACTGGCCCAGCAACTGCGCCTCAAGGCAGACAAGGGGCTGGTGGTTGTGGGTGTTTCTCCGGATAGCCCGGCAGCCGACGCCGGCCTCCGTCAGGGCGATGTTATCCTGGAAGTGAACCGGAAACCGGTGGATTCCGTAGACGGAGCAAAAAAACAAATCCGCGCGTCCGACGATGAAGACAGTATGCTTCTGCTCGTTCAGCGGGGCGAGGGGAAATTCTTCGTACCCCTGGAGCAGGGATAAATAGAATATCTCGTGACATGTCCGCGTACAGTATATCGTGTGGGCCGCCGATGACTCGGTGGCCCACATGGTTATATTTCCCGAGTACAAACGAAATTTAGGAATAATCCCGGTCCACCCCCGTATTTTACCCTGTTACACGACTGCCTCGTCTGGCCCGCCAAAGACGGCATATAACGGGGTGATTCTTGGCAGGCATATCGGCTATTGATACGAATTCCGGCATGAGAGGTTCAGAGACCCATGGGTCGACGATCGATGGCAACAACGGTGGCTTACTCCCGATTCCTCAACTGGTTGAAGAATGATTTTCTCGGTATTGCCAGGGAAATGCGATGGAGCTACCTCCCGCCGTTGATGGTGTACCTGGCGGCGGGCATTTCCGGTTTTACCGGTATCGTCGAAAGCTTCTACGTAAAGGAACAGCTCGGGTTGTCGGCGGCATTTCTGGCAAGCCTCGGATTCTGGGCCGGTTTGCCATGGGCGCTCAAAATGCCCCTCGGGCATCTGGTGGATCTCTTTTGGTCGAAAAAGGCGCTGTTCGTCTATCTCGGCGCTGCCCTGATGACAGTCAGCCTGGCCATCATGATCGGTTTGACGGGGCACTCCAATCGCATGGCCGCGGTCTTGCCGATACCGATCTGGTACATCATATCCGTCATGCTGTCGCCCATCGGCTTCGTGCTCCAGGATGTCGTGGCCGATGCCATGACCGTGGAGGCGGTACCCGCCTTCGACGATACCGGAGCCCCGGTTCCCGAAAACGAGCTAAAAAGCATGCACGTGACCGTGCAGACCCTGGGACGGGTGGCGATCATCGGCGGTGTCGCGCTGGTCGCCGGCCTCGGCGGGTGGATGGCCACCGTCGTGTCCTACTCGGCCATGTACACGGTGGCGCTTGTTATTCCCGTCGTTTCAGTCACTGGAGTCATCTACGGCCAGTATATATTTCGGAAACGGCGGCGGTACCTTCTGAAGGAAGGGTTCCCGGAGGGCCGGGTTCAGCAGATGCTGGGGAAACAGGAAACCCGGTTAACGCCGAACTGGAAGATTCTGGGGGGCAGCGGCTTCTTCGTCGTCATGACGCTGCTGATCGGTATCTCGGGATTTTCACTGAGCGCGGAAGTCATTTTTATCGGTTCACTGGGAATTGTTACTTATCTCATGGCCCAGCTGCTGAAAGATCTGGACCCGGATAAAAAGCGCGACATCGTGGGCATCGCCGTCATCATTTTTGTGTTCCGGGCCATGCCGACGATGGGGGCCGGTGCCGGCTGGTGGCAGATCGACGTGCTTGGTTTCGACGAGGCCTTTTTCGGAACCCTGCGCCAGCTTTCATCGATTTTGGCCATCATCGGTATGTTCGCCCTGAGAGGCTGGATGGCCCGACGGCCCATACCCTATCTCGTGGTTTTTCTTTCTGTCTATGGAACTGTCATGTCTTTGCCGTTTTTCGGCATGTATCACGGTCTCCACGAGTGGACCACGGCCCATTTCGGGTTCGGTGCCCGCACGATTGCGATTGTCGACACTATGGCAGACTCCCCCCTGGGGCAGGTGGCGATGATCCCGATGCTGGCCTGGATCGCCAGGGAGGCCCCTTCTGATCAGAAGGCCACCTATTTTGCCGTCTTGGCCGCCTTTACCAATCTCGCCTTGTCGGCCAGCAGCCTTGGGACCAAGTATCTGAACCGGATTTTTATTATTGAACGCGGCCAGTACGATGATCTCGGCATGCTGATGATCACCGTGATACTGCTGGGCCTGGTGGTGCCGATCCTGACGGTCGTTATCCTGGATTTCGGGAGACGATCTTCTGGCAAAAGGCGACCGGTGGGTGAGGGAGTCGAAGGGGCATGCTCGTGGTGATGTGGAATGGCGCACCCTGTGTGCTGATCTTTTTTGCTTGATGATACCCCGTTGTTCGACGCACGGATTCCGCTTTGATCTCGTGCACTTGTTGCAGGGGGTTTTATGGCTCAGACGGCGGCCGGAAGCGGCCGGTTCTCATCCCGGGATCGCCACAGCGCGGCGATCGCACCGGTGGTGAACTTGGCCACGATTTCACCGAAAATGATAGCCACCAGCATCCCCGGCTGGAAGACGCCCAGAAACGCGATCACATTGAACAGAATGCTGTCCAGGGGGATGCTCACCAGGTTTGAACCGATCACCCGCTGCATCCAGGAGCGTCGGAGAAGTTTGTGATACACTTCCGTGTCGGCGGTTTCGCTCAACACAATAGCAATAAAAGAAGCGGTGATGATCCGCCATTCGACCCCCAGAAACAGGGATTCGAGCACCATGCCCACCGCGGCGATAAAAATCATCAGATAAACGGCTCTGCGGCCGTGGCGATGCACCCGGTCCCTCTGGGTGAACGTGATGCCGAAAACCAGCGTCCCGACGGACACCATCATGAAAACCGGCAGCGGAATAAACCATGTGGCCGTGTAGTTGGCCACCAGCACTGCCGCGATGTAAATTATCATGGAACGGATCATGTGCCTGGTAAACTCCTGACGGGGGACTTCGCTCGTTAGAATCTGAAAGATGACACCACCCAGGCGGTAATGCAAGACCCGGCCCCATGGAAAAGCCGGAGCGAGCAGTTATTATAAATCGCCGCTAATAAAGCAGCTGCTTGAGATGTTTTTGGGCCTCCGGAGACGCGTAAGAAATCCGCAGCATATGCTCGAAGCCGTCTCCAGCGTTGGTCGCTTCCACCACACGTCCATAAATTTTTTCATTTACACATTCCCGATCGTCGCAAAAATCGATCCGGATCTCAGTCGGCGGCCGAATCTCTTGATTCAGCGCCACATGCGCGCAGTTGGCTGAGAAATGGGTGAGGCGTCCCTGGTTCACAAACTCAGCTTCTTTTTTGTCCTTCATCCGGATCACGCGAACGTCTAAAGGCGTCGACAGGGGGAGGGGCACTTCATGGAGCGCGGGCACCATCAACCGTTCCGGGAAGGTGACACCGGCGACGTCATACAGCACCACTTCCTCGTCCACGCCCTTTAGGCGAAGCTTCCGTTCCTGCTTTATGATGACGGTGTCCTTGACCTTATCATAGGTGGCCTCGGAGATCAGAATCTGGCCGCCAATGGTAGACGACTCGACCCGGGCGGTGAGATTGATGGCGTGCCCCACAACGCCGTATTTTGCCCGCCTCTCGCTCCCGATGTTGCCGACGATGACGTCTCCGGTGTTGATCCCGATGCCCATGGCCACTTCGGAAAGTCCACTCTCGACATTGTCCTTGTTGATGGTCACCATGGCCATCTGCATTTCCACGGCACAGGCCACCGCCCGGGAAGGGCTGTCTCCGTGGTCGACCGGTGCGCCGAAAAAGGCCAGAATCGCGTCCCCGACGAATTCGCTGACCGTCCCCCCGTATTTTTCGACGATGTCCGCCATATCCCCAAGGTATCGGTTCAGCAGATCCACGACCTGCTCCGGACCAAGGTGCTCGGAAAGGGGGGTGAACCCGCGAATATCTGAGAACATGATTGTGACTTCCCGTTTCTCTCCGCCGAGCCGAAGTCCGTCCGGGTTATCGATGAGTTCCTCGACCACCTCTTTGGTGACATATCGGCCGAAGGTGTCTCGGATAAAATCCCGCTGGCGTAGGCCTTCCATCATGACGTTGAACGATTCCGTTAATTGGCCCAATTCGTCTTTGCTGGGTACGTCAATGGCATCCTGGTATTCATCTTCCTTGACCACTTTTCTAGCGGCTTCAGTAAGCGCATACACCGGCCGGGTAATCTTTCGGGTCATTACAAGCAGCACTATGAGGAGTATAAAAATCAACGCTGTGGCTATAATAGACATTTCCCGAATGAGGTTGTTGAGAGGCCGTAGCACCTCTTCCGCAGGAAGCATTAGCGCAATAAAACCTCTGGTGTCCTCAATGCGATGGAATCCCATGTACCACCGTTGATCTGCCCGTTCCCCAATAAACTGATAGGAGTTCAGCGTTGGATCCCGGATCAACTCTGCAAATCTTACGTCCATCGCTTCCCTGGAGTGGTCCAGATAGGTGCCCACTCGAGACATTTCCGGATGAACCAGTATCCGTGCATCGTCGCTGAGAATAAATCGGACCCCGTTTTTAGGCAATCCGGTATACTGGCTCAACGTGTCAACGATCCGGGCGATATCGACATCGATTCCGCCGACCCCGATAAGCTGCCCATCTTTGTCCAATATTCTCCTGAAAAAGGTAATGGTCGGGTCTTTTGTCGAGGCATCCAGGTAGGGATATGTGGCACCGTAGAATTCTTCGGGAGGCAGCGTCAAGGCCTCCCTGTACCATGGGCGCTCTCGTGGATCGTAGCCCTTCGGGAGAAGTGTTTTCTTGGAGCGTACCATTCTACCGTCCGGAAATCCCATGAATACGGAGGTCACATGGTTTCCCAATGCATCACTGATTTTAATGAATATTTTCTTTCTCTGGGAATCTGTTAATCCACCAATCTCTTCGGCAATAGCGATGGAGCCGAGCACTGCATGCACCTGGATGATCATGTTCTTAAATCTTGCCGCATCGGCTTTCAATGCATCCAATCCTGACCGTTTCATCTGATCAATAAGGTAACGGCGGGCAGAGAAATAGCTCACACTGGTGATGGCGATCAATGCCGCCAGAACCGGAAGAAGAATAAACACCAGGAATTTACCCCGCAGGGTGGTTAACATGAGCTGTCTCCAAATGGGGTCAGGTCTTGCCGGGCTGTTGCCCGAACCGGTTTTATCGAGCCGTCTTTAGCTCCATGACGCATGCTCTTTCAACCAACATGGGAGCATGAT
>CAFBRK010000124.1 GCA_903231505.1 Olavius algarvensis associated proteobacterium Delta 3 | reverse complement strand
GGTCCACGTCTTGTGATAGTCGTACCAGAGACCGTCGCTGGCCATGTACACGCCGTCGTAACTGGAGGTACTCGGCTCGCCACTGGCCCAGTTGGTGTAGCTGACCGGCGTGCCATCGACCCACACATGGGTGTTGGTGCCGTCGGCATCGTGCAGTCCAATCCACGGCTGCCAAGTGCCGAAGTTCTGATGGACCCAGTCCTGTTCGGCCTGATCGTTGATCGTCACCAGGTTCCCGCCCAGAGCCACCGCCGCGGCCTGCGCATTGGCCCAGTCCTGGATGCCCACCAGGTCATACGCCTGCCCGTCACGCACCCAGAAGTCGTTGGCCACCTGGGCGTAGTAGTTGGCATCGGTCAACACCGTGGCACGGAAGCCGTTATCCGGATTACCGTCTTCGTCCAACAGTTCCACCCCGCTTGCGTCGAAGACACGCAAGGACGGCACCAGTGAACTGCCCGAGGGCAGGGTCAGGTTCAAATCAATCACGTTCCCCGTATTCAACAGCCCCCCCAGCTGGAAACGATCCTCGTCGGTGTTCGTTGACTGACGCGCCATGATCGTGCCGGCGATCGCGCCCGTGCGCTGGTTGCCCGCCTCTGTCAGCGTGACCGGATCGGCTCCGGAAAACGAATCGTTGTTGTAGTCCGCGTCCGATTCCAGG
>CAFBRK010000123.1 GCA_903231505.1 Olavius algarvensis associated proteobacterium Delta 3 | reverse complement strand
CAGATCGCAATTAAATCATGCTCCCATGTTGGTTGAAAGAGCATGCGTCATGGAGCTAAAGACGGCTCGATAAAACCGGTTCGGGCAACAGCCCGGCAATGTCTAACCCGGACATTGCACCAAATGGAGACATTCATGGGCAAGGCACTTCGAGATGAAGCTGTAGTCCGACTACCGCGAATCTCGAATAACGCCGGCCATGGAGGTCTCCGTTTGGCCCGCAGGGTGAAATCTTTTCAGGCCGTTCATCCGTTTTTCAACGTGACACATGGTATAGCCGCCCGATGCGCCGGTATTCACGTTAAGGCACCGATTTTGTTTATCTTAAAACATTTGCTGAAAAGATTTCATGCAATGTTCGGGTTGACCGCCAAATCCACTTACCAGGATCGGGTAATCGGTTTTTCGTTTGAATGGGGATGAGAAGAGCACATGCAGTGTTCGGGATAGAGAGGAGGAAGCCATGAAGGCATTGTTTTTCAAACAGCATGGAGACCTGGACGTCCTTCGATACGGAGACGTACCGGACCCGGTTCCAGGACCCGATGAGGTGATCGTCCGAGTCAAAGCCTGTGCCACGAATCATCTCGACATTTGGGTTCGCCGCGGGTGGCCGGGGCTGAATCTTGAAATGCCACACTGGTGCGGAGCGGATGTCGCCGGAGATATTGTGGAAGTGGGTGACGCCGTCTCCGGGTGGAAAACAGGGCAGCGGGTGATCGCAGATCCCGGGGTGAACACACGCATCGACCCGTACATGCGCCGCGGCGAGGCGAGCATGAGTCCAGGATACCGAATCCTCGGGGAGCATCTGCGTGGAGGCGCTGCTGAATTTCTTTGTGTCCCCGCAGACAATCTGGCTGCGATTCCGGACAACGTGGATTATGCGGAAGCTGCTGCACCGCTGCTGGTTAGTCTGACAGCCTGGCGCATGCTCATCCATCGAGGCAGACTAAAACCTGCAGAGACCGTGCTCGTTGTGGGTGCCGGCGGTGGGGTCAACTCCATGGCCATACAGATTGCCAAACTTGCCGGGGCCTTCGTTTATGTCGTTGCCGGTAGTAAAGAAAAAGCTGAGAAGGCAATGGCGCTGGGCGCTGATGTGGCCATCGATCGAACCGAAACCGATTGGAGCAAGGAAGTATATCGATTGAGTGGCAATAACGGCGTCGATCTGGTGGTCGATAATGTGGGCAAGGCCACCCTTCAAAAAAGTATGGCCGTCGTTGCCCGGGGGGGGCGTATTGTTATCGTTGGAAATACTTCCGGACCACTGACGGAGATCGATGTCCGATATATTTTTGGAAAACAGATCAGTCTGATTGGAAGTACGATGGGAACTCATCAGGACTTCCTGGATGTCATTGCCATGCTCTGGACAGAAAAACTGAAACCGGTCGTCGATCGCATCATCCCCTTGAAAGATGGCCGGCGGGCTTACCGGATGATGGAGTCCGGGGAACAATTCGGCAAGATCGTACTCACACCCTAATAAGATCGTGTAACAACGTTATGAAAAACCCTTCATCATTTCACGGAAGATGATAAGCTTTTGAACATCCTGGGTGCCTTCTCCCAGAGAAGAGCCCCAGGCATCCATGGGGAATTTGTGAATGGGGTGATCAATGATCACTGAGACGGCGCCGAAAAGATCCGCCGCCCACATGGATACCTCACGGGCAACTTCCACGGTCAGATATTTGGCCATGGCCGCTTCCTTCCGGAAGTCAACCCCTTGATCCGCCGTCTCGCAGGCCTTCCAGACCATCAGCCTGGCGGCTTCCATTCGTGCAAAAAAATCAGCCGCCTCGAACGCCTTTGCCTGATATTCGACAATCGGCCGGCCGAAAATTCTGCGTTTTTGCGCATGGGTCAGCGCACTCTCGAAAGCGCCCCGGGTCGTCCCGAGAGTCAGCGCACTGATAGGGACGCGACTCCGGGTAAATATGGACAGAACCTGCTGCATGCCTTTTCCCTGTTCCCCCAGAATATGATCCTTTGGCACGAAAACGTCCTTAAACTGAAGCCGGGTCAGGTCCGACGGTATCCAGACCTGTTTTCCGAGTTTGGTCCGTCGGACACCGTCGCTATTCAGGTCGACAAGGAACATGGAGATACGCCGCGTTCTTGAGGCGTCGGGATCGGTCACGGCCGTAATCACGGCCAGATCGGCAATGTATCCATTGGTGACATACGCCTTGGTGCCATTGAGGCGCCACCCGCCATCGCTTTCCTCGGCCGTCGTGGCGATGCCGGCAACATCACTTCCCGCGATGTTTTCGGTATTGCCCACACACATCAGTTTCCTTCCACCAAGGGCCGCTCCGCCATAGGCTTTTTTTAACGCCTCCGATCCAAACATGTACAGACCCATAAATCCCAGATCCATGTGGGCCAGCACGGCGATGGCCACCCCCGGAGAAACAACCCCCAATTCTTCTGCAATTAACGCTTCCCTCAACGCCGAGTGGGGTGACAGAACGCCGTCCCTCTCCTCGAACCCAAACCAGCCCTCCCCGCCCATGGCATGGAAGAATTCCAAGGGGACCTGTCCCCCACGCCGCCACACGGACAGGTGGGGTGTCATATGGGCGTCGAGAAACTCCCTGAACCGCTGTATATCATGTTTAAGAGCTGCCGGTATGGTAAAATCCATCGCTGAAAACCTTTTCCTCAATTGTATATCGGGTTTGCCGAAAGTCTTTTCCGTTTCATGAGGATCGGCCCGGGGTCCAGGTTACGTCACTGATGACACTTCATAAGAAATCCGGATCAGGTAACCGATGTTCGCTAGACATGGCAATAACATTGCTCCGGATACACAAAAGTCAATTTGCCAATGGGGATGGGGAGTTCATGCAATCCCGGAACCGCAACAGGACCGGGGGTGCAGGCGGCCGCGGATATTAGAACGTCGTTGGGTCCTGGTCTTTGATGCGATCCATCGATTTGCGGAGGTTTTTCGCCAGTTCCCGGATGGTTGTATCTTCCGTCGCTTCGTGATCGATATATTCAAGCAATCGCTCGGCATCCGAAACCATCCTGAGATGGTCTTCTGGGAGCGAAACCGGATTGCTGTGCGGACTCCGATGCTGTTCATCACCGCCGGGCTGCTCAAGATCGGCCACCGAAGGTCGGGGTATCTCGTTGAAAATGATGGTGAGAATTTGTGTCTCCAGGCCATGGACCCGGAACATTTCAAAACGGATGTGCTTTTGTTTGAAGTAAAGGTAAAACGTGCTCTCGTCCTCCGGAGCCCCCGCCTGACAGGATGCCAGTTTTTCTGTGATCCATTGACGATCGTTTTCTTCGAACAGATCCGAAAAGCGGGTCCCCAGCAAATCCACCTCGGCAATACCGATAATATCGACCGCCGTGGGGTTTAGATAGATTATTTCACGTTGCGCCGTTACTTCGACGATCCCTTCGGCAAGATGGTCTAAGATGGCTTCGGCGTGATTTTTGGAATACAGCAATTCTTCCGAAATCTGCCGATAGAAGAGATCCTCCTTGCCGATGACCCGGTCCGCCTGGCCACACCGGCCCTCCGCGTCGAGTTGATAGAGGAGCGCCAGAATATGTGTGGACATCTTGTCGAAGGGACCTTTTGCAATGCAATAGTTCGCACCGAATTCAGCAAACCGAAGATCAATTTCCGCCGCGATAGCGGATAGCATGATGATGCAGGTATCTTTAAATTCCGGTCGGCTGCGAATGATACGGCACAACTTATCCCCGGTAATGTTGGGCATCACCTGATCCACCAATATTACATCGGGATGGTGTTGATTGAGCAGCTTCAGTGCGGACAGTCCGTCTTCTGCGATCAGTACGTCGTCGCCCCGTTTGTCGAGGAGTCGTTGCATGTACTTGAGGATCAACGGATGGTTGTCGACAACCAACACTTTTTTTTTGCTTTTGTCACGAACCATTGGATTTGACCATGGGGTGTTATGAATTGTTTATGGTCGTTGGCCGGATGTCGCCCGGAGACCATCACCACATTTTGGACTCTCCCGGATGTTTCCCAGGCGGATTTTCTCAGGCGGTAATATTGCCTTCAGCAAATTCCCAACTGACCAGTTTGTCCAGGAACGTTGTGACATAGTCATCACAGCGATTCTGGTAGTCAAGGTAATACGCATGCTCCCACAAATCAATGCAAAGCAGCGGCAGCTGTCCTTCGGCGACCGGCGTACCGGCGTTCGACGTGGCGGTGATGCGAAGCGTTTGCGAATCCTGGATCAACCACACCCAACCGCTCCCGAACTGAGCCGAGGCAATCTCGGAAAAGTCTTTGTAGAATTGGCGATAGCTGCCAAATGAATCGCTGATGCGAGCTTCCATGGATCCGGTCGGTGGTCCCCCCCGCCGGATTTCATGGATTTCCAATAGAAGTCATGATTGAAGACCTGGGCCGCCTGATTGAAAATCTTTTGGGCGTTTGGATCTTCAGAGCTGCGTTTGACGATTTCTGATAGAGACATGTTCCGGTAAGATGTCCCTTTGATCAGCCGATTGAGGGTGTCGACGTAGTTTTTGTGGTGCTTCTTGTGATGAAAGGTTAATGTCCTGGAAGAAATGTAAGGTTCCAGTGCATCCAGCGGGTATGGCAGGTCCCCCAAGCCGATAACCGGCCGGGGCTTGGCCTGACAGCCGACTCCCAGAAGGCTCATCATCGCCAGTATGCCCAATTTTGTCGAGACCGTTATAAATTCTCTTCTATGCATGTTCCCCCGGGTTGGACCTGAATCGGCGCTGCACATTTTCGATCTGATCGCGCAGCAGATGACGTTTTTCCTTACCCAGAGATTCCCAGACGGTGTAATACGTGCTCTGGCACCCGAGGATGCACACGGCCAGCAGAAGCGGCACCGCAGAACGGGTCAAATTGACGTCACCCATGTGAATCACCATGATTGCCCAAACTTACCCATAATTGAACGCCATCCGTTCGTCGAACACAGCGCGCAACAGTTTTAGTTTGCGTTTTTTTGGGGAAATCTGCAAGTATTTTCATAGATCCCGGAACTTGCACCAGATGGAGGCTCTCATGGCCAAGGCAGTTCCTGACGGGGTTGCAGAGGCACTGTCGTGCACATTGCACTCCAGCGGAACTGCCCGGAATTCAGGTTATCGCCTCGATACTGTGTCTTTTAAACATTATCTGAAAGAATTTCATGCAATATTCGGGATAGCTCCGGCACCGACCCACACAAAAGGAGCCCGAGACATGACGCAATCATTTCAAATCGTTCCCGTCGGCCATGTTCGTAAAAAACAGGACCGGTCGTTTATTCACGTTGACCGCCCTTTCACAGACGCGCTGCTGGGATTGGGCGGTTTTTCACACATTTGGGTGCTCTACTGGTTCCATGAAAATGATACACCGGAAAAGCGTGCAACGCTCCGGGTGCATCCGATGAAAGATCCGAGCAATCCGCTCACCGGCGTTTTTGCCACCCATTCGCCGGCGCGGCCCAACCTGATCGCGCTGAGCCGCTGCCGTATTCGATCCATTGAGGGTGCCATGATTGAGCTGGATGACATCGATGCCGTTGACGGCTCACCGGTACTGGACATCAAATGCTACATTCCGGATTCGGGTCCGATCGCCGATGTTCGGACACCCACCTGGGTTCAACGTGGTGATAAAAAGTGACCCCACCGACAATCCTCGAAGGCCAGATCGAGCACATCACATTCCACAATGACGACACCGGCTATACGGTCGCGCGACTCCGTGTGGAGGGCGAATGGAAACCTGCGACCGTGGTCGGAAACCTGTTGGAACCCAAAGAGGGGGAAGTACTTCACCTCGAGGGCGAGTGGGTCATCCACCCGGCCCATGGCCGCCAGTTCAAGATACACACTTCCAAAACAATGGTTCCGTCAACCGTGGAAGGGATCCTAAGGTATCTCGGTTCCGGCCTGATTCATGGCATCGGCCCGAAAATGGCTGACCGGATCGTTGATCGGTTCGGAAAAGAAACACTGTCTGTCATCGAAGAATCACCGGAGAAACTGGCCATGGTGGACGGTATCGGTATCAAGCGGATCCAGATGATACAAACGGCCTGGCAGGCCCAGAAAGGCATTCGGGATCTGATGGTTTTTCTCCAGGGTTTCGGTGTCGGAGAAATCTATGCGCACCGGATCTTTAAACGCTACCGTGACCGCGCTATCGCGGTAGTTCAAAACAACCCGTTTCGACTGGCATCCGACATCTTCGGTATCGGTTTTCAAAAAGCCGATGCCATTGCCGGCGCCCTTGGTTATACCAAGACGGCTCCCGAGCGTATCACCGCGGGTGTCCTTTATGTTCTGCAGAGGCTTTCCGAAGAAGGCCACATTTACTTCCCCTATGACCCTCTGGTGGATCAATGCTGCGAGTTGCTGGAGGTCCATGGTGATGCGGTTCGGGAGGCTTTGGGACGGCTGGCACTCAAGGGCGATATCGTGATTGAAGAATTTGCTGAAACACCAGAAGGCTCGCTGGTGGACGGCAAGGCCGTGTTTCTCGCCCAACTGCACCATTTTGAAAATCGGATCGCAGAGTGTTTAAGGGGTCTCGTTACCCACAACGCTGAAGAACCTATCGACGACATTGACGGGGCTCTGCACTGGTTACAGCGCCACATGGGAATTCAACTGGCGCCAAAACAGGAACACGCCGTGCGTCAGGGCTTGACCCATAAACTGATGGTCATAACGGGCGGGCCAGGCACCGGAAAAACGACCATCCTGCGGGCCATTGTCGAAATTGCCTCCCGTCATCGACGCCGGGTCCGGCTTGCCGCTCCCACCGGAAGGGCTGCCAAGCGGATGAGTGAGGCCACCGGCCAGGACGCCATGACCATCCATCGGATGCTCGAATTCAGTCCCCAAAAAGGCGGTTTCCAAAAGAACGAGGCACACCCCCTCAAATGTGATCTGCTGATCGTGGATGAGGCCTCCATGATCGACAACCGTCTGATGTATCACATGCTCCGCGCCATACCGCCTGCGTCCGGTCTGGTTCTGGTCGGAGACATCTACCAGCTGCCGTCGGTGGGTCCCGGCAATGTTCTTAAAGACATCATCGCCTCCAACCGTTTGCCGGTGGTGGAGCTGACCGACATTTTTCGCCAGGCAACATCAAGCCGTATTGTTGTTAACGCTCATCACATCAACCAGGGCCGCTCACCGGAGTTGAAAAATCCGAAGCCGGAAGAACCGCCGGCGGATTTTTACTTCATTGAACAGGACGATCCGGAAAAAGTGCTGGATTTGATTTTGACAATGGTGGCCGAACGCATTCCACGGCGATTCCGATTCAATCCGCTGACGGATATCCAAGTGCTCACCCCCATGCACAAGGGTCTCGTTGGAGCAGCCAATTTGAACATAGAATTGCAGAATGCCTTGAATCCGGACGGCCCGGGCTGGGAGCGCGGCGGTACCGTATTTCGCATCGGCGACAAGGTCATGCAAATCCGGAACAATTACGACAAGCAAGTTTACAATGGGGACATCGGCAGCGTCACACGCATCGATCGAGGAACCCAGGAAATGGCCGTCGCCTATGATCGTCGCTCCGCAACTTACAGCCCCATGGATATGGATGAGATCGTGCTGGCCTACGCGATTTCGGTGCATAAATCCCAGGGATCCGAATTTCCGGTGGTCATCATGCCGATACTGACCCAGCATTATGTGTTGCTTCAACGCAACCTTATTTATACGGCAATCACCCGGGGTAAAGAGCTGGTGGTGCTTATCGGCACACGTAAAGCGCTGGCTATCGGTATCCGGAATGACCAGACACGGCACCGGTATACCCGGTTGAAAGAAAGGCTTGAGGCGTTGCTGTAAGGAACATTGTATTTGGTGTTTGGTGTTTGGTGTTTGGTGTTTGGTGTTTGGT
>CAFBRK010000122.1 GCA_903231505.1 Olavius algarvensis associated proteobacterium Delta 3 | reverse complement strand
CCTCGTATGTAAAAAGAGAAAACACCCTGGGAGAAGGAGGCTCCGCCTTCCCATCCCGGATGGCGCATCAAAAGCTTTTGTTTATCGGTAAAACCATTAT
>CAFBRK010000121.1 GCA_903231505.1 Olavius algarvensis associated proteobacterium Delta 3 | reverse complement strand
TTTCGTGTTTGGTGTTTGGTGTTTCGGTGAATACACGGAGAATTCGATCCTTCGAAATGGCTGAGCACAGGGTATGCAGAGCGCTTAACCGGCCCTCGGTGTGGGTCGCAACTGTTCCGGGCACTGCCTGAGAAAGTACCGGTCTGTCATACCGGAGATAAAATCACGAACGATCTCCTCCGGCTGATGGGCCTGGAGGTAATCGTCCGACATGTCTTTTAGAAATTGTCGAAATACCATGGAATCGGTGTTGTCTAACCTCAGATCCTCTAAATATTGCTCAAATAACAGTTTGAGTAAATGTTCGATCCGCTTCAGGTGGGTCTTGACGTCCGGATGCATGTAAATCCGATTCAGATTGAACTCTTTGAGCTTCTTTAGCGCTTCCGAAATATCATGGCTGAAGGCGATATACGGTTTATTGAAACTCGATCGGATCACATCGGTGACAAGATTGTATACGATGGTGCCGTTGGTCTTCCCCAGAACGGATGTGATCGATCCGGGGATGTCCTCCCGCCGGATCATGTTCAACCGTATGGCGTCTTCCAGATCTCTTCCGATGTAGGCGATCGTATCGGCCATCCGCACCACACACCCTTCGAGGGTCATCGGCATGAGGGCCATGGCCGGGTCCGCTTTTTTAGCCGATATGGCGCGTTGGAGGGTTTCGAAGGTTTTGCTGCGTTCCGGTCGAAGCTTCTGGTTATGGACCTCGCCATCATGGCAAAGAATGCCGTCCAGGGTTTGAAGACACAGATTCCAGCCATTTCCATTTCTCTCGACACGATCCAGGAACTGCACGCTTTGAAGATTGTGATGAAAATACCCAATGCCCTGGGCGAGGCAGAGTTCGGACAAGATGCGCTCCCCATCGTGACCAAAGGGTGTATGCCCGATATCGTGACCCAGGGCGATGGCCTCGATCAGATCTTCATTGAGTCCTAGAAATCGTCCAATTGTGCGGGCAATTTTAGACACGAGCTGAACGTGAAGTACCCGGTGGGTGATGTGGTCGTTTTGAATCAAGTAGAACACCTGCGTCTTGTCGATGTACCGGGTATAGGCTCGGGAGTGTAATACGCGGTCCACGTCCACGGCAAACATCTGACGATAATCGCTTTCCAGTCGCCGCTCCGGATTCCGTCGGACGCCTTTCCGGCTCTGTGTGGCAACCGGCGACAGAAACGCCTCCTCCCGTTTGTCCAGAGCGTGTTTCAGCCTGTCCAGCACGGGTTCCTCAAATCTCTCCATTCTCAATCCTTCGCTCCATCTCTTTAACATAATCCATGCCGGCGGCCCGGAACCCCTCTTTTCCGTATTTCATGTTTCCTTCCAACACCACGTAGCTGTCCTGGTGGGCACAAATATCGATGCCGACATCGTCCCATCGGCATTGCCGGGCCGTATCCAGGGCCAATTGAATCGCCGCCTCGGGGACATTAGCGAGCTCGATACGGGCACCCAGAGCCACATTACTGCGAAACTCGCCTGTGGGGGCAACACGCCAGTAGGCATGTATGGCAGAACCACCAATGACGACCACCCGGATATCCCGATCGATCGGGAGATATTCCTGGATATAGGCGACCGGGGTTTGAGAAAGATAATTCTCCAGGGCCTCGGGTCGGTCGATTAAAAACACCCCCCTTCCCATGGCAGACCCCCTGGGAATTTTGCCGATAAAGGGGAATCGGAAATAATCCGGGATTCCCTTTTTTTGGCGCTTTCCGTAGAAGACCCGCGTTCGGGGGTGAGCAATTTGGAGCAGCTCAAACAAGGCGGTCTGCTTGATTTTGTCCTGGACACATTTGTAGGTGTGGTAACTGGGAAATGTGGGGATACCGGCCGCATCGAAGAGGTCGGCATAGAAGGTGGTCGGATAGTATATCTTTTTGGCCGAACGGATGAGTTCCGCTTCTTCCGCCGTGTAATCCGAAAAATTGGGGCGTGCGCCAAGGGTCACGACATTTCGGCATCCCCTCAAGCGGCCTTCCAAAGCAATGGCTTTCTTCACGTTGGGACCCTATCGGTTCGATGTTCGTAATCCAATGTGCCACGGTATTCAGAGCAATGACGTCCAACTGCCGTCAGGCGTCAGACAGCCCACCCAGGATGCGATCCACGCACCGGGTGATGGCTTCTGAAAACGATGCGAATGCCGCCCCGCCGAATGCCGGGATCCCCGAATCCGACGCCTCCACCACCTGTGGATCAAACGGCACGGTGCCGAGAAACGGGATCCCCATCTGCAAAGCTGTTATTTCACCGCCGCCGTGTTTGAATATCTCGATCCGTTTTCCACAGCACGGACATGGAAAGGGGCCCATGTTCTCGACCAATCCGAGAATCTCCAGGTGGACAACCCGGCAGAAGCCGATCGATTTGCGGACGTCGGACAGGGCGACATCCTGCGGGGTGGTCACGATGACGGCCTTGGCATCGGGTACCGTCTGTGCCACGCTGAGCGGTTCATCGCCGGTTCCCGGAGGGGCATCGACAATCAGAAAATCGAGCTCTCCCCATTGCACGTCGGCAATAAATTGACGGATGACACCGGTTTTTGCCGGGCCCTGCCAGATCACCGCCTGATCCGGTTCCGGCATCAAGGACTGCATCGAAACGACGCCCAAGTTCTGGTTGAAGGGCTTGGGGATGGCAAACCGATCGCCGGTGATTTCGAGCAGGCCTTCAACACCCATCATTCCCGCGAGACTCGGCCCGTGAAGATCCACGTCCATGAGTCCCACCCGAAGCTTCCGCTGGGCCAGGGCAACAGCGATATTCGCCGACATGCTGCTCTTTCCGACCCCCCCTTTGCCGCTCATAAAGATGAGCGTGTGACGAATTTTCCGAAGGGAATTCTCGATCATCGTGTCCTGCAGCCTGGACGTCATGCGGGATGATCCGGAGGCCCCGCATGCGGTGTTGCCTGCAGCAGAATCGTTCACGTTGTTTCGGGTCATGCAGGTCATCCTTTCGGATTGCTATCCCCCGGTAGGGGTCGGTCCACCGGGTGTTTTTTTCCAACATCACGGCGAGAGGCTTAACCCGGACATTGCACCAAATGGAGACCTTCATGGGCAAGGCACTTCGAGATGAAGCTGTAGTCCGACTACCGCGAATCTCGAATAACGCCGGCCATGGAGGTCTCCGTTTGGCCGCAGGGTGAAATCTTTTCAGGCCGTTCATCCGTTTTTCAACGTGACACATGGCATCGCCGCCCGATGCGTCAGTATTCACGTTAAGGCACCAATATTGTTTATCTTAAGACATATGCTGAAAAGATTTCATGCAATGTTCGGGTTAACCCGGAAACTGAAGGCCGCCGTTGGTGCCGAACAGGGCGTCAATCTGCAGCAAACTCCTGTCGATGTGGGTCCCGGCCCAGTAGATACGCCCGCATCGGTTACATTTATGGAAATGATGGTGTTGTTCCCAGACCCAGTCCGGGACCCGGTACTTTACAGAGGCTTTCGCCACTTGTGAAATCAAAACGTTGCACCGGATACAGCGGGAAAACGGGCGGACATCCCCGCGACGGATGCGAGCAGCATCGATAACTTCTTCCAACTGCCGGATGGGAGCATTGCTCCGGATAAAAATGATCTTCCGATCACGTTCCTGCTTGGCGATCCGTCGGGATCGGGTCAACAGGATGCGCCCTGGCTCACAGTCGGCGAGAGCCCTGTCGATCGATCCGGAACGGATATAGCGGGCATCCATTCCCAGGATCCGGAGCCATTTCGCCAGTTTTCCCAGCGCCGGATCCGCCAGAAATCGATTTTCCGGAAACACACCAGCCCCCTTTATGATCTGAATGTATCTGCCGAGGGACGGCTATCCCCTTTTTTCTCCACGGATAATGGGCCGGGGAGATGTCCTATGCATACCGGGTATCCGGGTCGGAGCGCCACAAACGGGAATCGGCGAAGGCCATACCGCGAGGAAGCGGTTATGCCTGAATCTGCCTGACGGGGGGTATCGAGAACGAACATGGCCGGGTCGATGGGGACGTTTTCCCGGTAGCGGATAAATTGTATCCGTATGGAATCCCCGTCTCCGGTGAAAATTTCCAGCCATGGAGGCAATCGGTCATCCACTGTCACTCGCCATTCCGGGTACACGATGCGATATGCCCTCTGACCAGCGGCACCGAACATGTCGATCCGCACCACCGATTTCCTGTCAGGCGAAAGTTCAATGCGTTCGACGAGGGTTTGATGACGTCGCAGCACAAGAATCGGGCCTTTTCCTGTGGATCCGATCACATCGACGGCATCATGCTCTCTCAACGGCACATGACCCGATACCAGAGAAATCAGGTCGGCGGTTTCCACCGGGACCGCAAGCCATTTGCCGATTTGCCGATCCAGGGATCGCCGCCGAAACAGTCGACCGTCCTTATGAATCCGAAGATAGGTCCAGGTGCCGTCCCTGGCAAGGGTACCTGCCGGGCGACCGGTGGGATCCATCAGATCGATACGGACCCGATCGGGCGGCACAGCCGCCCACGCGAACCGAAAACTCCCGGGGGTGGAGCCGGATCGGAGAGATAATTTTCCGATCCCTTTAATGGATGTCAGCCCGGCGTTCATGCCGGATATGGCCGACAACAGTCGGCCGGCTTCTGCAGATAGTCGCACTTCCGGCGATGGCCGAATCCCGCCGCACCCGGCCAGGGTCAGCAGACAGAACAGCAGGCCGTATGGCACCGGCCAACTCGTGGCAATGTTCCTCAGCAAAAGGTCAGGATACCCCGTCACGGTATTATGGAAAATGTATCTAAGGTCAGCCGGTGTTCATGCGGGTGCCATCGAGAACTGGCAAATGGTCTGATGAAACATGTCGCTACCACCGAATCAATCCGTTTCGTTCGTGATCCGTTGGATCTTCTCTTCGACCGCTTCTCTGTCCTTTTCCCTAATTTTCAGGGACCGCCGATAAAACTCCAGCGCTTTTTCCTTGTTGTTCAGCTTCAGATGGACATCACCCACGTGTTCCAGAATGATTGGGTCGTCGGGAACGATGGACACGGCCCGCTCCAGGTATTTGAGGGCTACATCGTATTGGCCTTTTTTGTAATAAACCCACCCCAAGCTGTCCGTGATGTAGCCGTCGTCCGGCTTGTGCTTCAACGCTTCTTTGATCAACCGTTCGGCCTCATCCAGATTTTTCCCGAGATCCGCATAGGTATATCCAAGGTAATTGAGGGCATTGGCATGTTTGGCATCCAGGCGGATCACCGTTTTCATGGCCTGGATGGAGTCCTCTTTGCGGCCCCATTTGTCGTATACCACTCCCATTCGAAAATGAATGCGGGCATTCTCCGGATCGAGGGAGAGTCCTTTCCGGAGAATCTCTTCGGCACGGGCGTAGTTTTCTTCGCTCTCGTAAAATGTGCCCAGATGTAGATGGAATTCCGGATTGTCCGGCGCGGATCGGATCACCTCCTGCAAATAGGCAATGCCGTCATCGATACGGTCCAATTTCTGATACAGGAAGGCAACGTGCACCACGGCGTTTTCATAGAACTTGGACTCTGTCGGTACCTTCAGAAAGGACGCGATGGCCTCTTCGGACCGATCCAATCCGTCATAGGCAACACCGGTCAGAAAGTGAATGCCCGGATTGTCCGGAGCACCCTTGGCCATGCCCTTCAGGACAATGACGGCGTCCTCGTAGTCCCCCGGGTCCAAGTAGCCTTTGACAGCCGCCGACAGGATCCGACGATCGGAAAGGCTTCGGATTCCGATATCGCTGAGGAGGGTCTCTGCGTCATCGGTCCGGCCGTCTCTGTAGTACAATATCGCGAGGGCCATTCCTGCACGGATGTTGTCGGGATCGTTTTCCAAAATCTCCCGATACAAACGGGTACTTTCTTTCTGATTCCCCTGAGATTCGTATATCCGGATTAATTCAAACCTGGGTTCGTCCAGATCCGGAGCGAGTTCGATGGTTTTCTTAAGCTCTTTTTCCGCCTCTTCCGTTTGTCCCTTGGAGAACAGGATTTTTCCAATATAGTAATGGCCGGCATAGGATTGCGGATAGTGTTCAACCAGCCGGGTATACACATCCAGTGCACGATCGAGGTTCTGCTCTTCCCGGTAAATGCCTCCGAGAATGAGATACACCCTCTCCTGGTTGGGATCGGCTGCAAGGACTTTTTCGTAGGCGGCTTTGGCAGCCGTAAGGTTCTTTTGGGTGAGCTGGATTTGACCAAAAATGATCAGGGCCTCGACATCCTCCGGAGCCCTGTTCAGAATCTGTTCGACGACGGCCAGGGCCCCCATATTGTCTTTCTTTTGAAGGTACAATTTGGCCAGTTCTCGATTCAGAAAAAGGGAATCCGGATCTTTATCAATTGCCTGTTTCAGGAGTGCCGCCGCCCCATCAAGATTTCCCCGCCGCCTCTGAATCTGGGATTCGGTGTAAAAATAGTAGGCGTTCTCGGAACGGATCTCGGAGACCGTTGCGGCATCAGACACCACCCCGGGTTCCGGCGGCCCTGGAGGCGAATCCACAACAGAACCGGCGTTGCGCAGGGTTCCGCATCCGCTTAACCCAGCGCTGACGGCCGTCAATACCATAAGAGTCCATATGGAACGTTTCATCAAGCTATCCTGTCCACCACAACCGCGGACGGACCGGACCCTCTCTGGGAAAACGAGGTCCGTCGGGATTGCGTATAGTTTGTTGTATTTTACGTGCCCGGAGGTCTGGTGACGATTTACGCTACTCCGTGGTCGCGCCTTCGGTGTATGCCTCGAAATCCGGAATTTCACGTCGGATGAATTCCCGCATCTTTTTAATGACATTCTTTTCGACCTGTCGGACGCGTTCACGGGATATGCCGTAGCGATCTCCGATTTCCTGCAGGGTTACCGGGGTATCCGAAAATATCCGATTATCGAAGATGTCCAACTCCCTTTCGGTCATATGGGTTCTGAACTCCGCAATTTTCTCGTGCAGGAGTGTCTCCATCTCTTTTTTGGCAACGCGGTCTTCCGCCGAGGTGGAGTCGGTGCTCAGAAACTCGATACGCTCGGTGTCGGAGTCGTTTTTGAGCGGTGCGTCCAACGAAACGTCCCATCCATCCAGTCTCTGATCCATATCGATAATCTCACGCTCCGACACGCCGAGCCGGTCGGAGAGGAGTTTGGGTTTTGGATCAAAACCCTGATCAATCAGTTTTTGTTTTTCCTTCTTGAGTTTGAAAAACAGTTTTCGCTGCCCCTGTGTCGTGCCGATTTTCACCAGGCGCCAATTGTCCATGATGAATTTTAAAATGTAAGCTTTGATCCAGAAGGAGGCATAGTAAGAAAATTTAACGTTTTTATAGGGATCAAATTTTTTAACCGCCTGCATCAATCCGATATTGCCTTCCTGAATCAAATCCAGCAGATTCTGCATCCACACCCGCTGAAATTCGAGTGCAATCTTTACGACCAGCCGCAGATTGGATGTCACCAGTTCGTAGGCCGCATCCGTATCACTGTGTTCCCGTACACGGATGGCCAGTTCACGCTCTCTATCCCGGCTCAACAGGTTGTAATCGCTTATTTCAGCAAGGTAGCGCTGCAACGGATCGAACTTGACAAGGGCTTTGTCCGCTGATGCTTTGCGTTTGACCGGGGCTGGTTTTTTGCCGGTCCCGGCGGTCGTCTTTGTCCGGCCCGCTTTTCCCGCCGGCGCTGCGGATCGGGTGGTGGCAGATTTCTTTCTGGCCGACCGTGTCTCTTCTTTGGCCTTCTGTTTTTTGGCCTTTGGAGCGGTCGCGGTTTTAGTTTTCTTCGTCGTTTTTTTTGTGACCATATGTCATCTTTCGTTCGGCTCTGACCGCGCTGCTTTAAGTTCAGTGCAATGGTAATACGCAAAATCCCTGAAGAAACATCCGGATGATCTTTTTGTTGGACTTCAGGGGGAAAGTATATTATTTTTTGGGTTTACTTTCAGACGCGCCTGTAGCTCAGTTGGATAGAGCAACGGACTTCTAATCCGTAGGTCGGGTGTTCGAGTCACCCCAGGCGTACCATTTGACAATGAGGGGGCGTCCTGTTGCCCCCTTTGATTATGCGAATTAGCTACACTATCAATCGATCCGATAAAAAAATAAACGTTACCACAATTAATCGAATCTGCCAACGAACGACTCAATTATGGACATTACCGTCGGATTATTTAAACTTGTAAAAATCATCGCGCCCCTGATCGCGGCCGTGATCATCGGGAAATGGTTTCTCACCGAGGTCAAAAAGGCCAAAATTCACGGGGAACCATGGTACCGGCCATATTTTACACCCCCGGGTCTCATTATTCTCATGGCCCTCATGGCCCCTGTTCTACTCTGGTTGCTCACCCGTTAAGTCGTCGAATCACATCGGATAAACATTACATGATCCGTGGGCCGGTTGGGCCGTGGGCCGGTTTGCCGGTTTCAGGTATTAGGTATCGGGTATTGGGTACTCGGTAATTGCTGCGAATACGGACTTGTTTGTCTCCGCCGAATACCTAATCCCCAGTACCGAATACCCATCCAGAATTCCGTTTGCCGGTTTGGCCGGTTGGCCCGTTGGTCGGCGAGCCCGCTTCCCCGGCGTAGCTCCAATGAAGCGCAGACGGGTTTACCCATCCGTTCTGATTTGGTAATAGTACCTGTCGCTTCGATTGTTGAAGCCGTTTAAAACAGGACACCGAATATCCAATACCAAATACCCAGTACCCGTAAAGATTAGGATAACACCATGCCGACGTACGACCAGTATGTAGATGCCGTTTCCCAGGCACTGACCAGGATGACGGTGACGGACACCCACGGTAAACCCATGACTCCGGATGAGGGACTGGGGTCCTGGTGTGCTATGACGCGAAGGATCAAACAGACGAATGCCACCATGTTTTTTACCGGCAACGGCGCCAGCGCCATGATGGCCGGTCACATGGCGGCAGACGCCAGCAAAAACGGCGGATTTCGCAGTCAGGCATTTAATGACGCGGCCCTGATGACCGCCATCAGCAACGATATCAGCTACGAAGAATCCTTTGCCCTTCCTTTAGGCCGCTTCGCCGACCCGGGGGATGTGCTGGTGACCATCAGCAGTTCCGGCAATTCGCCGAATATCATCCGGGCCATTGAAAAAGCCTCGGAAATGGGACTGACCGTGGTGACCCTCAGCGGCATGGGCCCGGACAACCGCTCCAGGGGGATGGGAAATCTGAACTTCTATATTCCCGCGGACACCTACGGTGTCGTGGAAGCCTCCCATCAGGTCCTGCTCCATGGCTGGCTGGACCGGTTCATGGAAGAGGACACATAGTACGGTTGGCCGGTGGGCCCGTTAGCCGGTTTGCCGGTTTGCCCGTTCGCCCGTCTGCCCGTGGGCCCGTTAGCCGGTTTGCCGGTTTGTCGGTCGGGCCGGTTGGGCCCGTTGGCCCGTTGGCCCGTCGGCCCGTTAGCCGGTTTACCGGTTTGCCGGTTTAGCCGGTTTGCCGGTTTCAGGTATTAGGTATCGGGTATTGGGTACTCGGTAATTGCTGGGAATACGGACTTGTTTGTCTCCGCCGAATACCTAATCCCCAGTACCGAATACCCATCCAGAATTCCGTTAGCCGGTTTGCCGGTTGGGCCGGTTTGCCGGTTGGGTCAAGATACAAGTTTCAAGATTCAGGATACATGATTAAGGGGACTGCTAGCGATCAATGAGCTCTCGATCTCTTTTGGGTGCATC
>CAFBRK010000120.1 GCA_903231505.1 Olavius algarvensis associated proteobacterium Delta 3 | reverse complement strand
GCCCCATCATAATCGGTTACCTCAGTGCTCGAGTGGTTTATGAACACCTAGCAACTAAAACCATGCGATTCAATGGCTATTTGGGCAACAGCCCGTTAAATATTCATTATTGATTTCGCAACGCCTGTAAGCGTAATTTCCAGCAACTTTATGTTTGTTATCTGAGCACATATTGCTTCGTGCTGCTTGCGATCCTGGCATCTAAATCGTTTCAGAGTTCCTCCAATCTCCTTTTTCCAAATTGAACTGATAGCGACCCCGACACCGATTCCTAAGTCTGAATGAATCAGCCTTCCACATACGTAATAATCAATACGCGACCCCATTATCTTTCTGAATAACTTTAAAAAGGTGCTTGGACGGAGGGACTAAAGATTGTCCCCTATTTGTCCTTGGCGGGAGTGCCGAGATCCGCATCGGACCGCAACACGTTCAAAAGAGAGTCGGGGTTTGGATGGTCCGACGGATCCCGCGCGTAATGGCTAAAGCGGATGCGGCCGGCGGTATCGATGATGAAAACTCCGGGAAGTTGCATCACATCACCCTTGGGGATCCCCATGCGGTGGCCTTTGGCCAGGGTCATAAATCCTTTCACGGCCAGCCCCACCGACAGCATCGAGGACGGGGACATCTGTTTGAGATCGAAATCGCGGAAAAGGCGCTTTTCCCAATCGGAAACCATGGGAAAGGGAACTTGGAACTGCTCCTTGAAGTCTGCAGTTTCTTCAGGGGTTCCAAGTCCGACCAGCACCACCTGAGCGCCGAGGCGCTGAAACTCATCTTCTCTTCGGCGCAACTGCGCCACCTGCTCCCGGCAAAACGGTCACCCGTAATGACGGAGAAAAACCAGCACCAGCGGCCCGCTCTTCCAGAATCGGCTGAGTCGGGTCACCGAGTTGTTCCACAGCACGACATCGCGGTCTTTGACTTTGGGCCCATCCATCGGCATGGCATATCCTTTTTTTGTCATCGGGGAAACCAGTTAATTCGTTTAACGTAGAAATTCAAACACATAAAAAACTGCTTGACGGAGGGACGATAGATCGTCCCTCACATACCACGGACTGAAGGAGCTTCAGGCGGAAGATGGTCTAAACAGGTGAAGTTCAAACAGATACGAAGACCTATAGCACACTGAAGAGAATGCGCAAGATGTGATTCGCAAATTGCCTCAAGGAGTTCTCTTAGAATGGTATCTTCGATATCAAAATGGGCTCTCCAAGCATTGTGTTAGGCCCTTTATGATCGCTATTCAATGTATTTTCTGAAGGTTATCTTGCTCCGGCCGACAAGCCGCTACAAGCCCGTCGGTGTTAGTCATTTCTTGCAGTCCATTTAATTCAATAACATAAAAATTCTTGAGGCTCTTTTTGCTTCTTGATTTTAAGTTTTTCAAACTGTATGGGATTATTATTAGTAAAGATAATATCCATAAGTTTTCCATAATAGTCTAAATACAAACTCGGTCACTACCCCATACCAGCTGACAAATTCAAGCTTAACATCTGAAAGGTGTTCTGTGATGCACGGCCGTTTTCATGGGGAGCGGTGCCCAAAGAAGAGGGTCGCTCAACGGGGACCGCCGGTGCCCCGGATGCACTTCAGGTCCCGGGCGGGGATACTGCTGCCGCTGTGCGGATTGCTGTCCTTGATCTGGTTTTTGGTGCGCGTGGTTCCCAAACCGAGCCGCGCCATGTACCCCTGCATGAGCGCTGCTGCCCCTATGGCGTCAAGTTTTGTGGTTTGGCTACTGGGTCTCGCCGGTTCCGCCTTAGCTGTTGGCAGGGCGCGGCGACAGGTCTACCAGTCACGCTATGCCACGGCCGCCGTCTGCTTGGGGTTGGCAGTGGCGTCCGCGTGGTTTTGCGTCGTGGGCGTCATGGGGCCGAACGCCTCGATTATGGTGCTGAGCGCCGGTGCCGGTCTAACCGATGATCCCGTCAATGAACCCATTGGCACTGCCCGGGGGTACAAACCTGGCCGCGTGGTGTGGATTTTCGATCCGGACGCAACCGACTGGGATTGGCCGTTGACGACAGAATTCTGGTGGCAGGGCAACCACACCGACCAACTGGCAGTGGATGAGATGGTTTCAAAGGCCATACGATGGCTGACCGGCAAGCAGACCGAAAAGGCCGCCTGGGACGCTCTTCTGCGCCACTTTAACAGAAAACGCCGTAAGAGAAATATCGGCTACCTTCCCGGGGAGCGGTTTTTCATTAAAATGAACCTGGCCAACTGCAATATCACCGGGAGCTCGAATCCATCCTCCCGCGAATTGCGCGACGGGCGTGAGCAGAGGGCCGATACCAGTCCGCACGTCATCAAAGCGCTTCTCAAGCAGTTGGTTCATGTTGTCGGCGTGAATGAGTCGGACATATTCATAGGCGACACCACAGCGTACTTTCCAAACCAGTACTATGACATCCTGCACATGGAATTCCCCTCGGTGAACTATATCGACCATTATCTTGCAGAGGGGCGCCATCCTGTATCCGAATCATATTTACCAGTTTATTGGAGCACTCCGGACGCGGCCGGCAAGGAGCTGGACTACCTTCCCGATTGTATTGCTCAGGCAGACTACATCATCAATGTGCCCGTGATGAAAGGGCACGCAGCCGGCATTACCGTATGTGCCAAAAACCACTACGGTTCACTGATCCGCAGTCCGGTGGGAACAATTTGGGGAGAAAATTACGACTACTACAATCTGCACGACAACCTGCCTTCCCCTCCCGATTCATATGGACTTCCGGGACGGGGCTACTACCGCCCGCTGGTGGATCTGATGGGTCACAGAGAGTTGGGCGCGAAAACGGTTCTCTACCTCGTGGATGCCCTCTACTGTGGTTACTACTGGCAGGGTGAGCCGTACAGGTGGCATTCCCCCCCGTTTTACGGGGATTGGCCCTCGAGTGTTTTCGCATCCCAGGATCCGGTGGCAATCGATTCAGTGGGGTACGACTTCCTCAAGATGGAGTGGCCTGCCATCGTAAGCGGCGGCCTGTGGGGAGCAGGGAGCCTCGAAGGGGCGGCGCAGGATTACATCCACGAAGCGGCGTTAGCGGACTCCCCACCATCGGACACATTCTACGACCCAGAGGGTGATGGCATCAGAATGGAGAGCCTGGGAGTGCATGAACACTGGAACAACGAGACCGAAAAGCAGTATTCCCGCAACCTCGGCACTGGAGAGGGGATTGAACTCATCTCGTCGGAGCCGATGACCAAAGAACCACCCTGTTCGGTCCCTGCAGTCTCATACATCGGCTGCGCAGCAATCATGTTTTATTTGGTTTGTTTCCATTCAATCTTGATGAAAAAGCAAAGCTGATTCTTCCTTACATATGTCTTTACCGGCTGGCCATGGTGGTTTTTCACCATGTTGGACACAACTGTGATCGATAAGTCCGGCTTTTCCTTCCCACAGATCAGGCTACGAGGGTGTCTTTCGTGGAGGCGGCATTATCGAGCGTAACCAGGCTATGCATGCTATAATAACGACCAGAATCATCGCAATCTGGCCGATATATACATGGGCGATGTGGAAGGCCGACCTCGAATGGAGACCGAGAAGAAAAATAATGACAAGACGCATCAGGTTGATGAGAAAAAGGGACGGTATACCTAAGAGCAGCCCTACTAATTTGCTCTTCAGGTCCGTTGGATAGGACATCACAAAGGATGAGTAGAGGATAGTAATATAGATGGCCGAGCACTCGGTGATAATCTTGACACTGAAACCCACTGAGCTGATAGTCGCGGCGTTCACCGAAGTACTGATCCCTATCAATGACAGCAGCAGACTTATCATGGCTGCAGTGTATTCGTTCATGGGTTCGGTAAAGACCTTTGCGGGAAGGTAGTTGAGAAGGGTGAAAAAAACAGCGCAAAACCCGATGAACTTGATGCAAAATACCCATGTTTCACGCCGCGGAGCTGGAAATACCATCTTTGCCTCAATTTTAGTATTTCAGACTTGTTTTCATACTTTTTGTATAATTTTTGTATCTTAGCTTGGTCCCACCCCAAGAACCCCAAGAGCTTCTTCAATTGTGGCTATCGGGACAAACTTACCGAATGTGTTAATTTTAAGAATGTAGCCTAATCCACTTGATTTTGCCGATCCGACCTGATTTGACCGCCCCTCGAGCTACCACATAAATCCGGATTGTCTTTGAATTTTCCGTTGCAGTGCCGTATCCAAGGCTTTCTGCGAACCATACAACAGCACCCGCTTTTTCGCCCGGGTAATGCCGGTATACACAATCTCTCTGGTGAGCAGCCGGTGGTCTTCGTCATCGGGCAGAACGAGCATGACGTCATCGAACTCGGATCCCTGGCTTTTGTGGACCGTCATGGCAAACGCCAATTCCCAGGAGGGTAAAAGATTCACCAGCAAGCTGATATATGTGCCCGAGCGCAGGAAAAACGCCCTGTAAGTGTCATGGGCATCTTTAATGATGACGCCCACATCACCATTGAAAAGCTCTTTCGAATAATCGTTCCGGGTGATGATCACAAGGGCGCCGGAAAACCCGCCCACGTGCCCCCTGGCTGGAGGATCAAAAAAGTGGATCAACTGATCGGCAATGACATCATTGATGACCGAACAACCAAATATGCCATTGCGAAGAAAGGACAATATTCTCGCCCGTTCGACAACCGAGAATAACCGGCTCAACAGGGCCCTTCCCTCTTCGGAGGATACCATATGGTCGGCTGTCATCTGATTCGCCCGTTTAATCAAATCCGCATAGCTTTCTGTACCGCCGGATATCGGGCTAAGATACTGACGGCTGACCCACTGGTGAAGATGGTCACGCCAGGGACCATAGCCTTCCGCATTGACAAAAGCCCATTGATCCGGCGCTTGGGAAAGCGCCTCCTCAAACGCGACTGCCTCAAACGCTGGGAAAACGCCTTGGTTGGTTTGATTTGCCAATTCCAGGAGATGGGTTCCCGAACGGAAGACCTTTTCCAAAACGACAAACTGCTCTTCAAATCTCGCCGCCCGGGTTCCATCCGGTATCATTTCGGCAAAAACAGCCCCGGCCTCCACCGATGGCAACTGATGTTTGTCTCCCAGAAGAATCAGTTTGGTTTGCACCGGATCGATTGCCTGGAGAAACGTATCCAGCATGACGACATCCACCATGGAGACTTCATCGATCACCACCACTGACTCCGGCAGCGGATTGGTTTGCCGGTAATAAAAGTCATGGGAATAGCTTCTGTAACCCAGGATTTTATGTAAGGTGCTGCCTTTCAGATCCAGGAGGGTGACATCATCCAGGGAGGGTTCTTCGATGGATGCCACGTTGTTTTGAACCATTTCTGTCATGCGTTGCGCCGCACGCCCGGTGGGTGCTCCCAAAACAATACGGGACCCTGGAATCCCTTCCCGAACGAGGCAACGAAGGATATTTACCATCAATGATGTCTTGCCGGTTCCCGGGCCGCCGGAAATGATCGAAAATTGAGTTTTCAGGGCCAGTCGAATGGCGTCTATTTGCTGCCGGTCTCTGGCAATCGGGGTATTATTTTGGCCCACACGGATGGCAAGCGGATCGGAATAAATCTCGTCTATGAGCGTTTCAATTTTTTGGTCCTGCAGGGCGATTGAAACCCCTGCATTTAATAATGTTTCAATCCGCTTTTTGAGACGCTTTTCGTGTACATGATATTTTTGAAAATAGAGCAGGCTTTTGCCGTCCGACTCATCCAGAATCAGCGGCAGATATTCCCCGCCGTTTTTCGTGATCAGTTTTTGATACCTGCCTGCCGCAAGCCCGGACAGAAAATCACCAAGAACGGCATGCGCACTTTTTTGGTCGTCGAGCGGCAGATGGCTCAAGAATTGCTTTTTATCGAGGTTCAGGCAAAGACTGCCTTCCTGGAGTCCTGCGAACATGCCCATCAACACAACAATAAGCGGCACGTCCCCCCGGCAATCGCCAAATTCAACCAGATCCCGGATGGTCATGTAATCCAGTAATGAAAGCTCCATTCGACGGATGAACGGGTTAAGTGGTGCTGTCGCCGATGTGTCCATTCCTTCAAATATCTTGAAAGCGGCCAGGTGCTCCATAAGCTGATCGTCGTTCGCGTTGAACACTGTCATGACGCTGTGGTCTCCGATAATCCGTTCACCTATAGTGTAGAAAAGATCTCATGGAATGTTCGGGTTAGCCACGCCGGACATCCAGCCTGTAATTTCTGCCTCGAGGTCCTCTAAATAACCCACCTCGAGGGGCGAAACGAAATAAACCCCCTTCCCGTTTCCTGTTCCCATTCCGCGGAGAAAAAAATAAAATACGCCGCCGAAATGGCGGTCCGCATCAAACCGATCTCCCAACGTGTGTTTCAACCAACGCAGCACGGCAGCCGTGTACAGCTTGTATTGCATATGGTATCCCGCATCATCCATACAATCATCCATGGATTTCCGCCCGTAGCCGCCCTCGAGACGATTGGATTTCCAATCGGCAATGAAAAATTTCCCGTCATGCCGGAAGACAAGATCCACAAAACCCCTGATAAAGCAGCGACGCCCCTTGACCACGTCACAGTCCGGAATTTTCAACGGTTCGCCGGCCGGAAAGGCAAAGGGGTAACAGAATTCCACCTCGTGAATCCGGTCTTCTTTCTTGAGCCGGCCCAGGACAAACGATTCTTCCACCACGTTGACCGGTGTTGTCAGTGTATTGGCGACAATCCGGCACACCTGCGGCAGCCAGTGGCCGTCAACCCGATAATCCTCCATGGTGTTCACGATGACGCCCCTGATCTCCGGGTGATCAAGGAGATTGTCAGGGTTTTTCGGTACCGTTTCAAAATCGATGTGCTCGAAGATGTCATGAAACATCGATCCGATATCCGCCCCGCCGGGAATGTCATCGTCCGGTCGAACCGATCGGATGCTATCCGAATCAACAGCGGCAAAGCTTTCGTCGTCTTCCCTGTCTTTTTCCCGAACGACCTGAAACCCTGTCTCCTGGGTCTGTTGCCCCGGGCGATAAGAATCCCTCCGCTGCAGGCTTGAGAACGATTCGAGCATGATCCGTCTGGATTGGTAATTGCTGTTGGACGGCAAAAGAGGATGGTAGGTATCGATGGCTCTGTCGGAAACGGACCCCTGGGCTACGGTTGTTTCATCGACCGGTCCCGAAACGGTATGGGTCTCCGGTGCCTGCCAGCCGATTTCAGGTTTTTCATTGTCCCGGGGAAACGCTGAGGAAATGGCATCGGAAAGAAATCGACACACCGGCCCCATCCAGGCGTGTTTGCTCGATGCAGGTAAAAAGGGCACATACAATTTGAACTGGGCCCGGGTCAACGCGACATAAAAAAGCCGTTTGTCTTCATCGTTTTTCTCACGCTCATGTGTTTCCTTCCCATATTTTTTGGAAAGGTCGATGATTTTACGGATACCCGCATCCGGGTCGGCCGGATCGTATTCGTGGTAAACGTGGTAATCGTCGACAAACGGCTGGGTCAGTCCCCCGGCAATGAACACCACCGGAAACTCGAGCCCCTTGCTGACATGCATGGTCATAATTTGCACCTTTTGCGCTTCGGTCTCTATCTGATGGATGTCGGCATCATCTTCCGCCCCTGCGGTTTGTTTCCGGTAGCTGTCCAGCAGCGCGGAGAGACCCCTGAAGTCCAGATTTTTCCGGTAGGCGACAGTTTCCAGATGTTCGAATATCTGGCGGTAGTTGGTGTATGTTCTATCCCAGGCATGGGTTCCGGTTTCCCTGAACAACAGCCCCGAATCTTCCATCAGCGACTGGAAAAGCATGCCCCATTTCCGGCGGCGGGCAAGGTCATTCCAGTGGAACAGCAATTGTCTGAGCGGGTGAGACACCGGCACATGTTCAAGAGCGAACAAATCGGTGGGTTTATATGCAAAGAACGGCGTCAGCAGCGCCTTTTTCACATCCGGGACGCTGCCCGGATCCAAGACGGCGTGGCACACCAGGCTCAGATAAAGGGCTTCATCGGAGAGAAACAGGCCCGGTTTTTTGTAAAACGAGTAGGGAATATCAAGATCCGTCAGTTCCGTTTCCAAGAAAAAGGCATCCGGTCTTCCGCGCACAAGTATGCAGACATCACCAAAATCGAGGGAACGGGATGCACCGGTTTTGTCCCGGATCTCGATCCCTCCCCGGTCGATTAGATAACGGATTTCCCGGGCGACAAACCGGGCCAGGACGGGTTTGGCGTGCTTGGGTGATGCCGGTCCGTGAAGATCCACGACGTTCAGCACCGGGCGATTGGAACGATCGGCATCGAGAACAACAGGCAAATCGGTTTCACCCGGCGATCCGGCGCCTTGATAGCCGATCTCAAAAGATCCGGCCTGATCATGGGGCGGGAACCATTCGTCACGGCCAAACAGCTCATTGAACGCCGCAACGAGTTCCGGCTTCGAACGCCAGTTTGTGGCCAGTGAATACAGCCCGGCCTCACCGGTCGCAGACAAGCGCTCTATTGCATGTCTGGCTTCCAGGTAGGCGTATACATCCGCCCCGCGAAACGAGTAAATGGCCTGTTTGGGGTCACCGATAAGCACCAGCAGATTTTCAGAGGATCCTTCGGAAGGGTCCAGAAACAGCCGCTTGAAAATTCGCCATTGAACCGGGTCCGTGTCCTGGAATTCATCCACAAACGCAATTTTGTATTTGGTGCGCAGCGTTCGGATCAACCCGGCCGAATGGTCGCTGTGCAAGGCGGACGCCACCTGGCCGAGCATGTCATCGTAGCTGATCCAGCCGTTCTGCCGTTTGACCCGGGCGGCATCTGTTTGAAGCTGTTTGACGGCATCGATCGCCAGATAGTACGCGAGCTGAAGACAAACGTCGGCCAGGCGCGTCAGCCTTTCGGTGATGTCTTCAAGATTCGGACAGACGTGAATATTGTTCCCGGCTTTAAGCCATTTGATCGGAACAAGACATTCGATGCCCTGCCTGCCGGAAGACTGAACCGCTTGAAACTGTTGAATCAGCGCCAGCAGATCCGCTACCGCAAAACTGCTCTCATCGATTTGAGACAGGTAGGTCTCCAGCGGCATCACCATTTTTTCCATCAGTGATTTCTTACTGGATCCATGAATGTTCAGTTGGTTGAACCCGCCGGAGAAAGCCGGCGGAGCGCCGATCAGAGGTTTAAGTGCCATGACCTGTGTTTTTACGGCGGCTCGAATTTGCCCGATGCTTTGACCGTTGGTGTCCGGTTTGATTTCATCCCCAACGCCGGGTCGGAAAACACGCCTGGCGATGTTGACCACCAGAGAAAGGAATTGATCTTTCCGGGTGCTGAACCCGGAAACGTGCAGCATTTCGGGCAAATGTCCGCCATAGACTTCCGGCCAGGCTTTTCGCATCTGCTCTTTCATCAGCGTGTCGAAAACAGGTCCATCGTCGACGACGTCGTTCTGAAAAAGACTGCCGTTTTCAAATGCAAACTCTTTCAACACATTGTGACAAAAACCGTGGATGGTGTAGATGGAAGCGGTGTCAAACGCATCCAGCGTGTCCCTTATTTTTTTATCGGTTTCCCCATCGTTTACCCCGTCACCGGGGGCCCTGATCTCCTGGATAAGCTTTTCCTGAATCCTCGTTTTGAGTTCGGAGGTCGCCTTTTCGGTGAAGGTCACCATGAGAATATTTTCAAGAGCGATATCCTGCCGTTCCTTCAGCAGCCGTATCACCAGGTTTTCAAGGGTATAGGTTTTACCGGTTCCGGCGGACGCTTCGATGAGGGCGTGCCGGGTCAGATCGATGTCTGCGGTGTCGTCCACAAGTGTGTAGGACATGTTCACTCCTGGCCCGATCATTGCGTGAACTCTATTCAGCAGATGGCTAAAAAGAAACAATATCAAGCTGTTATTGGTTCTGCTGGGTTATTGTTTCAACATACAGATTGTTACCCTCAATAATGGCGAAACGCGCTGAAAAGAGTTCACCCTGCGGGCCAAAAGGAGACGTCCATGGTCTTCGTTATTCGAGGCTCGCGGTAGAAATACTACAGCTTCACCTCGTAGTGAGCAACGCATCGCAAAGCGAGGCGTCTTGGCGTTATTAACACGCCAGGGGGCACGTCAGTGCCTGTGTAACCCCGATAGGAACTGCCTCGCCCATGAACGTCTCCTTTCGGCGCAACGTCCGGGCTAGTATGGGCCGAATTAAGATCTCAGCCGGTGGTCCGGTCAAAGTAAATTTTAAAGCGATTGCGGACTCTGTCGAACGCATCCACGGGAATTGCCGGTTGTGCCATTCGGATCAGATAATCTTCTTCCTCGGCAAAGGCGTCTTCCAGTTCAGCGGCAAACAGCATCCGGATGTCGTCACTCACGTCGCCGTCCTGCATGTTATGTGGCTGAATCGATCGTTTCCGGCTTGTCACGATTTCAAACGGCAACCATGCCGCCGTGGACGGATTCAGGGCATCCGAAACCAGTTCCATCAGGTACGCCTCGGCGGTCTCACGATCGAAGGTGTATGTCCATTCCTTTACGTTTTCCCGGTAAACGATGTGAAGCGTGATACCGGACGGCGCGATCCACCGGCTGCTCTCATCCCCGGCCAAACAGATCAGGTAGAACAACACCGGCCCAAGCACGTATTTATCGGGTTCTCCGGGATTCTTACCGGAACCGGTTAACACGAGCGTGTGCCAGGCGCCATCGTCATCCTTCCACACCCAGGGCAATTGCCCGTGAAGCGCCACTTCCCGCGTAACCGTTTCCGTTGCACGGTTCATGGTCTGCACCGTGAAGGATAACGGGTTAAAGCGTTTCCGGGCAAGACGGCTGTCCGGCGGGATGGGTTCTTCGGCGGGATCCCCGACCGAAACAACCCGGAACAACTGTGTTGCCGACACCATCTGCTCGAAAACGGGTGTCAGGGTCTCAACCATGAGTCTGACGTGACCCATGATCTCACCCCTGTCGATATCGGCAAACGCTCCCTCCGGCGTTTGGCTCATTCGCCGGCATGTGTCATAGACGAGATGGTAAAATACTTCTGGATCAAGTTCACCGGTACCCCCATCCATCCTGGAAAAGTGGGCATCCATCCAGAGTTGGATCGGATCCATTTTCAGACGATAATCCAACGGGAATTCCGAGAAAAATGGTTCATCTTCAGATAACACCACGTCTTCGATGGTTTCTTCTTCATCATAAAGGCCAAGATGCCGCTGAATCTTCTGCCGGACAGGATGCTCCAGGAATTTTTTCAATTGCCTCGATGTGATCTTTTCCACCGGCGGATCCTCCGCGGCAGCGGCATGTGCATCGAACGACAGGTCCGGATGAAACCGCGCCACCCGTTCCAAATCATGTGTCGACGCCTGTTGTTCGAACGCATCCCACAATCGATGAATCCGATAGTACGCCACACGGTCCGCCAGGGAATCATTCACCAGAACATCGCTCCAGGCACTGATCGCTTCAGGCTCCAGGAAACGTTCGCTGCTGCCGGCAAGCGGTATCTCGGAAACACGAAACGGCTCTCCATCGGATAATACCTCCAGCTCGACATATCTTTTCAGCTGGTTTATGACACTGCACGGCTGCTGAAGACGATCTTTTTGAAGGTCCCTTGCGACATAGCTGATGTACAATTTCTCCCGCACGGACAGCAGCATTTCAAGAAACAGGTAGCAGTTGCGTTCTGGGATGCTGATATCGCCGATCCTTCGCTTCAACAAGCGCAGATCCAGAGACGAAAAGTCCGCCTTGCCCGGGAAATTCCCCTCTTCCATCCCCAGAACGTAGACGATATGAAACGGGATGGGCCGCATGGGCTGCAACGCGGAAATGGTCACACCGTCGGTCAGATAATTGCCGTGCCCGCCGGAAATGGACCCGAGGTTGGCGCGTATAAATTCTCTGATCAAATCCACGTCAAGGGCGGACGGTGAAGCACCCTTCCCCAGGCGGTCATAGAGTTCAAGGTTGTCGAGTGCTTTGAGCAGCGCCTGGCGAACGGCGGCCTCCCCTTTGAAATCTTCGGGAATTTCAAGGAGCTGATCACATGTCCGGGAAAAGCGCTGTTTCCACTGCTCACCGCTCAGGTCCCTGGCCTGCAGCCGATTCACGGCATGGTGGAGCGCCTCTACAACCATGCAAAACGTTTCTACCAGGTCCGTGTCGCCGGTTGTTACGTCACTGAAGGGAACGCGTTCCCCATAGTGCAGAAAACCTGCCGGGTCGGTGACTTTCGGCGCGGCCATGATTCTTGCCAATCGAAGCCTTTCAAGCCCCTGTTTCCAGGTAAAATTACTGCCGGCCGGGTATCCCTTGCGCTTCTTGGACGCACTGTCGAACGTGTGAAAAACATTCAACTCACGGGTCCAGTTCACCCAGGCGTGCACATCATCGGGCCCAATTTTCCAGCGACCCATGAAACACGGATTTAACACCAGGTCGAAGACTTCGTTTCTGGAAAACCGGCCGGTGGCCAATTTCAAAATGGCCAGCACGGCTTTTCCGTATGTGCTCTCGATTTCGGCGTGGGAGTCCACCAGGTTGTAGGCGAGTTGCCTGGGGTGGCGGTTGAAAACGGAATCGAACACAGGTTTGTACGCTGAAATATCCGGTACCAGAATGGCGATATCGGTCATCTGCAGCGTGTCGTCCTGTTCGAGATTGAACAGGATGCTGTTGTATACGGTTTCAACTTCCCTGTAAGTGCTCGGGCAGGCAACGATCTGCAAGGATCTGTCCTGGTCGAGATGTTCCGTATGTCGGGTGGCGGAAGACCGCGTGAGGATGTCGTTCTGGATACGTTGCAGAATCCCGGCGGGTGGTCTGGAGGCTGTGAAACAGGCATTGAAATCGTAATCGGTCAATTGGCACAACAGTCGAACGCTCTCTCGACCGGGCTTTCCCCAGGCGGCCAGCAGCGCATGGTCCGCTTGCTGAAAAAGTTCGCCCTGCTCCTGTTCGGAGGTTTGTATGGCCAGGGCTTTGACACGTGTCCTCTGAATCCAGCGTTTTTCTCTCGGGGTTTTGATATCCTCCCAAAACTCTTCGCAGGGGTTCATGGTATAAATGTGGATCGTATAATAGTCCTGAAGCCGGTTGATAAGCGTTAAGTGAAAGTTTGAAATCTGGGAAAGGCCGAAAAAATGAATGCGTTGAGAATCTGCAGGCTTCCTTTCGCCGTTTCGGGAGGTTGAAAGAACAATGTCGGCATATTCCATCGTTGAAACCAGCTGTTTTCCCGTTCGGCTCGCCAGTTCATCTCTTAACACGTTCAACTGTGCGTACAACCGTTGTTGACACCGTTCCATGCCCTCCAATTCAGTGATCGGTGACGCCCACGCCCGGATCATGTCGGTTCGGTGAAATTCGTATTCCTTAAACAGATGGGCTATCTTTTCGGACAGCTGCCAGAGCCTTGCAGCATCAGCCGGGCTTTCCGTATCGTCTGCCCCGAACAGATAACGTGAAATGGGCAAAAAGTCGGCGTCGCTGCGATCCAGATTTTGAAAAATGTTAAGCAAAAGGATTTTAAGGTGATCATTGTCCATCATATCCGGCTTGTTGTCACCGGAGTCTAAAGCGGCGAGCATCCGCCACAGGCCCGCTTCAAGATACTGGAACCCGACGTTCATAAATATCGCATTTTTCCCGGCCAGGAAGAGCTGCAGCCATTTGGCCAGATTAGCGTTGGGCACAATCACCACCGGCGGTTCCAGGATATTGTCTTTACCCCGGATCTCAGCCGTAACGACATCCGAGAATTTGTCCGCCAGTTGATCCAACTGATTGCTAAAATACAGTTCAATGGCCATTTTGATTTCCAGGTTGCCGGCTGCTCAGCTGTTCATGTGATAGCATGAACATACCGGAACGGTTTGACAGATACGGACATTGCACGAAATTATAATTTGATTGTGATGGAAAAATAGCAGGTTTATTACAGGGAAACCGACTTAGACGGTCTTTTTCGCTGTCAAAAGGAGCTGTCTGAAGTAAAAATCAGGGCTTTTTTTCATCATATCTCATTTAATCTTAATAGCTTAGCTTGGTACGACCCCATGCTCCCCGGTACCCGGAGAAGTGTCTTCGTGTTCTCCATCTTCGGTGCAGGAGTTAACCGTCAATTCGAGACCGCTGATGCCATCGACACAAACTGTTTCGCCCTTTTCGATGGGAGTTTGCTCGTCAGGAACAACAGCCTGCCACCGTTCTCCCTGTACTTTTGCATAGCCGTTCGGGTTAAGACGGGTCAGGGCGACACCGGTGCGTCCGACCATTCCGAATCTGTCAGGATGTTGGTGCGAGTCGTAAAACCGCCACAGAAAGGGAAATAACACAATATCCTTTGCCACCCATACGCCGAGCAGCCCCCACACCAGATACGACGGGACCTCCAGCCACCGCCGAACCAGGAGGAGAATCAACAAGAAGAGGACTTGCCCGGGTAGTTGAAGAAGGGCGTATTTAATGACAATCCGAATCGGAGGTCTGGCTGTCTCTTTATCCATCATCGCGTCATCACCATGTCATAGAAACCCCGGTGGTTCAATACGAAGCATATGCAACATGTGATTGCGTTTAATGATCCATCAGGGCGTTTATCGGACTTCCTTTACATTTCTTGTAATGATTGGAACGGAAGTTTCAAGAAACAGAAGGGAATTTCCAAGAATGATATTTTCGATATCGAAATAAGCGATCTAAGGTAAAAATCAGGGCCTATTTTCGTCGTATCTCATATGATCTTGATTGCTTAGCTTGGTTCGACCCGGAGATCTCAATGTGCCGGGCACTTACGGCAACCGGCCAAGTTCCGATTCTGCGATCCGATGCTCAACAAAATGGTGGATGTTGGATGCGACGGCCTTCCGAAAAAAATCGGCAGCAGATTTGGTTTTTCCTTCCAGCAGGAAATATTGGCCGACGTAGAAGAATGCCTCACACTCCAACTCGCGCTGTTTGCGTTTGACCGGGTGGTTTGCCGCGGTCAGCACCTGCTGCGCCGTGGCATTGCCAAGATACAGGGACGCCACCGGACCGGGCCACTGACTTAAATCAAACTTCGATACGTTGCGCTCGAGTTCCGGTTTACCATTCCGCCCGGATCGTTCACGGGAGAGATAGAGAAAAACAGCGCAGAGAAGAGAGGTGGGATCGGCCATAAAGGATTGCTCGAAATCATCTGCCGCGTTTCCAAATCGACCGATCTCGAAGTTCAAAAGACCCCTATCGTACAGTGCCATGGCGTTATGGGGCTCGAGTCGAATCACAATATTGAGGTCATCCATCGCTTCCCTGCCGAGGCCCATGTCATAATAGACTAAAAACCGACCCATGTAGGCATCGGTGAAATCCGGTACAAGTTGAATCGCACGACCATAGGTTTCGATGGCACGGTCGAGCAGGCCCTGATCGTACATATTTGCCGCGCTCTTCAGAAACCGGTGGGCCGCCTCCGCCTCCGGAAATCTCGGCATTTCATGAGGGGCGGTGTCTCCGGCGTTTATCAGCTCCATTTCAAGGTCGATGAGTTTCTCATACATACTCTTGTCTAGTTCGAACTGATCTTTTAGGCGGGTCAAGCGCTTTCGGGCGCTGTCGAACAGGGCCAGACGCCGCTCGAGTTCAGCACACAGGACTTCCACGGAAAGCGTCTTCGGATCCCTGAGGTTGTCTTCTGACAGAAATTTCTCGAAATGTTCCAAACTCAGGGAAGCATACTTCGCATACGTTTCGGGTTGATCACGTTCCACTTGCCATGAGGCCTTAAGGTAAGTGTGCGCTATTTCGTGGGATGGTTTCCCTTGAAATTCATAAATCTTGGCCAGCAGGTAATAGGAGCTGTTCTTCTCGACCTGGTTCCGGTATTCAGGAGAACCGATTAATTTATTAAGGTCGTTAATCTCGTTTTGATCGAATGCTTGTTTATACAGGACGAAGTGGTCGGTTGGGCAAACCGGTACCGGCCAGGGCGCTGCGATGGGACCCAAGGGTTTTCGATCGAGACGCATGCCCAACCGGGTCCCTGACATAGCCATTTTGACGTTGAATGTGGTCCCGTCCAAGGGACACGTTACCTCGATATCGGAATATGTCAGGGCCGAAGCGGGGTTGACTGTCGCAATATACGAAAAGGATATGATGAGGAGGACGATTATTGAATTTAAGGATTTCATGATGACACCTCCGTTTATCGTCCAATGGCGCCATCGATTATATCGAAGTTGGGTTAAACCTGAAACCTGGAAAGAATCGATACCATCAGATCACTGTCGGATAGACAACCATACGGTTTGAACGTCGCGTGCGTTTTCCTGAATTCATGAACTCAATCCAGAATGAAGCGAGAATTGTGCCAAAACTATAAGTAACTGAAATTTCTTTGTTAAGCATTAAAAAGGGGCATGACCCGCCCTGGAAAATGGGCACGATGCACATTTTTCTGTGCACTTTATCTTTAGAAAGAATCAGGGAAATGGAAAGGATTTGAATGTGTATGGAACGGATAATCTTAGGATGGTGTATTCGATATCAAAATTAGCGATTTAAGGCGAAAATCAGGGTCTTTTTTTGAATTATGAAATTCATGATCGCCTTGACGCACCTTAGAGCGTCAAGTCAAGCTTTCGCTCGACCCCTTGAATCCTCGAATCCCTGGTCGCCTCCGGCGCCGCCAAAGGTTCATCCGCCTCTGGAGGGTTTACCCGCCTCTGGTGGATTTATCCGCCCCTGGAGGATTTATGCGCCTCAGGCGTGCGGGTAAACCTTGGATCCTGCATTTCTTGTTATCCTGGTCCGACCCCGAGAACCCGTCAAGAAATCGATAGTCGCCGGGTAATCTGGTGGCTTTTTCACGCCATAAGAGATAAACGTCTTGATCGTCAGTTGTCTATTACGCATTGGATCGGTTTAAGAAATGATCACCGCTAATTTCTGTAAATTGTCCACAACTCCCCCGTTTACTTACTCCTTTTGTCAAGGAAAGTTTCATGTTGACACGGAGGATTTCTCCAAATAAATATGATTCAGTATATATAAAGTATTTATTCCCTCAAATAAGACCATCCAATAAATTCTATAAAGCCAAATCTGTCGCAAGGCTGGGGCGGAAAGCCACGGGTCCACTTCGTTTTTAGAGCTGTGATCGTTCTATATGAACGCGGGTTCTAAATGCGACGGAACGCCGGGTTGCCAACCGGTGATTCGGTTTTTGTTCTGAAATTCAGCTCGTTAACTGCTGTCGAACATCTGTGCCCTGGTTTTTGACGAGAGTGTCAACAGCTGGGTTGCCATCAAGAAACATCTCATGTGTATTCCATCGATAGATTTATAACTCTTAGATGATTGTGACAGCTGAATGGATTCGGATGGAGGCAGGGTTATGGGAAGAAATGTATTGCTTCGCACACGCAACAATATAGCCAGGCGTTCGCTTCCAATTAAAAATTCAAGTCGCCAAGGATGGAGAAAATCATCAATTCGATCCGGATTCCTCCTGGCAGCGATCCTCCTTTGCCCGTTTATGCTCTATCCGTATAACGTGCCGGTTGCCTTGGCGCAGAACACACCTCCAGTGGCAAACGCCGGTGGGGATCGGGATGTTTACACCAATGATTCGATCACCCTCATGGGATCAGCAACCGATCCAGACGGGGATCCGATCGTCGCCTGGCAATGGTCATTGGATTCGAAGCCCACGGGGAGTTTGGCGGATCTGGCACCTATCGATTCTCCTAATCCGATTTTTTTTGCAGACACTGAGGGCGCCTACATCGTCTCCTTGATTGTATTCGATGGCACCGATTGGAGCCTGCCGGACACCATTACAATTCGGGCAGCGGACAACCTGCCGCCGGTAGCGGTAATTGCAGCAGATCCAATAAGCGGGCCGGCGCCGCTGACCGTGCAGTTTGATGGCTCTGGGAGCTATGACCCAGAAGGTGGAGAATTGAGATATTCTTGGCAATTTGACGATGGCAATGGCTCCACTGACGTATCCGCCACTAACATCTATATCTTCCCAGGGGATTACACCGTAAGGTTTACAGTGGTTGATGAGCTTGGCGAGGGCAATCAGGCAACGATTCTGATCACGGTCCTATCGGAGGCGAACACACCACCCATAGCCGATGCAGGGGGAGATCGGGATGTGTACACTAATGATTCGATCACCCTTATGGGATCGGGAATTGATCCAGACGGGGATCCGATCGTCGCCTGGCAATGGTCAGTGGATTCACAACCGCCGGGGAGTTCCGTGAACTTGTTTCCCCCAAACGCCACCACACCTTCTTTCTCGGCCGACACGGAGGGCGAATATTTAGTATCTTTAATCGTGTTTGACGGCACCGATTGGAGCCTGCCGGACACCATCACGATCAGAGTGGCGGATAATCTGCCGCCGGTAGCGGTAATTGCAGCAGATCCAATAAGCGGGCCGGCGCCGCTGACCGTGCAGTTTGACGGCTCCGGAAGCTTTGACCCGGAAGGGGGAAACATAAGCTTTCTCTGGCGTTTTGGAACCGGCGATGCCGCCATCGTACCTACTCCCAGCAGCATGTATTTGTTTCCCGGAGAATACACAGTGGATTTGTTGGTCACAGATGAGCTGGGCGCCACTGGGCAGGATACAGTTCTGATCACGGTCCTATCGGAGGCAAACACACCCCCGACCATCTCGCCTGTCGCTACTCCAATCTCGGGTTCCGCGCCGCTATTGGTCGAGTTTGCTGCCAACGCTATGGATGACGACGGCGACCCATTGACGCATGCGTGGGATTTTGGCGACCCGGGTAGCGCTGACAATACCAGCACAGATGCTAACCCGAGCCATGTTTACACCACCCCGGGGTCCTACTTGGCGTGGGTAACGGTCTCTGACAGTCAGGATGAGGTGTCAGGCTCTATCACCATCGTCGTCGATCAGGATCTTGGTTTTTCGGTCAAGGCTGCTTGGGTCAAATGGTCAAGGAGAGACCGCACCAGAGGACAGGTCAGTGTCAGGGCTGATATCACCCCGATGACCCCTGAACCGGACGATGTTGTGACCATCTATGTCGATGGGATCATGCTGTTTGCCGCACCGTTCTCCAGCTTCGTGCCGATCTGTAATGAAAACGACGATGATGGAAATAACAATAGCGCTGTCAGTATCTTCACGCTAAAAGACCGCTTCCTGTGCGTGATATGGAACGTAACCACGGGCCACGTGTGGGTGTACCGTCGCAATATCGACTTGCATACCTTAGACAACACCAACGGTGTCGATGTTGAGTTCCACCTCGGCTCAAGCGTGGCCGTGGAGAACATCATGATGACCCCGCTGGGCCAAAGGAGGCTGTATTACTGGCGTGGCCGCAACCACTGAGCCGAAAAAGGCGTGATAGAGGTTGTTCGGGCGGGCAGGTCGAGCATCATCGGTTTTGCTACGCCCGGGCCCTCTATTTTAAGCGAGGGTAGATATCAGAAAACTTGCCATTTCCGATAATTATCCAGATCTGCTAGGATTTTCAACACAACAAATGGTTTTCCCCACTTTGACGCCATTGCCGCACTGCGTCAACAAATCGTTCCGCTAAAACACGAATCGGGAAAGGATCAAAAATACTGGATCCGGCTGATCCACACCATCGAGCATTTTAATTGACTGATCGATACCTGGCGTGTCGGAGGGCGGCATTTTAGAACACCTTTCGACTTCATTTTCCGAAATCCAAGATGATCGAGCAATAAGGGTCAGTGTTTCTTTACCAACCCCTGAAGAAACGCATAATAGCATGCCCGTCCCCTTGTCCCCCCCGGGGTTGTTCGGGTCGACTTCCGCATTACCTTTTGTGTAACAGCACCAAAATAAATGTCTCTGTCCGGCTGAGTCTTACGCTGGCCGGAGTACCCGGCTTACGATCTCACCGGGACCGGCTCAAGAGACGTAAGGCACCACGAATCCTGAACACAATGGATAACGACATCCGAGAAGATATCAAAAGGAGTTAAACCATGGCACTACCAAATCCTGGTATGACAATAGATCCCAGGCGCACGGCCCTCGTTATTACAGACCCCCAGAACGACTTTCTGAGTCCGGATGGGGTCACCTGGGGCGTGGTTGGGGAAAGCGTCAGGGAAAACAACACCGTTCAACACATCGAGACCCTGTTTCGATCCGCAAAGAAATACGGCATTCCGGTGTTCATTTCACCCCATTATTACTACCCGACGGATCACGGCTGGCAGTTCGAGGGGGCTCTTGAAGCGTTGATGCACGAGATCGGCATGTTCGATCGGAAAGGTCCACTGAATCTGAAAAATTTTGAGGGCTCCGGAGCGGACTGGCTGGAGCAGTACAAGCCATACATCGATGATGGGGAAACGGTGGTTGTCAGCCCGCACAAAGTGTATGGACCTGAATCCAACGATCTGGTCCTGCAGCTTCGCAAGCGCGGGATCGACAAAGTCATTCTCGCCGGCATGTCCGCCAATCTTTGCGTCGAATCCCACATGCGGGAACTGCTGGAACAGGGCTTTGAGGTGGCTGTTGTCAAAGATGCCACGGCCGCAGCCAAGGTCGAGGAAGGCGATGGGTATCAAGCGGCACAGGTCAATTTCCGATTTCTCGCCAATACGGTGTGGACCACCGAAGAAGCCGTAGAGGCGATAAAATGGAGCGAGAGCTATTCGTGATCACACCAGGCCGTCTCTTCACCGGGACGGCCCGAACGCTTTGGTGGATGTGTCCCGGATCGAGCATCATCCCACTCCGGTGCACCGGGTCATGTTCGCGTTCTATATGGACCAAAGGGTGTTCCTGGCATAGCCGTTGGTTAACATGGCGTGATCGGGAATAATCCCCTTTTGCTGAAAAGGAGACCAAAATGGCTTCACATGTGGTGACACGCTCTGTTTCGGGGCAACGGTTTACCCAGGTCGTTGAGACGGGCAAACACCAGCTCTTCGCGGACGAACCGGACTCCGTTGGGGGTGCCGACCGCGGGCCGGGGCCCTATGAGTACCTGCTTGCCGCCCTGGGCAGCTGAACCGGCATGACACTCCGCATGTATGCGGATCGGAAAGGCTACTTTCTGGAAGGCGTTGAGGTGCGGCTCAGCCACAGCCGGATTCGCGCCAAGGACTGCGAGGATTGCGAAACCAAAGAAGGGATGCTCGACGAGATTATCAGCGAAATCCACCTTGTGGGGGATATGGACGAAGCCCAGCGCAAACGGATTATGAACATTGCAACACGCTGCCCGGTGCATCGAACCCTGTCTTCGGAAATCAAGATTCGGACAATGGAAGTGTAATCGACGCTGACAACGCATGGTTTCTATAAACCGGCATGAAGTGAAAAAAGGTGGTGCAAACGTTCCCTGTTCCCGCGGTTCCAAGGGAATTCGACCAGATATGTAAATGTGAAGAATGTCCTCTGATTCCAGGTGATCATGGTACCATTTTATGTAAACGGAAAATGGAAGGTATGTGATCCTGCAGGGACTGAATAATCTTAGACCGGTGTTTTCGATATCAAAACGGTGGCCCACTTTTGGTCATCAGTTCAAGCTTTCGCTCGACTCCTTGAATCCTGGAATCCGCTTGTCCTGCGTAGTCCTGAGCAAAGCCGATGGGCAGGGCATGAGCCGATCATTCTCCGTGAACTCCGTGAGCTCTGTGAGAGACCTGTCCTCCGACCCGCCAAAGGCGGGCAAGCCTCCGACATCTGTCCTCTGTCCCCTGCCCTCTGTCATCCGTCCTCTGTCCTCTGCCCTCTGCCCTCTGTCCTCTACCCTCCAACCTCCACCATCCGACTTCGGACATCCGACATCCGACCTCTGATCTCCGACATCTGTCTTCCGCCATACCCGTCCCCTTTTTCCCCCGGGTACTGCCCCAAAGCTGACAGTAGGTCTCGACAAGAGGCTATAAAAGATCATATTTATACACAGGTGATTGCAGACAACAGAGGGAAAGAGGCTTACCCCATGGACGCGGGATCCTGGTCATCGAAGATAATGAGGAATTGGCACATCTTCTGGATCTGCATCTTCGCGATCTGGACTGCCGGGTCGACCTGACCCATGACGGCGATACCGGCCTGTCGAAAGCCTTGACCGGCAAGTACGACCTTATCATCCTGGATCTGATGTTGCCGGGGACCGACGGCCTTGACATCTGCCGGCGCGTACGGATGGAAAACGTGTACACACCCATCCTGATGCTGACCGCCAAGTCGACGGAGCTGGACCGCGTTTTAGGTCTGGAGCTGGGGGCGGACGACTACGTGACCAAGCCGTTCAGCATCCGGGAGCTGCAGGCCCGGGTCAAGGCGATATTTCGCCGGGTAAACGAGCTGAGTCAGCAAAACCCTTCAAACCAGACGGGCGTCATCCGGGCCGGGACCCTTTCCATAGATCCGGAAAAACGGACCGTTTCTCTGGCCCGGCAACCGCTCGATCTGACACCCCGGGAATTCGATCTGCTCCTGCATTTCGCAAGGCATCCCGGCAGGGTGTTCACCAGGCCCCAACTGCTGGATACGGTGTGGGGATACGGCCACGATGGCTATGAACACACCGTCAACTCCCATATCAACCGGCTGCGGGCCAAGATCGAGGAAGATCCCGCCCGCCCGGAGTTCATCCTCACCGTGTGGGGGGTGGGCTATAAGTTTTCAGACAACACCGATAATCTGACGTGAAGCGGATGTTTCGATCACTGTACGCCAAGCTTGCTATCGTTCTGACGGCCCTGTTCGGCCTGGCCGGGTTGGCGACCGTATGGGTCGCTCTGTATTCGACCGAGATGTACCAGCACGAGATCACCCAGGCGCTCAATGCTGACCTGGCGGAGCACATCGTCCAGCACAATGAGCTGATACAAAACGGCAAAGTCAATGCAGCCGCGCTGGAAGAGCTGTTTCACATGCTGATGGTAATCAATCCCAGCATCGAGGTGTATCTTCTCAATCCGGACGGCACCATCCGCGCCTACTCGGCATCCCCCGAAAAAGTCAAGCGCACGCAGGTCCGGCTGGACCCGATTGAAAAGTGGCTGTCCGGAAACCGCCGGTTCCCGGTCCTGGGAGACGATCCCCAAAATCCAGACGCCGAAAAAGTCTTCTCCGCGGCAACCATCGGGTTGAACGGCGCGCTGCAAGGATATCTCTATGTGATTCTCGGCGGCGAATCCTATGACCGAGCGGTTCAAATGTTGAGCCAAAGCTACATTCGTCGTGTCGGCATATTCCTGATGCTGGCCAGCCTGGCCTTTGCCCTTGTGGCGGGGCTTTTGTTGTTCGCTGTCATGACCGGGCGTCTCAAACGGCTCACGCGCACCATCGGCGCCTTTCAACAAGGCACGTCCATTCCCCGGGTCGAGTTCGAAGCCCGTTCCCGGCGAGCGCATGGGGATGAGATCGATCGGCTGGAGGAAACGTTTCTGGCGATGGCCCAGCAGATCCAGGAACAGATGGCGCAGCTCCAGAAATCGGATTCCATGCGACGGGAGCTGGTGGCCAACGTTTCGCACGATTTGAGAACTCCGCTGGCCATGCTGCGTGGATACATCGAAACCGTCATGCTCAAGGAGGAGGTTCTCAGCCCTGAAGAGAAGAGAACCTACCTGGAATCGGCGATCCAGCACTGCGAGCGGCTCGGCAGCCTGGTGGGCGACCTGTTCGAACTGGCCAAGCTGGATTCAGGAGACGCCAAGGTCTCTCGCGAACCGTTCAATCTGGCAGAGCTGGTTCAAGACGTGGTCCAGGAATTTCAGCTGAAGGCAGAGGAAAAGAAGATTCAGATCAATATTGACAGCGATCCGGATCTGCCCTTCGTGTATGCCGACATCGGCCTGATCGAGCGGGTCCTGGTAAACCTCCTCGACAACGCCGTCCGGCATACGCCGGGCGACGGTGTCATCCGACTGGAGATGACCTTCAATGATGGGGACATTGCGGTTCAGGTCAGCGATACGGGAAGCGGAATTCCCGAAAAAGACCTGGGCAATGTGTTCGAACGGTTTTACCAGTCGGACGCCAGTCGTACGCGGGAACCGGGACGTGCCGGTCTCGGGCTGGCGATTACCCGGAAAATACTGGAGCTCCACGACCGCTCCATTGCCGTCACCAGCCTGCTGAATTCAGGCACCACCTTCTCCTTTCGCCTCCCGGCGTCCCAGGCCGCCTAGCCGAATCTAAAATGTTATAAAACTGTGATAATTTCGTGATGACCCCCGTTTCGGAACGGGGCTACGATTGCATCGCCCGTGAGGTCAGGGTGCTGAATGGGTTTGAACCCCTTGATAACATCACTGGAGGTGCAACATGAAAAAAAACATCTGGTTGGTTACCATCGTAACTGCAATCCTGTTACTGGCCTTTGGGAGCCCGGCTCTCGCCGACGGAAAATCCGGGGCCCGCACCTATTACGTAACCATCACCAACCTGACCGGGGGCCAGGTCTTCAGTCCTCCGATCATTTATACCCACAATGGCCGGGTGGATCTCTTTAGTCCGGCAGAGGAGGCGCCCCCGGAACTGGTTCCGCTGGCCGAAGACGGCGACACCGGTCCCCTTGCCGCCGCCCTTGGCGATGACCCGGCGGTGTTCGATGTGTTTCCGTCCGAAGGGGTTGTTCCACCTGGGCACTCGGTTACCTTGCAGATCACCGCGAAAGGACGATTCCGCTACCTGTCCGCGGCTGCCATGCTGGTCTCGTCCAATGACGCCTTTTTTACCGTTGAGAATGTCCGGGTGACGCGCTGGGGTTCCAGATCCAGAACTGGAGTTGCCTACGATGCCGGAAGCGAGTACAATTCCGAGGAATGTAAGTTCATCCCCGGACCGCCATGTGGCAGCCCAGGTGTAAGGGATGAGGATCGGGAGGCGGAAGGCTTTGTCTTCGTCCATTCGGGAATTCACGGCATCGCTGATCTGGATCCGGCCAATGCGGACTGGCGCAATCCCGTGGTCCGCGTCACGGTGGAACCGGCGGGCCACTAATCTTTTCTAAAGGAAAGAGAAGAATTTATGTAACAGAAATGTTACTGGAAGGGATCTTCAGCACCCGACCTCCAGCACCTGGCAGAACACAGCGAATCAAAGGATGGGAAGCCATGAGAACGATTGATACGGAACGTGTTTGGATAGTGATTTCGGTACTGCTTGCGGCGATGCTGGGGTTTGCTGCAGCAGAAAACCACGTCTTTGCCGGCAGCGCGGACACGGCCACGGCGACCTTTTTCGTCGCGTGATACGATGTAGGGAAAGCAGCCCTGGACGGGCTGGACGGTGTCAAGAACGTGGAAAACGGCTGGCGTGGGTTCCGGGAGATCAACACGGTAGACTACGATCCATCACGGGTCACAATCAAGGAAATGGAAGCCGCCCTGAAGGCTTCCGGCACCTATCGCGGAACGGCCAGCGGATCAAACGCCATGGAAGAGAAGTAAAAAAACTCCAACACCCCATAGATCCTTTGGATGAATGCGCAGGGTCCGAGCCACGCCAATCAGGAGCGGAGCCCCAAGCCCCAGTCTGGACCTCCGACCCGCCAAAGGCGGGCAAGCCTCTGCCCTCCGCCCTCCGCCATCTGTCCTCTGCCCCCTGTCCTCCGCCCCCTGCCCTCTGTCCTCTACCCTCCAACCTCCCCATCCGACTTCGGACATCCGACATCCGACCTCTGATCTCCGACATCTGTTTTCTGTCCTCTGCCCCCTGTCCTCTACCCTCCAACCTCTATCCTCCAACCTCCGCCCCCCTGCCCTCTGTCCTCTGCCCTCTGTCCTCTGCCCCCTGTCCCCTGCCCCCTGTCCTCCGCCATCTGTCCTCTGTCTTCCGTCTTCTGTCCTCTGCCCTCTGTCTTCTGTCATCTGTCCTCCGCGTCCTCTGTGTCTCGAGTGAGAGAAGCGAACGGGTGGTGATCATCAGTGGCAGCCGCCACGCTCCCCAGCCGATTTTGATTGACAACGGTCTATATTTCATTTTACCAACAGTTTTACACAGAAAATACTCATCCGTTCGTTTAAACAGGTACCTCAGCGGCGCTCTATGCAGATTCTATTCATCTGCAATACTGCTTCTTTCGCGACTTCTTCCTCCGAATAATATTGCCCACGTTCTCCTTGAATGCCCCTTTTATCAGAGGGCATTTTCGACACGGTCGGTATAAACGCAGTGTGGCTCCCTTCTGCCTCACCCAGAATCTGGAGCCAAAGCAAAATCCATTCGTGAAATAACCGGGCTGATCTCAACGAATTTGGCGAAAAATCGCAACAACCTCAGATGGAACCTTATGAAGGAAAATGGATGATCTTGCGTTGGCCCTCAAGGAAGCGGAGACCTGAACGTGAAGTTCGAACTACCTTTCATAAAACCCGCGACGTTGCTTTTGATTCTCATTTTTCTGACGGGTTGTGCCTCAAAACCAATGGATCCCTGGTCTCAATTCATGCACACGGTGATCACGTCTGGAAAAGCCCATAATTACGACAAGCTGATGCGGGTGTTATCGTTATACCACAGAGAAGAAATAGAGGCATTTTTCAGACAGGCATCGATCATTGAAGCGGTCTCTCCCGAAGACGGACCCGACGAACATGAACTGTACAGCGCCATGCTCGAAGATGTGAAGATGTTCGTTCGCTCCTATGATGATTTGTTCACCGGCAAACCGGTTACATACAGCACAAAGCGCCTTGACATCGATGGGGTGGATTTGTTTTCCGTCATTCTGTGGGTGAAAAAGGACGGTGCCTACAGCGGGATTCTGGTACATGCCGTCTGGCAACGCCCTGATGACTTTAAAGTGCTGGAATGGGTGTACACAGAGCCTTCCGTCGCTCCAGGTTTGTTCAAAAAGAGAGCCAGACTGAAGGTCCATGATGTGCAGGCGTGTGAGTTTCCATCTGTTATTGAATTCGATTACCGGATGAAATGATGCTCTGAAAAATTGCACCCTCCTCTAACCTCTGACATCTGACCTCTGACATCTGACCTCTGACATCCGACATCTGATATCTGCCATCTATCTCTGGCCTGACCCTGAGGATCGGGTTTTTAGGACGAATAAAAAAATGGTATGGAATAAGTATTTGCAAGAGGAAGAATTGGATAAATATCGGGAGATTGTTAAATTATTCGATTCTGATTCAGAAGCCATAATGTTAGTTAAACAGGCGCTGTCAAGCGATCGGGCGTTAAGACCGGTGTTTATGCAGGTATTGCCTGAGGAGAAAACAGGAAAGATAGAAATTATCAATAAAAAATTAGCTGCGGAAAAGATAAACGGAGAAAAGACTCTTTCTGATTATATCCTGGAAAACAAAGGTATTTTTCTCTGTGGCAAGCCCAAGAGGGCAAATAACATATTGACAAGAGGGGGTAAAATCGTTGTTGCGATGACGGATAGACATTATGACAATGCGCAGTATCCAGTAGCCAACCTGCGTCAATGTTATATTCCTTTACCGGATGGAAGATTATTGACATTCAAATCATCCGGTCTGTTTCATGATCCGATTTCTAAACCCTATAATAAGAATACAATAAAATTTACCGGCGTTGGAGGTAAGATAGAAAAAAACAATGCGTTAACAACATATGAAAAATTAGGCCCCTGCAGTGAAGGGTTTATTGATTTTTTAGCATTTCAACCATTGTATAGTTTACCTGATGGAAAAGGTAATTTTGAAGAAGCCGAATACGGAGATGATGGGAAAAAAGCGCTACCATATTTAATTGTTAATTGTGCAATCAGTCCACATAGGATATCGAAGATCTCGCAGATAGATGATCCAGGACTATTTAGGTTGCGAAAAAGGATTTCTCCGCTGTTAACAGATCTGGCAATAAAAAGGCAACGTTCAGGGAGAAAACTTATGCCGGTTTTAGAAGGGTTTTTTATTTCTGGCGAAGAAGTCATGCCCGTGGAAGATTATTTGCCGTTTATAGTCGAAGAGATAGGGATAGGTACAGCCCGGAAACAAAACCACGAGTTGTTTCAAGTTACGTTCCATGAACAGGATGTGAATATGGGCGGACAGATATGTGATCGTGAAGAGATGTACACTTTTGAAGAATATTTCAAAAAGAATCAAATTAAATATGTTGATCCATTTTTTGAGATAATAAAAGAGACTCATATCGGGATAAGGGATGTGATTTCAGCTGTAGGTGTCGTAAAATTTTTATATAAACATAAAAGAGAATGGCAAGGAAACAGGTTAGAATTATTGGAAAGTTTTTTTAGAGCTTATTTTCGTCGGCTTTCTTATGTTTATTTTGAACGCTGGGAAAGTTTGATTGATCATCTTGGCAATGTAATCACCTATTATTTTTATCGCGATGATGTACTCGGACAGGATGGATTAAAAAAAGTAAGAGAATGGTACAGGATAGAAAAAGAAAGAAGAAGGAAAAGCGAAGAGGTCCTAATTGGCGCTGGGTAGAAGCTTAGAACGATATTTTTGATGTCAAAATGAGCGATATAGGGCAAAAATCAGGGTTTTTTTCACACAGGCCTACAAATTAATTTCATCTCCGGGCTTGGCGCATCTCACACAGGAGATCGTACTGTGGAATTCTTTCTTTAGATGCGTACCAAAATATGTCGTTTTTTCTCCTGTTATCGGAATCGCCTTTTCTTGTAAATCTTTTATGGATAGATGAACGGGTACAGGATCACTATCCGTTCCGTTAAGATCGATCAAAACAACCTGTGGTTTGTGAGTTAGCATTCTATGAAGAGATTCACACCAGCGGGTATCAGCGACATATGCAAAATCGATACTATTTCCTTCACGTGCGAGAAACAACCCATACGTATCGATTAAATGGTCCAGCTTGAATATCGTTGTCTCAAATCCATTAACCAGCTTCGGCTTCGATGTCTCGTTGATCTCCAGAAAGGTACAAAACTCTTTCATCCATTTTATGCAGGGATGGTTTGAGGTAAAGGCACTGACCACTAAATTTTCGCACATCTTTTCCAGCCCTTTCGGCCCGATTATCTCGAATGAAAATTCCGTTCCAGTCTCATCATTTGAAAAGAATGCCGACAAGATTAAAAAGGGAAGGCCAAAAAGATGATCACCATGCAAATGAGAAATATAAATCGTGTGGATTGAAGCAAGGTCGATGGAATTCCTGTGAAGGGATAACATGATATCCGGAGGTGTTTCACACAGCAGGGTTTCATTTATAACAAAGGAGTTATAAGGAAGCCCGTCATTAATCGCCCCGCCATTTCCTAAAATCTTTATATTCACTTGGTATTCCTTTCTGTGACTATCATCGTTCTCTAATAAAAAGACTGAATAATTAATTTTTAAGATACGCTCCCTTTATGTTCATTCCCATTTGAAAGCATGAATAATTAATATTTAAGATGTGCCCCCTTTGTTTTCCATCTGACCTCTGTCCTCCGATATCTGACCTCTGTCCTCCGATATCTGACCTCTGACCCGCCAAAGGCGGGCAAGCCTCCGACATCTAACTTCTGTCCTCTGCCATCCCCGTCCCCTACTCCTATAACAAGCAAAACAAAATTCGTTAAGGCAGATAATTCTGTGCGAGAGTCGAATAATTTAATACCTGCTCCTTTTCCCAAGCTTTATTTTTTTCTAGTTCCTTTGCCATTATGGAGGCCACCTTTGGGGCGATCTCCATACTTATCTTTGCATCAAGAATCAAGGCTCGGGTACGGCGAGCAAGCACATCTTCTAAAGTCCGTGCCATTTCATGCCTGACAGCCCAGACGATTTCTATCTGCCGGTAGGGAAGGTTGGAATGGATCATATGGTCCAGTTCAGGATAACTCTTGATCATCTGTTTAATTTCCTTGGCCTTACTGCCATAAACGGAAAATGGTTCATTGCCCATGGAATCTGCCGACCACCCAAAAAGGTTTAAATGTTCAGTACGGGATGGTCGGTCATCAAGTCCGGCAACAGCAACTGCTTTTCCCACAACATCTTCACCCATTTTTCGATAGGTCGTCCATTTTCCGCCAGCTATTGTTACAAGGCCTGATGCAGATATGGTTATATGATGGTCACGGGAGAGTGACGATGTTTCATGGCTTGTATCTGAGCGGATCAGCGGGCGAATGCCGGCAAATACGCTCAGGATATCGGTTTTTACGGGATTTTTTGTAAGATATTTAGCAGCATGTGACAGCAGAAATTCAACTTCATGGGAAAAAGGTTTTGGTTCCAGGCAAGATTCATCTAGCTCAGTATCCGTGGTTCCGATAATTACCCGGTCGTGCCACGGGACTGCAAACAGCACTCGACCGTCATCTGTGTGGGGGACCATAACAGCACTGTCACCGGGCAAAAAAGATTTATCTACGACAATGTGCACTCCCTGGCTCGGTGAGATGATATTTTCACTATCCGGAAAATCCATTTTCCGGACAGAATCCACGAAAATACCCGTGGCATTAATCACGGCTTTGCCTTTGATTTCATATTCCCGGCCGGTTTCCTGGTCCTTTGCGATCACGCCACATACCAGGTCTCCCTCTTTTAAAATGGAAGAAACCTTTGCATAATTTAATACGCATGCGCCCAGGTTGGCGGCTGTACTGGCCAGGGCGATCGCAAGCCTTGCATCATCGAACTGGCCATCATAATAGATGACGCCGCCTCTGAGTCCCTCAGGTTCCAGAGTGGGAATTTTTTTTAAGGTATCTTCCCGTGACAGCAGTTTGGATTCTTCCAGGCCCAGTTTTCCTGCAAGCACATCATACAGCTTCATACCGATTCCGTAGAACGGGCCCTCCCACCATCCGTAATTCGGAACAATAAAGGCCTGGTGCCTTACCAGATGGGGAGCATTATGAAACAGAAGCCCCCGTTCGCGCAAAGCTTCCAGAACCAGAGAGATGTTTCCCTGCTTCAGATAGCGAACACCACCGTGGATCAGCTTTGTACTCCTGCTGGAAGTTCCCTGGGCAAAATCCGCCTGTTCAAGAAGAAGGGTGCTAAAGCCCCGGGAAATCGCCTCCACGGCAGTTCCCAACCCTGTTGCCCCACCACCCACAATGATCATATCCCATATTCTGGAAGTATCATTTAGTTGATCAAGCATTTCGTTTCTTTGCATAAGTCTATCCAATTGAATTAATAAGGGTATGAATACCCCGGTAGAGAATTGGGGCTGTCTTGCAAATCAGCTTAGACTGTTGTTTCCGGTATCAAAACGTTGGGGCACCGTTAATCGTCAGTTCAAGTTTTCGCTCGACCCCTTGCTTGTGGGGTCGTCTTGTCCCGACGTAGCCCTCGGGCGAAGTCGGAAGCCTTCAGGCGACCTGTGGGGTCGAAGTCCCGCTCAAGCGGGACAAAGCCCCAAGCCCCAAGCGAGTCGAAGGATGGCCCCTTGAATCCTTGAATCCTCGAACCCTTGAATCCTTGAATCCTGTATTTCTAATTATCTTGGTCCGACCCTAAAAGACTCAAAGACATTCAAGATGATTGTTTGTTTTTCAGCAAGCAAGCGTAACACAATAAAACAACACCGTCTCCTTTATCGCGGTAAAAAGCGGGCTTCGCTCAAAACTCTCTTAAATTACGGGTAAAATTGCATCAGATAAGCCCAATCCATCCACAAGAAGCATTGTGTAGATCTGCAGCATGTCCGATTTCTGCACAGAATCCAACTTGGGGGATGTTTGAGCGATCATGGTACCGCTTTTCAGCATGCAGATTGTCATATCTTCAGAGTGTTCAAAGGTAACGCCGAAACGGCCGGATGTTTTGATTTTAAATTTTTTATCACCTATTAAACTACTGAGTTTTTCAAGGCTGATGTCAGTTCTTTGTTTAGGCGATATAATAAAATTTCTTTGGCCGTCCCGTGCGCAGGTTTCTTCAACCAGGCGTTGCGCTAGCTGTTCGGTCATTTGATTCGATTCAAGACCGCAAACGGTGCAATTTTCTTCAGCCGCTAAATCAACGGTCTCAAACGACATCTCCTGAAGATCGATGTACAATATCTTATCCAGAAGCTTTGGCTCCTGACCGATGAGTATCCTCACAGCTTCTGAAGTCTGCACGGCAGTGACGATACCCAGAATGGCTGGATGAACACCCACCACACCGCACTTCGGTAGATCCTCATCTTTTAATCCCGGCATGAAACACTCGAGACACATACTTTTACCAGGCACCAATGTAGATACATTGCCGTACGCCTCGATGGCCGCTCCAAACACATAAGGGGTCTTCAGTTCATGACAGGTTTTATTCACAATGTACCGGGGTTCCGGGCTGTCGAGACCGTCGACAACTACATCTGCACCGGCGATGACTTCCGCAGCGTTCGTCAGATTCAATGATTCCGGGTAGGCAACAATTTCCACGTCAGGGTTCAATCGGCTTAATTTTTCTGTGGCCACCTCCACCTTGGGTCTGCCGATACTATCCACGTCATAAAGGTATTGTCTGTGCAGGTCGGAGCGTGAAACAATGTCCCTGTCAACAAACCGCACCTCCCCAATGCCCATCCCCACAAGCCTTGGCGCAATCTGCGATCCCAACCCCCCAAGACCGATGAGGCATACTTTCGCATTTCTCAAGCTGAGTTGGCCGTCGTAACCAATGTCCGCAAGAACGATCTGCCTGGCATAAGTGTTCAATTCGTCGTCATTCAATTCCTTCTTCATTGTTCTGGTATCCTGCTTAAGCGGTATTTAATGATTGAGCCCGTATATGCCCGGTTTCTAGCTTCCAGTTTCATCCAGATAAACCTATGTCGATATGAATATTGATAATCATCTTTGAACAGAGAGTCCACTTCGCCAACCCCCCATCTCGGAGGCATCGCCAGGGCTTCGCAGGAAACAGCGGTTTGAACGGAAGTATGGGTATTACCGCCCCAAGCATTGGGGTCAGGTCTACGATTGACTTCTGTTATCGGTTCATGATGGCAGTTGCCCCTGATGGGAATCTGTCTCCTCCGATGCCCGGCGTTGAATAATATAATTGGACCGCAGTCCTCAATTAATATCCCGTCATTAATCGCCCCGCCATTGTCTAAAATCTTTATATTCACCAGTTATACCTTTCTTTAATTACTTTCATTCTTTTAATTATGAATTTTGATTAAATCCAAGGAAGCTGACGAAAGGTGTAGGCAAGAATCAAAAGTCCGAGAAGAGCAATGATTATCCACCGCATGAAATTCGCTGTAAATTCTTAATATTTAAGATGCGATCGCTTTGTTCTCGAAAATGTGCAACTGTGAAGAGCGTCCCCTATATCCCCAAATTCCACAGCAATGCAAGACCATCAAGTAATAAAAATAAGTGGCCCCATTTCAGCAATCCGGAGAAACGCATAAAATCATGACCACCTCGCTTATAATAATCTCCTCTCAATAGAAACTTATAAAACACTAAACGTCCCGCAATTCTCTCTGGTCACGCCTCCCCGGCAACGTTCCCGGTGATAGGTTTCTTGGCGCCCGGAACGGCGGTATTGGACTGAATCGCCCCGATGACGCCCGCATCGGCAAATCGTTCAAGCGGAAATGTCTCAGACTTGAACTTGAGATCGACTTCTCCCGTGAGATCGGCTTCAACATTGATCTCACTTTCCGAGTCCTTCTTGGAACTCGAAACGTAAGCCGCCGTTATCCTGGTCTGCACCTTGACCGGCGACAGAAAATAGCCGTACCTCGTAGAGACTTCGGTTCCGGTGTCGAATTGGCTGGCCGACTCGGCCCGCCCGCGGTCGGTGGTATCCATCCGAAAGCCCATGCCGGCGTTGATGCGGCCGCTGTTCACCACGATGCGGTTAATCCCCATCAGGACCAGTGTCGCAAGGACCTGCTGGCGACTCTGGGCAAGCTTTCGACGCGCGGCCGGAACGAGGACTGTCTCGTTCGTATCATCGTCTATGGACACATCGTTTCCGATATTGAGATCCCGCTGGAGAGAGGCTTTCGGCCCCTCCGCCTCGTCCGCGGTGTCGGCCTGCACCGCCTTCGGCGCCCGCCGGACGTGTCGATCCGGACCACCTGCGGATAGCTGTTGGCCAGCCAGTCGCGCGCCTGGTTGTCGGAGATGTTGTCTGACATGAACTCGTCGACGGCTTTTGCCACATTGGAAAGGAGCTCTCCAAACGCTTCCATTTGCTGGATGGAAGCATCCACAACAGCCTGAAACGTCCCTTTCACGGGGTCGGCCACAAAGGTCGGAAAGGCGATGGCGTATAACGGGTATTGATATATCTCATGATTGAACTGTAAGTCCTTTTTCGATCACAATTATTTTGCCCCGTTTGACGGATTGGCCGGCGGTGGGTTGTGAAACCCCAGGCTTTCTCGAAAGCTCCTAATTTATGGCACGCTCCTCACACTTGTATATTCGCTGGGGTATTAAGTGAAATCCGCTTTCCATAGATCCCTTTAGAATCACTCCCAGTCGTTCCAAAAATTGTTCGTGATCTTTATTATCGAAAAAAACTTTTTCCCGGGCGATTCCTCTTGCAATCACAAGATAACGCGCCCCGGGAGGTTTATCCGCCGTAGCAAGCGAAGGAGGACGTCTATTCCGGATTGCCGCGGCATGCCGGAGATGCATCAGAATGGGAGATACTTGTAAATATGCAAATGTGTAAATGTGAAGAGCCTACCTTATTTTCATTTTCCTTGACGAAAGTACCACAATGTGGTAGCTGGGACACATCTATTCCGCCTATTAGATACCGCTACTCTTTGGGCATTCCATCGCCGCCGGAAGCCAAGCAGCTCATACCCCTTCATGGAAACTCCAAATTCTCGGTGTCCAAACCTTGAGAATCAGGGGGTAAAAAACCGGCCGGTACCGACGACTCGGGTGATTGAAATTTCCTGATTAGCTAACCGATGCCTTAAAAACAAGCGGGAAAATGTTTACCGAACAGGAATACACTAGCCGGAACGTTCCCGCACCTGCATTCTAACCGGACTTTTATAATCTAGTAATATAGTCATCCGCAGGGTAAGAAAGGAGGAATCCATGCAGCATACATATCACAAGAAGGCGCCGATCATTTTCGTTGCAGCATTACTCCTGTTGACATGCGCCGGGCCCGGTACACCGCCCAGTAATTTACGCGTAGGCGCAGATCTGGTTCCGGTTCCCAAGATTTTCTCATTCGACCCAGTGAGCATCAGCTTATGTAACCGGGATGCCGGAGGAAAGCTGATCGTCCCTGTGAGAAACCAGGGAACGTCCAGAGCACGCGGAACCAGCACGAGGGTTGTATTTTTCGGCTTGGGAGCGAGATTCGAAACAACGGATTCGATACCTGCAGGTGGAACAGTTAACGTGTTGTTCCAGATGCCCGCGGGCTGCTTTAATCCGGATTGTGATTTCAGGGTTACCGTTGATTCCGACGCACAGATAGATGAACTCTCTGAAGAAAACAACAGTGCTTCGGACAGGTGTATCGGTTAAGCTGACCTGCCCCCAAAAGTGGACCCAATCTTTAAGTTTGTCTATGGGCAAACTTTCTATGCAGCGTTGCCTTCATAAGCAAGGGTTCGATGATCTTGTCAGAAATCGGTAAAATTGTCTCAGGACGAATAGTGGGACGCCCTTTATATTTCGATTGCTGAGAAATAAGTCCTTTTTTTCTTCAAGAAACGATTTAAAGGGGTTCCGATCGGCTGATCAGCAGAATCGGCTATATCGGCCTATAGCTACACTACTCGTAGACCTTATAATTGACGACCAAAAAAGGCTAAGATAAATGTTTTAATGTTGAGAACGTCCCCTTAAATGAAGAGGTGTCGAATGGTTCGAGCAAGATTTGGCGCTGTTCGGTTAGTGGCACTTTGCCTGACGCTTGCATTTGTGACCACTGCCTGCAAAGCGCAGAAATTCGTCGAGAATATCGGTTTACGGGAACCGGAAGAACTGAAAGTCACCAAGACCGAGGATACCAACGACGGGAAGTGCAGCTCCCTTGACTGCTCGCTGCGCGAAGCGGTCATCGCGTCCAACGAGCGCCCGGGGCAGGACATTATCATCGTCCCGAAGGGGGTCTACCGCCTAACCATCCACGGCAACGAGGATCAAAGCAGCGATATCGATACCTTCGACAAGACCGGGGATCTGGACATCTTCGATGATTTGATCATCAGGGGTGACGGCCCAGGTCAGGTCATCGTCGACGCCAACGAAATCGATCGGGCCTTTGAGGTCTGGTTTAGCAGCGACGTGGACATGTCCGGCCTTACCATTCGAAACGGCGCCAGCCGGCTGGCGGGCGGCGGCATCGCCAACGGGAACACCAACCACACCTCAATTGGCTTTTTGATGCTAAGCGACGTGGAGATAAGGGACAGCCAATCCAAATTCGGAGGCGGCGGCGTGTACAACAAGGGAGGAAGACTGCTTTTCACAAAGGTCACCATCAGCAAAAACAGATCCGATGAAGGTGGCGGAGGCCTCCATAACGACCGCGGTCCGATGATGCTCGTCAACAGCTTAATTGTCCGCAATCGAGCCAAGGTCGGCGGAGGCATTTTCAATCAAACTTACGCAGCCCAGTCTGCAAAACTGATCGGGGTCACTGTCCGCGACAATGAAGCCGTGTCTGGAGGTGGCATATACAACAACCTGGGCACCCTGAAGGTGGAAGGCGACAGCGTCATCCGCGAGAATCGGGCTGAGAAGTTTGGCGGCGGCATCTTCAACGCCATGCAGGAGTTCGATATCGCCGGGGGGAGAGATCTTGACGGAACAACCACCCTGACCGTGGAGGATTCCCGCATCGAACATAATAAGTCGATCTTCGGTGGCGGCGGCCTGTTGGTCGGCGTCGACACCAAGGCTAGCGTGACCCGGACGCTCATCGCGATGAATCTGACCGGAAACCAGGGCGGCGGGCTGCACAATCGGGGAACCATGACCGTTGAAGACAGCTGCTTCTTCAAGAACAATGCCGCCAAGGGTGGGGGAGTTGTCAACGGCGTCGGAGCCGATCTGAGCCTTGTCAACGTCACCGTCTCTGGCAATCAGGCCGACATCATCGCGGGCGGACTCGGCAACGCGAGCGCTGGCAGCACGATGAGGATCGTTAACGGGACGATCTTCAACAACTCCCCCCACGGCATCGTGGAGCTGGGCGGTAAGACGAACCTGTTCAACACTATCGTAGCCGGCAACTCACCAGCGAACTGCAAGGGCGGAGTGCAGTCCCAGGCCAACAACCTGGACAGCGGCTCGAGCTGCGCCTTTACCGGCCCGAACGATCTCAGTAATACCGATCCCATGCTCGACGCGATCACGCCATTCGGGGCGGGCAACCTTCTTCACCCGCTGAAGGCGGACAGCCCCGCCATCGACATGGGAGACGACGCCACTTGTCCCGACCATGATCAGCGCGGCGCCCCCCGTCCTCAGTTAACGGCCTGCGATATAGGAGCCTTCGAGTTTGGCCCGCCTCTATAGTGCCGACCGATCCCGTCGTGTATTAAGTACGTTTGACGGAGGGACTTTAGAGTGTCCCCCAATAAATTGCCCATCGATACCTGGCGTGTCGGAGGAGCGGCATTTTAGAACACCTTTCGACTTCATTTTCCGAACTACAAGATGATCGAGCAATAAGGGTCAGTGTTTCTTTTTCAACAACCCGGAGAAACGCAAAAAATCATGCCCGTCCCCTTGTCACCGTCAGGTTGGATGGCCTGTTTGAATGAAACGTTATAATGCAGGACCTGACCCCGATTCATTTGTACCTTAAACCCAATACCGTGAGCACAACTTGCCACCAAACGCACTTATGCTGGCCATCCGAAATTTTGTTCACTACAGTACGAATAGGGGCAGGCTGAACACCGGTCCAAGATTTCGTGCAGTTTAATAAAATCTTAATAAAATCTTATGTGTTCAGTGAACGTAAAAAGACCATCCAAAAACCGGCTATGATCGATCCCGCTATGTAATAAGGGAAATCGAGCCAGGTAAATGTAGTTCCCAATAGCGTCGCACCAATAAATGTTGACCTTATGGTTTCAAGAAAGGGTGGATGCCATAACTGTAGGATTTCCAAGATAGATGTAGTGATGCCGACGCATATAGCTACTCCCCATGGCCATCGAAGTTTGGTGCATAAAAACGTGACCAGGCACCAGAAAACGACATACAGTATTCCTCCAAAATAATTGTTTACCCAACTCGCTGCCGGCCCTGAATAAAATTTGCTGTAAATTCCCGCGGGAATTATTAAAGCAATGGAAATAATGGTTGGCAGGTATTGTCTGATTGGTAATAAATTAGATAAAGACATGAACTCAGTTTTTTTAAAGCGTGAAAGGTTATCCACCTTCTGACTCAAACTCTGCGTCGCGTCAATACTCCAACACTCTAAAAACCGAATCGGAGCCGAACCGAATCCAAACCCCGATTTCAAGGACTATCACAGATTAACCGCACCTCGGTTGCGAATCAGATAAAAATTCTGGATCCGAGTGATCCACACTATCGAGCACTATAATTTGCCGATCGATACCAGCTCGTTGGAAAGGCTTGATTTTGACTATCTTTTCGACATATTCATTATATCGTCATTTCGTCCTTCTTTACTTATTAATATATCATTACCTGTTCCTCATTCCCGGATTGGTCCGAGTCCAAAGGACGCAAATATATAAATGGAAGGGAGATTGCCGGTGGCGAAAAAGAGAAACTCTAAAAAGCACGTTTTGAAGACGGCGTCATCCGAGATGAAGGATGAATTTATCATCATCGAGCGGGTGTTCTCCCAGGATGAGAACAACATGAGCATAGGGTTGGCAAACATAAAGGCCATCGTGCCGGATATTGAGGCAAACAAGGATAAAATGGCCAGGGCCGTGGAGATATTTAAACGTAAAGGAGTCAACGTCGCCATCTTTCCGGAGTTTACATTTTCCGGATATTTCTGGGAAGACACCAACGCGTGTCGCAGCTATATGGACGGTGCCGTGATCGAGAACCACACGGAATGGATCGAAAACACCTTACGCCCCATGTTGGATGATGAGCTAAGGGCCATCATATTTAACAACATCGGGAAAGGCCCTGAGGGAAAATACGTTAATTCGACTTTCATACTCTCGGTGGTCGAGGACTTCGATTACCTGAAAGAGGAGAATCGGTACGACAAGATCTTTCTCCCCCAGTTGGAAAAGATCTACACCGAGACAGGAGGAGACGACCGGCTTGTGGTCGATATCAAATAGGGCCGGTTTGGATTTGTGACCTGTTACGATGTGTTGTTTTCTCAGTTGCTGCTGGAGTATGCCAAAATTGACAAGGTGGATGCCGTGATCCAAATCGCTTCATGGCGGTCGCTGGCCTGGAGGGACTATCCCGGCATGAATGTGGGTACCGACACATATTACGGGTATCTGTGGGACACCGTCATGCCGGCAAAATCCGCTACGAATCAGGTCTGGATCATCGCCTGCAATGCGGTTGGCGCCCATGGTGTCACAGGTGCCCACTTCTGGGGAGGGTCCGGCTTATGGGCTCCGTCGGGTGTGAACCTCCTTCAGGCATCCCACGTAAACGAGGAACTCCTCATCATCCATAATGTCGACATCAAAGGGCAGAGGGCTCTGGAAAAGGATGATTTTAACTACGCCATGGATTTTGAATCCATTTACCGGCCGATACACGGAAAGCGGGCATTTACCAGAATCAAAGGGTAGTCGGTAGGTGAGAATAATCTTAGACTGGTGTTTTCGATAGCAACATCAGCGGCCTCAGGCAAAAATCAGGGCCTTTTTTGTTCATATCTCATTTAATCCTGATAGCTTAGCCTGGTCCGACCCAGATCCTCCTCCGCAATTGCAGTTCTCTGGGCAAAATTACCCTGCTGTTCCACACCCGCCGTCAATAACAACAGATCGGTATGTGCCGAACTAAAAAGTGCCTTCTTGCACCATCATCTATAGGCATTACCGTATCACTGTTTCCAAGAGCAGCATCTTGCATTAATTCATTTTTTTAGGAGCGAAACAATGACATACCCAAGAACCTTTTCACATATAGGATTGTCTGTGACTAACCTTGAGCAAGCCGTTGATTTTTACACCAAGGTCTTTGGGTGGTATGTGATCATGCCGCCTACAGAAATCGTTGCTGACGACTCTGCCATTGGTGTGATGTGCAACGACGTCTTTGGTAAAGGCTGGGGCAGTTTTCGTATCGCCCACCTGTCCACAGGTGACAAGATCGGTGTCGAAATCTTCGAATTCAAAAACGCCGAGAAGCGAGAAAACAACTTTGAATACTGGAAAACCGGCATCTTTCACTATTGCGTTCAAGATCCTGACGTCGAGGGTTTAGCAGCAAAGATCGTGGAATACGGGGGGAAGCAGCGAATGCCCATACGAGAGTACTACCCAGGTGAAAAACCCTACCGCATGGTTTATTGCGAAGACCCCTTCGGCAACCTGATCGAACTTTACTCTCATAGCTACGAGCTAACCTATTCTGCGGGAGCATACCAGGACAAACTCAACGCTGCATAATTTTATGACTCGAGCTTTGGTGTGGGCCTTATTCAGTTAGTATGGATAGGGTGTCAAACCTTGAATTGTGAAGAGAATTCAACAAACTTAATCTCAACCTTCGGGTCGTTGCCCATCTGGTTTCCACCAATCTCGCACTGTGCCTGGCCGAGAAGTAAATCAGACCAAAAATCGAGGCTACTTATTCACGGTGAATAGTTTATTCACAATTCAAGGTTTGACACCATTACTCTCTGTGAGCGGTTTCCAATCATGTAGATTCTTTCATTGCATTTTGAAAGCATAAACCCATTGGTGTGCCTGTTGCTGTGGGATGCGACGACATGATTTCCGGTTAGACTGCCTTGAAAATGGGTATCGGTGACGGGCATAGATCGTTCATGGTCACCAGGTCTGTTTCGCTGCAATACCCCTTGGACGCATAGCCCATCTCCAGTCCCTTCCGGGTGATCACCTGGATATGCGTATGGTGAAACCAGTTGCCGTTTTCGTAAAAATCACCGATCTCGGCAAAAACGCTTCCCGCCGAAACCGTTTTCCCTGCCGGCGGGAGCCGGTCTTTGCGCAGATGCCCATAGAAACTGTAAAAGGTCTCAAAATAGGGGCTCTCGTGCTGTAACAGCACGTAGCCGCCATAGTTTCCCTCACCGCTTTCGTAATCGCTCTCTGCCACGGTGGCATCCAGCGGTGCATGCAGCGGGGTGCCCAGCCCCACGATCACATCCAGGCCCAGGTGGATGAAGCGCTTTTCGGCGACCATTTGGGGGCAGTCTGCGAGCAACGTTTCGCGATGCTCCAGATACGGAGACACCCCCCAGCGGTACTCCGATCCCATCCGCTCATCCAGAATCCGCTGGAATCCTTTCTGATCCCGGACATCGACCCCTTCGAGCAACGGGCTGTCGGTTGACAGATCCGCGATAAACGGATCTCCCGTCAATCCCTGAAATACGGGCCGGTGGGTGACCTTCCGACTGTAGAGCAAAAACGGGTAATACATTTCGCCTCCGGATCAGGATAGCTGAAAATCGGTGGTTTTCAGCAGGCCGGCAATCGGTACGATCGGTTTGCCGTCATCATCTACCCGGACCTCCTCGGGCCATGTGAAGTCCGGCGACAGGGCCTTGAAGTAGGCCAGTTCGTAGGGAAGCAGTCTGACCGACAGATGCGCGCCGTCGCCGACAATGGTGGCAGACAGACCGAAATCCACCTCCCCCAGGGTCGTGCGGAAAATATAGCGGGGTATCTCCCGGCCGCTGCCTTCCCGGCGCACCCGCGTGGCGATGTCCACGACGTCGTACAGCGCCACGGGGTGTTGGGTGTTCCAGTGGTCCTGGATGGGGAGCCCGGCCACATACAAGTGGTGAAATTCGATGCCGGCGTTCCGGCAGCCGTAGGCGAGACGATGTATGGCACCCGGCGTATCGTTGATGCCGCCCAGCAGGGGCGTGTTGTTGTACACAGTGATTCCCTGGTTATTCAGCCGGCGCGCCAGCCGCGTGTGTGCCGATTGAAACTCGTCGGCAACCAGGAACTGGGTTTCGATTTCCAGCCGCAGCGGGCGGACCATGGTCAGGCTGTTCAGCCCGCCCAGCGTGTCGATCACGACCGGAGAGTAGCTTTCCGGCGCGTAGTTGAAGTTCAGGCTGCGCAGCCGGACAGCGTTGACATGGGGGATGGCAGCCAGGGCCCGTATGATGTGACGAATCTGAAACAGGGAATCCGTGACGTCCTGCCCGGAGACGATCACCGCGTCGGTAATCCGCTCGTCACCCCGGATGTATTCCAGATCCGCCTCGGCGCATTCGGCGGCGATCTCCACCCGGGTCTCATGGACCCGGGAAACCGTTGAGGATCCGGTATCCACGATTGATGCGGCAATGTGTTCACCGGCAAAAATCCGAGGCAAAATCGCGTCGGTGCGTTGCCTGGGTATGGCCGCACCACCGCCGGGCTTGGGCGGCCGGGCTCCCAGAAACAACGATGGATCGCCGATTTGCGCCATGTACTGAATATCGATAGTCCCTTCCGCGTTGACCCGAATATTTTCCATCTCGTTGGCAACCGGCGCAAAGTGTTTGAAATAGTCCGGCGTGTAGGGACTCCGGATCCACATGAAGTGATCGTTTCCCGCCACCGGCTCGACGGCCCAACCGCTGGTGTGCCAGTCCATCTTGCCGATGGGGGTGGCCGTGCAGATCCGCGGGATGACACGGTCGGACAGATGCGCCCGCAGGTATCTGCCGACGGTCAGCCCTTTAGAAATCGGCGTCCAGTATACGCTGTTCCCGTGGATCGGGCTGCAAGGGATGTAAATGTAATGGAGTTCGGCCCCGGCGCCGCGCAGCAGGCTGAACAGCCGGACCAGTTCGGGGCCTTGATCGTTACAGTTATTCAAAAACGGCGTTTGAACGTAAACCGCAATGCCGCTGTTGACCAGATCGGTGATGATCGTCAGGCTCTGCGGAGAGATTTCGTCGGGATGGATGAAATGGGTGGCCACCTCCATGCGCTTGCCCCGTTTCTGGAGTTCGAGGTTCTTGCGCTTGACATAATTGAGCAGTTTGGCGTCGTCCGCCAGGAACATATGGGGATAGTAAGCGATGGCGCGGGTGGCCAAACGCAGCGTCTGGACATGGTCGATGTCCTTGAGAAGATCGATGGCGCAGGCCATATTGGCCCGGTTCATGAAAGGATCGCCGCCGGTGATCACGATCTCCTTGATGGACGGCGAATTTGCAACATGGGCCACCGCCTGTTTAACATCCGCCGGGGTGGGGTTTTTTTCGTTGCGCGATTCCTTGTGCTTGCGGAAGCAGAACCGGCAATACACCGGGCAGCTCATGTTCATCAGGAAAATAACCCGGTTCTGGTACATCTGCTCCAGGAGCCCTTGGTGAAACTGGCCAATCCAGGTGTTGGTGTGCCCGACGGTATCCAGCTCCCGGCGAAACGGCAGGTATTGATACGCCACGTGCGGAGAGACGCGCATCTGACGGATGGTGTGCATGGATAATCGTACGGGATAGGTGTCGATCACCGTCTGCATCGCCGCCCGGTCCGCGTCCGCCACCGCGATATTGGCCACCTTTTCCAGCTGCTCGGTCGATGTGATGGAAAAAATCCGGTTTCCCGGCAGGATGACCTCCAGGATCGCCGTCAACATCGGGGGCGGGAGTTCGATACCGTTCATGGAAATCGTAGCGGTGCCGTCGGCTTTTCCCAGCAACAGGAGGAGTTCCGTAAAGAAACCCTCTGGATTGTCGCTGTAGCCGCAGGCTTTCAGCAGTCTTGAGAGCTTGGTGCGCCCGTCACCGGTCTGTATGATGTCATACAGCCGTTCGCCGACAAGGGGCTTTACTCCGAAATGGTCAAGGAACCCGCTGAGAGCGGCGACCAGGTCGGCGAGGAGCACCCGTTTTTCGTCGCCTGAATTCTCGAAAACGATCCGTAATGATGCGGCATCTTCCGGCATTCCCCCTCCTGTATCCCAGAATGAACAATTGACCGTTGACATACCTACAGAATTCTGACAATTTAACTATTATAGTAATTTTACTTCTATAATAGTATATTGTCTAATCCAACCCCGGACAAAATGTCAAAAGGAAAATATTATTTTTCGAAGTCCCTGGAAAAAGGGTTGAACATCCTGTCCCTGTTCAACCGGAAAACACCGGTATTGACCCAGAGTGAAATCTCCAAAACGCTGGGTCTGAACATGACCTCGACCTACCGCTACATCAATACGCTGGTGGAGCTGGGCTACCTCGAAAAAGACGCCAAGACCAAGGAAATCCGGCCCTCCATGCGGTGCCTGTTGTTTTGCACCAGTTTAATGCGGGCCACCGATCATCTGAAGATGATCAAGGAAATCGTCGACCGGATCCACGGTGAGAACAATATCAGCATCTATGTTGCCGTTGCGGTGGAGGACACCATGGTGGGGTTCTATCATCGGGAGGCGCAAGAGACCCTCACCTACAATCTGCCGGATTTTTCCAAAAACTCCTTGCACAACACGGCACTGGGGAAAGCCTACCTGTCCAGCCTCGATGAGGATCGGATCGCTGAAAAAATCGAAACGATGACTCTGGTCGCAAAGACCGAAAAGACCATCGTCGACAAACAGGAACTGCTGACAGAGATCCAGGCCACCAAGGCGCGGCAATACGCCATTTCCGAGGAAGAATATCTACCGGGTCTTCTGGCCATCGGCGCCCCCATGTTCGATCCTATGCGCGGAAACGGGATCGGTGCGGTGTCCTTTGACTTTTCGGTACTTCAGCACACCACCGAGGAGATCGAGGAAAAGTATGGTAGCTTGATCCGGGAAACGGCCGCTGCCCTGTCCGAACTTCTGCCGCCGGACATCCATCGTCGGTAGGCTGACACACCGTCACATGACCCCGGCGAAGTTCGAATGATTCGGCGCGTTTCTTGACATTTACATTCTAATCTGATGAGGTTCCACAAGTCACCCCGTTCTGCAGATCAACACACAAGGCAACGCACACCGATGAAATCCGGCAGATGGAAACCGTGGGCACTCCTGGCACCGTCCATGAGTGCCGTTTTTTTACTGCTCGTCATACCGGTGTGCTTCGTGGTTGTGTACAGTTTCTGGCTGCGCGCCCCCAGCGGCGCGGACATTCCGGCCTTCCAGTTCGGAAATTACGCCAAATTCTTCGAAGATTTCTTTTATCCCAAAATTCTCATCCGGACGATTCGGATCGCGTTCGAGACGGTCATTCTCTGCGTGGTCATGGGCTATATCCCCGCCTATTTTTTCTACCGCAGCAAGAGCCGGTACAAACAGGCGTTTCTTCTGCTCATTATGCTTCCGTTCTGGGTCAGCTTCATCATCCGAACCATGAGCTGGATCAACATCATGGGCGATTCGGGCCTGATCAACCACTTTCTGTTGAAGATCGGACTGATAGAAACCCCCATCTCCATGCTGTACAATGAATTCACGGTACTCATGGGCCTGCTCATGTACCTGCTGCCGTTCATGGTGTTGAATATTTATGTCAGCCTGGAAGGTATCGACAAAAGTCTTCTGGAGGCGGCGCGATGCATGGGCTGTACCGAATGGCAGGCGTTCAGGGAGGTCACGCTGCCGCTGAGCCTCCCCGGTGTCAGCGCCGGCTGTCTGCTGGTCTTCGTGCTGACGGCCGGCACATATCTGCCCCCCATGATTCTGGGAGGCCCGGGCAACGACATGATCGCCAATCTTATTTTCAAACGGGTGGTCGGCACCCTCGACTGGCCGTTCGGCTCGGCTATCAGCGTGATCCTGCTATCCCTGCTGTTCGTAATCGTGTGGACCTACAACCGGTACCTGGGAATCAACCAGATTTTTAAGAGCTTCCAGGGGAATTAATCGATGACAAAGATATCGCCGGGATGGACGTTGATCAAAATCTATACGATTCTCGTCTATATTTTTATGTTCACGCCCATCGTCGTGGTGATCGTGCTGGCATTCAACCCCAAACAATTCGGCATCTTCCCCATGGAGGGCGTCAGTTTCCGGTGGTTTATCAAATTGGCCCAGAATGAATCGATTATCGACGCCTTTAAAAACTCGCTCATCCTGGGGTCACTGACCGCCGTCATATCCACCGGCATCGGGATTCTGGCCGCCCTGGCCTTTATCCGTTTCGAATTTCCGGGCAAAAATACCATCAACACCCTGCTGCTGTCGCCCATCATGATTCCGGAAGTCGTGCTGGGCGTGGCGCTGCTGCTGTTTTTGCGATTTCTTCAACAGCCCAAGAGTTTCGCACTGCTGCTCATCGGGCACGTGGTATTGACCCTGCCCTATGTGCTGTTGATTGTCCAGGCACGGCTGGTGGGCATTAAGTAAAGAATACGAAGAGGCAGCGAAAACCCTGGGCGCCAATGCGTTTCACACCTTCCGGGACGTCACCTTCCCGCTCCTCCTGCCGGCCATTCTGGCCGGTGCCCTCTTCTCGTTTACCATCTCTTTTGATGACATCACGGCAACGCTGTTCTGGGCAACGGCGCAGAACCAAACCGTCCCGGTGAAGATATTCAGCATGCTGAGGAATTCGATCAGCCCGGAAATCAATGCCCTGGGTGCGGTCATGATCGTGTTGACCGTCGCCACCCCACTCTTGGCCGGCTACCTGTCCCGCAAGTTTTCGAAAATCAAGCCATAACAGTAAACCATCAGCGGAAAGGAGACCCCATGGCAATTGTAACCAAAGACAATCTGGATCGGGTGTTCGAGGCGTATAAAAGTGGAGCCGTCAGCCGGCGTTGCTTTCTAAAATACCTTGGCCTGGCCGGTGTCTCCCTCGGGCTGGTGGGATCGCCATTTGGAAACACCGTGCGGGATGCATGGGCCGCCAAATCGATCCGGTTTGACGGATGGGGTGGCAACGTTTCTGAATCGTTTCGTGAACACGCCTTCAAACCCTTTACGAAAGCGACGGGGATCGAGGTCATCGACGGCGAATTCGGGGATATGAATTCCTACCTCACCCGGGTGAAAGCCTCCTACCCACCGGGCGGGGAATTCAATATCGCCCATCTCAGTGCGGTGTTCGACTATGCCCGCTATGTGGACCTGGGTTTTTCGACGGCGCTGGACGAATCGAAAATCCCCAATCTCAAGAATGTCATGACCGCCATGATCAAACCGTTGCGGAAGATCACCAAGGGCACCCTGTCGGCCGTGCCCTATGACCTCGGGCAAACCGGTATCGCGTACAACACCCGGCATATCAGCAAGCGGAAGGCGGAAAAGCTCGGGGCTTCGCTGTTGTGGGACAAGGGTTTGAAAGGCAAACTGGGCAGTTGGGGCGGCGACTTCCGGACCAACATGTGGTACGCGGCGCTGCACACCGGCCAGAGTCCCAACAATATGACAAACCTGAAGGCAATCTGGAGGGCTCTCCGTGACCAGCGCGGCCTGATGAAGAAATACTGGAGCTCCGGGGCCGAACTGATGAGCCTGCTGGCCAACGGGGAAATCTATGCCACGGTGGCCTGGTCCGGGCGGGTGGCCGCGCTGCAGCAGGAAGGGCATCCGATCGGGTACCTCTCTCCCGAGGGTACCTACTCCTGGATGGAATATCTCTTCGTCCTGAAAGGGACCGATCTGGCAGTCGCTCAGAGGCTGCTCAATTTCATGCTGGAGCCCGCCGCGGCCATTGCTGTGGCCGAGGGGCAGAATTATCCCCCCAGCCTGGATCCGACCAAAGTGGCATTGACCGATAAGATTCGAAAGATGCCCGCCTTCGACCCCACCGGCAAACTGGAAGGCTATCTGTTTGCCGATCCCGCCTACTGGAATGCCCATCAGGTGGAATGGACGGAAAAATGGGATCGCATCAAGGCCGGCAGCTAGATTGCCGAACAACATCGTACAGCGATGTTATGAACGCGACGACGTCGCTCAAATTTTACGGAAAGAATCATCAGGTCCATCCGATCGATGGTCGCAAACGCCGTTTCATGACCGGTGGCGGCAGCCCGTCCGCTGGAGCATGCCGCCACCGGCCATCGGATAAATGGAAACAGGGGGAGACAGGGTAACGTGGCAACCGTCAAAAAGCAGCCCATGGTGCAGTTCAAAGGCATAATGAAGCGGTTCGGCAACGTTGTCGCCGTGGAAAAAATAGATTTTGATATCGAAGAGGGCAGCCTGGTGACGCTGCTGGGACCTTCCGGATGTGGAAAAACCACCTTGCTGCGCATGGTGGCCGGTCTGGAGGCGCCCACCGAAGGCGATATTCTCATCAAGGGGCGCCGGATCAACGATACCCCGATCCACAAGCGCAACCTGGGCATGGTTTTTCAGAACTACGCCCTGTTTCCCCACAAATCCATCTTCGACAACGTGGCCTTCGGGTTAAAGTACCGGGCGGTGTCGAAACAGGAGATCAAAGAAAAGGTGACACGGGCCCTGGAAATGGTTCGCTTGCCCGGCGTGGAGAATCGTATGCCGAGCCAGCTATCCGGCGGCCAACAGCAGCGTATCGCCATGGCCCGGGCCATCGTGATAGAGCCGGACGTGCTGCTGATGGACGAGCCGCTTTCCGCCCTGGATGAAAACCTGAGGGAGGAGATGCGGCGCGAGGTGGACAACCTCCAGCAGATACTCGGCGTCACCACCATCTTCGTCACCCACGACCAGCGGGAAGCGCTCAGCATGTCGGACAAAATCCTCGTCATGAAAGACGGAAGCAAACAGCAGGAGGGGAGTCCCGAGGCGGTTTACAATGAGCCGGTCAACCATTTTGTGGCGGATTTTCTGGGCCACTCCAATTTCATGCAGGGCGAAGTCGTGGGGGGCGACAACCATCATGTCAACGTCCGGATCGAAACCGGCGATGTCCTCATCGCGGAAAACAAGGGCCTCTTCGCCAAGGGCGACCCTGTGGAGATGATTGTTCGGGCCCAGCGGTTCGATGCCTTTCCCAAGGATGAATTCAAACCGGTGGAAGGGATGAACCACTTTGAGGGTCGCATCAAAGACCGCAGTTACATGGGTGGCGAGGTCAGTTACTTCATCGAACTGGCTCCCGATCGTGAAATTCATGTCATCAGTATGATGAGAACACGGATCTACAACACCGGTGAAGCGGTCAGCGTCCAGGTATCGCCGCATCACTGCCATCTGATTCCCACGGAATGAGCCGGGCATCCGACAGTGCCGGAATTGCGCCGAACGGAACACCATTTGACCACAACGACAGCCAGGGAACGGCGCCAATGCCTGCACTCGACCGCATCGAATCCGGCTTTTTCGACCGCTATCCGGATCACCTCGCGACCATCGATTCGCACACCCAGGGCGAACCCACCCGACTGCTGATCGGCGGCGTGGGTTCCCTGCCCGGCCCCACGATAAAAGACAAGCGAAACTACTTCGAATCCCGTTTCGATCGGGTCCGTATGCTGCTGACCCGCGAGCCAAGGGGGCATCGGGGCATCATGGCGGCCGTGCTGACCGAACCGGTCAGTCCGGCAGGCAAGTTCGGGCTGTTTTATATGGATGCCCGGCGATACCCGTATTTGTGCGGTCACGCCACCATGGGGGCCGTGGCCACCCTGATCGAGACCGGCGCACTGGCCGCCGAAGACGGCGACACGGTGATTACGGTGGACACGCCGTCCGGTCCGCTGGATGCCCATACCCGGATTCGAAACGGCCGTGTGGAATCTGTGGCCGTGGACATGGTGCCGTCATTTGTGTTCGATACCGGTGGTGAACTGGATGTCGCCGAATTCGGCAGGATTCCGGTGGATCTGGTCTGCGTGGGCGGGTTTTTCGCCATGGTGGCGGCCCGGTCCATTAATATCGACCTGGCCCCGGCAAACAGCCGCCGGTTGATCTCACTCGGGATGGCGGTGATCGAGAAGGCCAACCGGGCGTTTCGCGTGTACCATCCCGAACGGCCGGAGGTGAACACGGTGGACGTGACCGAATTTTATGATGACGATCCCAAAACGGGGGCCGGCACGAGCGTCGTGATATACGGCGAGTCCCACATGGACCGTTCACCCTGCGGCACCGGCACCACCGCCAAGATGACGCTGCTCCATCACCGGGGCGAGCTCGCCCCCGGCCGGGTCTATACCAATGCCAGCCCCCTGGGAACCGTATTCAAGGGGCGGATCGTCAAAACCGTGTCCATCGGAAAGTTTGACGGTATCGTGGGGCAGGTCCGGGGAAATGCTCAGATTACCGGGTATCATCGCTTTGTTCTGGATGACCGCGACCCCTTCCCCAAAGGATTTTTACTGTGAAGACGGCAACCCCTTTCCCGGACATCATCCTCTGCAACGGCCATGTGGCCACCCAGGTTCCCCAATCGCCGCGGGCAGGGGCGGTTGCCGTCGGCCAAGGGCACATTCTGGCGGTTGGAGACACCGACGATATGCGCCCCCTGGCCGGCCCGGGCACCGAAACGATCGATCTCGACGGACGCATGGTGGTGCCGGGGTTGGTCGATACGCATATCCACTTCTATGAATGGGCCCTCAAACGTCAGGGGCTAAAGCTGGACGACATCACCTGCCTCGAGGATCTGCTGGCCCGGGTGCGCCGGGCGGCCGCAGGGCGGCGGCCGGGCCAATGGATCATGGGACAAGGCTGGAACGAGACGGACTGGACCACGCCGCGCATGCCCGCCAGAGACAGCCTGGACCGGGTGGCCCCGGACCATCCGGTGCTGCTGTGGCGTTGCGATCTGCACCTGGCCGCGGTGAACACCGCCGCCCTGAAACTGGCCGGGATCGACACCGATACACCGGATCCACCCGAAGGCCGGATCGAGCGCGACACTCGGGGGCGGCCCACCGGGATTCTACGGGAACTGGCCATCAATCTGGTGCGCCGGGTCGTGGCGGCGCCCGGAGCGGACCAGGAGATAAAAGCCTTTGAGGATGCGGCCGGGGCCCTGCATCGCCGGGGAATTACAGGCATTCACGATATCCGTTTGATGGCGGACAGGGATGGGTCCAGGGCGTTTCAGGCGTTTCAAAAACTCGACCGGAACGGCCGCCTCGATCTTCGCTGCTGGGTGACCCTGCCCGGCCACCGGTTGGACGATATCATCGGCCTGGGCCTCCGCACGGGATTCGGCAACGAAAAGCTGCGGGTGGGGCACGTCAAGTATTTTTCCGATGGCGGGATGGGGGCCCGTACCGCCTGGATGATCGACCCCTTTCTGGATGCCGCCTGCGGCATGCCGCTGATGGATATGGCCGCTCTGGCGCGGGATATCGACAAGGCGGATGCAGCCGGCCTTTCGGTGATGGTGCATGCGGTGGGGGATCGCGCCAACCGGGAGCTGATCGACATTTTTGAATCCCTCGAGATTCGCCGTGCCCGGGCCGGTACACCGCCCCCGCCCATTCCCCACCGGATCGAGCACGTGCAGATGATCCGGCCGGAAGATGCCGACCGGCTGGGAAAGCTGAACCTGGCGCTGTGTGTGACACCGGCCAACATGGTGCTGGACATGAATCTCATCGATTCGGCGGTGGGGGAAAATGGCCGGTGGGCCTATGCCTTTCGTCGTCTGATGGATACCGGCGCACCGGTCATGTTCAGTTCCGACTGCCCGGTCACCGACCCGGATCCGATATTGGGGATGCATGCCGCGGTGACGCGCCAGCGAGCCGACGGCACACCCGAACACGGGTGGTATCCGGAATCGCGGGTCACCGCGGCCGAGGCGCTGGCGGCGTACACCGTCACCCCGGCAGCCGCTCACAAAATTTCCGATCTCGGCGCGATCGCTCCGGGATACAAAGCGGATCTGACGGTGCTGAGCCGGAATATCCTGGAGGTGCCGCCGTCGCAGTGGCCGGAAATAGGCGTGGATATGACCCTCTTTGACGGCCGGATCGTGTATCGGCAGGTTTGAAGATCGAGAATATAAGATCCAACAGGTTTCGGAGAAAAATATGCCCAGGACCGCAGATCGCCTGACCTTGTTTACCGAATCGGTGATTCGGGAAATGACCCGTGTTTCGAATCAGCATGGCGCCATCAACCTGTCCCAGGGGTTTCCCGACGCCGACCCGCCGTCGGAGGTGTTGGCCGCCGGTCAACAGGCCATGCTCGAAGGCCCCCATCAGTATGCTATCACGTGGGGGGCTCCCCGATTCCGGGAGGCGCTGGTGAAAAAGCAACGGCACTGGATGGGCCTCGATCTGGATGCCGAGGCCCATGTGGTGGTCACCTGCGGCAGCACAGAGGCGATGATGTGCGCCATGGTAACGGCCTGCAACCCCGGAGACAAGGTCATCATCTTCTCACCCTATTATGAGAACTACGGCGCCGACGCCATCCTGAGCGGGGCTCACCCGATCTATGTGTCGCTGCATCCCCCGGACTTCGTCTTCGATCCGGACGAACTCCGGGCCGCATTTGCTCAGGGTCCCAAAGCCATTGTCCTGTGCAACCCGTCCAACCCTTCCGGGAAGGTCTTTTCACGGGAGGAGCTGGAGTTCATCGCGGACCTGGCCAAGGCGCATGACGCGTTTGTCATCACCGACGAGGTATACGAACACATCGTCTACCGTCCCCACCGGCATTGCTATATGGCCGCCCTGCCCGGGATGTTCGAACGCACTATCTCGTGCAGTTCCCTGTCCAAAACCTACAACATGACCGGCTGGCGGCTGGGGTATGTGATCGGATCCGAAACGGTCATCGCCGGTGTCCGCAAAGTCCATGATTTTCTCACCGTCGGTGCTGCGGCCCCGCTGCAGGAAGCCGCCGCCACCGCTTTGGAACTCCCGCTAAGTTATTACGAGCAGCTGACGGCGGGTTATACCCGCAAAAGGGATATGTTCCTGGCGTATCTGGACGAGGCCGGGCTCGCTTACACCAAGCCCCAGGGGGCGTACTATGTGATGGTGGACTGCACGGCATTCGGGGTTCGAAATGACCGGGAATTCTGCCGCTGGATGGCCAAAGAGGTCGGGGTCGCCGCAGTGCCCGGTTCCAGCTTTTTCCACGAACCGGTGCATCATTTGATCCGGCTTCACTTTTCAAGATCGGAAGCGATTCTGGCGGAAACCGGCAAACGATTGAAACGGATAACGTCGTTGCTGTAAGGATCACATGCGGGAGTGGTTGCCACAACGATTTTCGAATAGACCATGGTGTGCGTCGATCACCGGGATACCGTGCCGGGGGAAACATTCCTGCCGCCGGGACGGCATTCCGGCAGCGGCCAGGCACCGGAGAATAGTGAGCACTCCGTCTCGGCGAAAGAAAAAGAACCATGCCGGCAGATCCCATTGAAACCATATACGGTTCCACAATTCAGCACGGACCGCACAACAACCGCATCTATTTGATGCGGTTGAACCCGGACGACGTTTTCGGCCTGATGGCCATCCTCGACGATATGGTTGCAGAACACGGCTACGGGAAGGTATTTGCTAAAATTCCGGCGCCGGAGTGGCGGGCCTTCAGATCCGCAGGTTACATCAAAGAGGCCTCGGTACCTGGCTTTTTCAACGGAGAGACCGACGGGTTGTTTGTCGCCAAATACTTCTCCGAAAGAAGAAAAGAGGCTGAGTCCGATAAGAAACTTTCGCGACTGCTCGATCGGGTCGAAACAGAAAACAGGCACCCCCCCGACAGGGTTGATCGCGACGTTGCTTCATGTCGGCAGTCGGATGCTGAAGAAATGAGCAACATTTACCGTCAGGTGTTTCGATCCTATCCGTTTCCAATTCAGCAGCCAACCTATCTCATACACATGATGACAGAGGGTGTTCCCTATTTTTGTGTTCGTATGAAAGACCGGATTGCCGCCATCGCCGCTGCAGAAATCGATTCGGAACATCAAAATGCCGAGATGACGGATTTTGCAACGTTGCCGGAATGGCGGGGCATGGGTTTTGCGGGGATGCTCCTGCGGCATATGGAGCGGAAAACCCGTGAACGGGGGGTGATCACCACGTACACGATCGCACGGGCGGAATCCCTGGGGATGAATGCGGTATTTAAAAACAATGGGTACACCTATGCCGGCTTGTTAAAAAATAACAGCCAGATCGGTGGACGCATCCAAAGCATGACGGTATGGTACAAGCGGTTATAGCCGCCCCCCGTTCAGCCCGGATGTTGCACCAAACGGAGACTATCATGGACAAGGCACTTCGAGGTGAAGCTGTAGTCCATCTACCGCGAACCTCGAATAACGCGGGCCATGGAAGTCTCCGTTTGGCCCGCAGGGTGAAATGTTTTCAGCTCATTTTTCAGTAATTGCGTGCAACAGTTTGTACTGTGACTGAATGCCCCAAAATCATATATAATACATGAATGTCGTTCCTTTTTATCCACTTGCTGAAAAGATTTCATGCAACGTTCGGGCTAAGGAACGCACTGGGTATCCCGCTGAAAGAAATGGCATTTGCCCAATTTTATCCGAGACCCAAAAAAGGCTCGAATCGTTCTGATACTGTAATCGGGGAAAGACCAAAAATACTGGATCCGGCTGGGCAACAATTCATAAAAATTACTCGCTGCTCATTGCGTTACCAATTGCCTTGGCTTCATCATCGTCCACTACCACCGCGGCCTCCAGATCCATGTATTTATTCCAATTCAATGCGTAAGCCGAGACCGCTTCAGCGCTGTCACACTCAAAAAGAGCAAAACCTTCTCCGCTGACCAGGTTATGCCATCTTCCCAGCAGCTTAAGTTTTTCACCCATGAGCGCCTGCTCCTGCTCAGTTGTCATATGAGAAAACATCGTCAGGGTGTCATGCAATTTGTTTTCATGAAGCTGGAAGGTTAACATGATTTTCATAACGGTTCTCCTTCGCTTGATTTAGTTATTGCTTGTTGTCGGATAGATATTTGCTTGCGTTCATTTCAGGCACAGCGTTCTTGCGTTACATATCTTGCGGTTGTCCTTGAAATAATAGAGCTGTAAGCTGAGAGCAGGAATCAAACTTTAAAAATGACGCCCGCTCTCGGCTAGCCTATGAATAAGAGACCTGCTCCAGATCCTCGGCAAACCATATCTCTGGTTTTCCGAGCACCCCGATAGTTTCCATTAGCTGGGGGACGGCACTGACAAAATCCTTTGCCCCTTTCATGTCTTTGAATTGATGTACTGCAATGACTTCATTGGGATCGGCTTCTGCCCGATGAACGCTGGCATAAGTGATACCATGTTGCTTGCGAAGCCAGTCGGCTTCATCGTATCCGCGTTTCCACTTAGCAAACTCTTCTACCTTGTGTCGTATAATCACAGTTGCCATGGCTCGTTACCTCGTCAGATATGTTATTTAATCAAGATGAAATGAATGACCTTAACGTCTAACATGGATGTGGACAATGGGATGTCCTTGTGTGTGTCGCTTTGGTTATTAATTGGATCGCGAGAAGGGGCGGTTCGAAAAAGAGTTGCTGATGAGAAAGTCTAAGGTCACGAGATGGGGACGATCCACAGTCAACAAAACGACCTATTTATGCTATGCACCACGGCAGGCCTGTCAACAGGTATGGATATAGTGGTATACCCGATCGTCTGAATTCGAGTCCTGTTTCGATAACGATCTATTCAGATGAATTTACAATCCGAGGGGCTGTTCGAGGAGGTTTAGACCGGTGTTTTCGATATTAAAATGAGCGATCTAAGGCAAAAATCAGGGCCTATTATGAATTCTAAAATCCTTGATCGCCTTGACGCACCTTGGAAGCCTGGTCGCCTCCGGCGCTGCCAAAAGTCAGGTAAACCTCAGTTCATCCTTTCACTTGACTCCTTGGCCCCGCTTGTCCTGAGCAAGCGAAGCGCGTCGAAGGATGGACCCTTGGACCCTTTAGTCTTTGTTATCTTGGTCCGAACCCAATTAAACACTGAAGGAGGGACAGCATGGCAACTCTATTCGAAACCACGAAAATCAACGAAATGACGTTGCAAAACCGCATGGTTCGATCAGCCACGTGGGAAGGCATGTGCGAGCCGGATGGCAAGCCGACGGAGAAGGTCGTCAACTGGTACCGGGATCTGGCACGCGGCGGTGTCGGCCTGATCATTTCGGGCTATGCCTTTGTTCGGCCGGAAGGCAAACAGCTGCCAGGCAAGATGGGTATCCATACAGACGCTTTTGCGGGTGAGTATGAAAAGTTGACCCGCGCCGTACACGATGCCGGCGGTAAGGTGGCAATTCAGCTGGTCCATGCTGGCGGCGAGACGGATACGAATGCCGCCGGCCAGCAGCCCGTGGCTCCGTCAGCGGTCAAGGTAGACCAATTTCCGGAGGAGCCGGCGGAACTCTCGAAAGATGACATCGATGCCATTGTATCAGCATTCGGAGCAGCGGCGCGACGGGCCAAAGCCTGGGGTTTTGATGCCCTTCAACTGCACGGCGCCCACGGTTATCTGATTAACCAGTTTCTTTCCCCCCTCACCAACCGTCGCACGGATGAATACGGGGGCAGCCGGGAAAACCGCTGCCGGTTTCTGATGGAGGTGTACAGCGCTGTGAGGGAGACGGTGGGCACGGATTATCCTGTGCTCATCAAACTAAATGCCGCGGATCATGTGGACGGGGGGTTGGAAGTTGACGATGCGGCTTATGCCGCGAAACAATTGGCAGACGCCGGCATGGATGCCATCGAGATCTCTGCCGGCACCCCGGCGTCGGGGGAGAAAAACCCGGCACGCGGGAAGATCAACAAGCCGGAAAAGGAGGCCTATAACCTGGAGCTATCCCTCAAAGTCAAAGCGGAAGTCCGTTGCCCGATAATGGTGGTGGGTGGATTCCGGTCCTATGAAATCGCCGAAAAAGCAATCCGGGAAGACAGCCTGGATTACATTTCCATGGCCCGGCCCCTGATTCGGGAACCCGGTCTGCCCAATCGCTGGATCAAGGGCGACCGCCGACCTGCCGAGTGTATATCATGCAACAAATGCTTTATGGCCGGCATCGAAGAAGGCGGTATTTATTGTGTGGTCGAGAAGAAGGAGCGGGAAAAGGCCGCTAAAAAATGAAAGCCCGTAAGCGGAATCTACTTATCGGCACGGCTGCGTTAATCCTGGTAGCGGCAACCGCCGCCTTTGTCCTCGTACAAGTTAGAGAAACTCGCCGAAAGAAGTAAAACAGAAGGAGCCGTGCGCCCTTTAAATGCGATTGAGCATACCTGTTTGATATTAATGACTTTAAAAAACTGCTTGACGGAGGGACTATAGAATGTCCCGCAAATACATTTGACCCTTACCTTTTCGGCCTTTACAACTTGAGAATTCAATCGGAGTCGTGTTAAAAAGTGCCATGGCGAAAATTCCTTTATTGTTCAGCGTAACCAACTGAATTTTTACATATTATAGGAAATTTCGCTATACTTTTTGGTGCAATATGCGGACTAACCATCTCGGGGCATTATATATTCCCTATTTAAAAAAGCTGCCGCTGGTCCGCCCTGAACCATTCGTGATGCTTTAACCGGATTATCGACAGAACGCTATTCATTGTTAACTATTTTAGACCGTGAGATCATAAGGGAAACATTGCCATGGCAAAGGGACCATCTTCTGAAGAATTGGGACAAAGGGTCAAACGCATAGAAAGGGAAATTGTTGAAGGCAAGCGGGTGGCGAAAGACACCTCGACACACAAGCAGACGGAGGAGATGCTGCGGGATAGCGAGCTACGGTTTCGCGCGTTGGCTGATGCAACCTTTGAAGCGATATTTCTTTCGGAAAGAGGCGTTTGCATAGAGACAAATCATAGAGCCACTGAAATGTTCGGCTATGATTATGACGAGCTAATAGGGATATTCGGATCAGATATCATCGCACCGGAATCCAAGGAACTCGTAGAATTCAATATGCTGACGGGATATGAGGAACCGTATGAAGCAGTTGCGCAAAGAAAAGATGGAACGACCTTTCAAGTCGAGATCTGCGGCAAAATGACAAAATATAAAGGTAGAGATGTCAGAGTAACTGTGGTTCATGACATAGACAAGCGCAAACGGGCCGAAACTGCGCTTCGGAAGAGTGAGAGGCGCTTTCGCCATCTGATTGAAGGCTCTATCCAAGGAGTGCTAATTCATCGCAACTTAAAACCGGTCTTTGTGAACCAAGCCTACGCCGATATTTTCGGTTACTCCATTACGGAAATACTCGAGATGGACACGGTGCTTTCTCAGATTGCTTCCTCTGAACAAGATCGGCTTATCGGGTATATGAATGCTCGTGTAAAGGACGAATGGGCTCCAACTCAGTATGAATACCAAGGGATAAAAAAGGATGGCTCCTCGGTTTGGCTGGATAACAGGACAAAGCGGGTCCAAGGGTGGGGAAAAGACGCCATTCAAGTAACCGTTTTTGATATCACTGACCGCAAGCAGGCAGAAGATGCGTTAAAGAAAAGGTCCCATGAGCTTGTCGAGAGAGTCAAGGAGCTAAATTGTCTCTATGGCATCTCAAAAATTATAGAATCGCCCAGGGTCTTGGGTATTGAAATATTTCAGAGAATTGTGGACATCATTCCTCAGGCCTTCCAGTATCCGGAAATTGCCTGCGCATGCATAAATATAGGCGGGTGCGAATCGAGAACAGAAAATTTCAAAGAAACCGCCTGGAAGCTTAAAAGCGATATTATTTCGAGTGGAAAGCGTATCGCTTCTTTGATGGTCTGTTACCTGGAAGAAAAGCCGAAGAGATATGAGGGGCCTTTCATCAAAGAGGAGCGGAATCTGATCGATGCGATTGCTCAACGATTGGGAAACATTGTCGAACGTCTCAAAGTTGAAAAGGCACTTAGAGATTCAGAAGAAAAACTCCGATACTTGTCTTCCAGCCTTCTCAAAGCCCAGGGACAAGAACGGCAGCGAATTTCCTTCGGATTGCACGATGAATTGGGGCAAGATCTCGCGTTCCTGAAAATCCAGCTACAATCCATCGAGAATAGACTTGCAGAAGATCAAAAAGGGATCAAAGAAGAGTGCAAAAGCACCCAACAACTTCTGGATAATATCGTTGAAAATATCCGTAGAATTTCCCGCGGTTTGAGCCCGACCATACTTCAAGATTTAGGTTTATCCGCCACACTTAAATGGATGATCCAGGATTTTACCGACCAAACCCAAATTAATGTCTCTTCTGACTTGGAGAATATCGACAATTTTTTCTCTGAAGAAGCCCAGATTATCATTTACCGGATCTTTCAGGAGGCCTTAACAAACATCAGAAAACACTCCCGAGCCACCCATGTATCGGTGAGCATAAAGAAAACGAAAAACAGCGTTTCATTTATGGTGAAAGATAATGGAACAGGATTTGACATGCAGGAAGTTGCGGCCAGGAGTTGGCCGGAAAAGGGGTTGGGTCTGACCACCATGGAAGAACGCACCCGGATCTTAGGGGGACCCCTTGAAAGATTCAGCCGGAAAGGTCAAGGCGCCTGGATTTCCTTGACCATCCCAATCGATAAAAAAGGGGGCGAATAGTGAACGCCTATCGAATTATGGTGGCCGATGACCACACGATGCTGCGGCAGGGAATAAAGTCATTCTTGGGGTCGCACCACGATAACCAAGGGTTACGTTAACCGGATAAATGAACTGCTCCACGGACGTGCGCGAGGCAGGAAGGTAACAGAAGGCAACGATTCAGCCTATCGGTTAAGAGGTTACGTAGGCCCTATCAAAGCACCGATCATGGTCAATTCCCTGAAAACACGATCCCCTGGAATTCGGATCATACCTTAGACCGGTCATTTTGGCAGCAAAACTGGGCTCCTAAGCCAGAATTTCAAGCTGTTTTTTAATATTTTCCATTTGATTACAGCAAGATAGCTTGGTGCGACCCGATATATTAGTGTTTCTCTTTCAGCACCCAAATAAACACCATAAAAACATGCCCCCCGCTTTCCCTCAAATGTTTTATGTCCCCTATTCTGTAGTCGTCGTATCTAAAAAGGAAAGATCGAAATATGCAAATGTGAAGAACGTCCGATATTCCATACTGAGGGTTTAAATCCCCTTCACCATTCGATAGAATCTCAATCCTGGTAAGGGCAAACGCTTGGGCCACTGCGATTCAACCCTCATCCCCCAGTTTTCGTAAACTTGGCGGGCAATTTCATTGTTTGCCGAAACATCAAGGGATAGTCGGGCCGATCCGTTTGCTCGAGCCCGCTCTTTAATACAGTTCATCAAGGATGAACCAACTCCCTTGCCGCGGAGATCTTTGTCGATAGCCATAGCTAATAAGTAGAAATCACCATCGTCAATGGTCTCAATAATTCTCAACATTGGTGCAAAAAGCATTTTCACGGCTTTCATTCGAAAATTGAGGCTCCCGGCAGCCTCTTTTAGTGGCTGATCAGAAAAATGTCGATACTGCTTGGAAGTAAATCCTAAAGCCATTCCAACGATGCTACTATCTTTTTCGGCAAAAGACACATTTTGAAAGGAGTAGCTGTGGTTTGGTTGAGTATAGGCCTTTGCTATAATTTGCGCAAACTGGCGACCAAGCATAAAACGGAAAAATCCTTCTGCAGCTTCGTTTAGATAACGACCACATAATAGACCTTCATCGTAAGTTGGGTTACCAGCCCTTATGACTATCAAAGGTTGATCCATGGCAATCAGAACCGATCGATCAATCGACATTTTATTCTAATGTTCATTATGATCCTTACTTGCCGAACATGTTATTTGCAGCCTGCGTGTATTTTGCATTTTAATTATCACCAAAATCAAGTTCCAGTTTTAGCTTTTTCTCAAATTGTTTGATAACAGATACCTTGCCAATATCACAAAGACGCTAGATCTCCATGTATGTTTAGGATATCTGAACTGAGGAATATTGCCAACAATTCTCTCTAACAGCTGCTGCCATCTGGGTGAGGAATATTCTAATTCACACCTTTCAGGCCCGATGAGGCTAGCACAATATGTAGGGGGCGAAAGTAGGGCGGTTTAGGAGGTCCAGGGGCAGGTAACTTGCCAGAAACGATAATTATCCAGATCCGTTCAGATTTTCAACACAACAAATGGTTTTCCCTCCTTTGACGCCATTGCCGCACTGCATTAGCAAATCGTCCTACAAAAACAGGAATCTGGGAAAGACCAAAAATACTGGATCCGAGAGAATCAATTCTAAGAATACATCTGTCAGTTCCGATTGAGAGCCCTTACCGAAAATTATGCTTTTTTCAGGTCAGCGGAAGCCTCTGCCTTGAGTTTCTGAATCCATGCTTGCACAGCCTCGGGACTCATCAAGGCCGGATCGCCAAGTGCTGAAGCATCTGCCTCTATCAACTCGGGTGGTAGGTGATGAATCAGTATATCAAGATCAGCTGAACTGTGGATCTCCGCTTTCAGTACGCGTGCCATCTCTTCGTTGTGAGGAATCTGGTGTCGGCGTACCGCTTTCACTAATCCCATGAGCAGTGTTTCCCAAGTCGTCATCGATCCTTGGGTAATGGATGCCGATTCAGCAAAGGAGTCGATAAAGGCAAAGGGTACCTGTTTAAAAGGTTCCTCCATGCGAATCGTCGCCAGCAGCCAATCGGTGTCAAAAGAAAAATCGAACACCGTTGGATTGGCAATGATCTTTCGCAGTAAACTTCTTTCATACAATTTGAAAGCAGCCTGCGTATCTAAAATGTTACGCGAAATGATGGCTTGGGCCACCATGCGCTGCATGTGACGCAGCAGTTTGATGCCGATCCCCCAGCGCCCCTCTTCTTTCACCAACACGGCATCGGGATGTTTGCGGTTGCCCAATACGACCCGGCAGTTGTCTTCGATAAACGGTCGCAGTAACAGTCCGATCTGCCCTAAATGTACAGAGTTGTCCGCATCCGTGTATATCACCGCATCTTTACCGTCCGTGATGGCGTGCATGCAGCCTAAAATGATCGCACCGGCCTTGCGTGAATCGTCTGCCGACCTCAGTTCTCTCAACGGACCGTTTTGGGTGGGAACCGCGTCATTTAAAAACAGTACTTTAACTTTGTTTTTAAGGGGATGTGAGTCAGTTACCTGTATAGCAATTTTCCCGCTGGCATGAGGACAGCCGTCATCCGCGACATATAGCGTCCAGTCTATGGGAGTGTCTTCAGTCACCCAATCCAGTTGTCTAATCTTGGTACGCAGGGAATCCTCCCCGTTGGGATTACTTTTACTTTTAGGAAGCAATCGATTGTGTTCGCCCCACATAGCATAAACAACACCGATATTGAGCGGTGTTTGTGTCTTTAAAAGATATTGACGGGAATCCACCAGTTTTACCGCTATCTTGAACTCCAATGGGGTATCCGACCGCCTTCCAACCCTGTGTAAATCCTCGGAGTTTAAATTTGACATTTCAAGCAAGGCTTCAGCCAGCGCGTACAAGCTTTCCTGGTGACTAGGTTCTCTTAAATCAAAAGTTGATTTAGCATTGGAAAGGAGGGTTTCTATAGTCATAGTAATTCACAATAGAGGGCAAGCTGTTTGTCGATCAAGTTTTCCATATGAAGATGGTTTGTGTATTTTAGATAATTTTAAAATGATTTTTCTAAATAGCAATAGTTTTTTTTCATAGTAAAAATTTATCAAATCAAGAAATGTGTATAAGCGGCACAGAAGTTTGGTAGATTCAACTTCAAAGTGCACCAATTAAATGAACGGAGGACATGACAGGCGTTCTGGTAACGTGAGGAAGCACCACCAACCTTACAACCAGAAGGAGCCCATCATGCCCTATTGTCATTTAGCACTTGAGGAGCGCTATGTCATCTATCATCTGGTCCTATACGGGCTAAGCTATCGAGAGATTGGTCGCAGACTCGGCCGGCATCACACCACCATCAGTCGAGAGGTTACCCGCAACCGGCACCCATTAGACCAAGACGCGGTCTATTGGCATGAATCCGCTCAGGACTGGGCAAACGCCAGAACCTACAGGCCCAGACATATTTTCAAACGTTCCGATCGTCGGCTCATCGCGTATGTGAATAAAAAAGTCCAGCAGGACTGGTCTCCTGAAGAGATCAGTGGCCGTTTGCCCATTGACCATCTGAACTCAAAGCGGATGCGCATCAGCCATGAGAGGGAATGGATTTTAAGAAATTCTCTGATCAGGATCTTGCATTAAAAGTGAGAATGCTCAACCATAGGCCAAGAAAATGTCTCACTTACCAGACGCCCCATGAAGTCTTTTACAATCAAGTGCGTGGTGC
>CAFBRK010000119.1 GCA_903231505.1 Olavius algarvensis associated proteobacterium Delta 3 | reverse complement strand
GGGGTCAACATTCAAACGGGCTGTTGCCCAAATAGCCATTGAATCGCATGGTTTTAGTTGCTAGGTGTTCATAAACCACTCGAGCACTGAGGTAACCGATTATGATGGGGCGT
>CAFBRK010000118.1 GCA_903231505.1 Olavius algarvensis associated proteobacterium Delta 3 | reverse complement strand
GTTACCTCAGTGCTCGAGTGGTTTATGAACACCTAGCAACTAAAACCATGCGATTCAATGGCTATTTGGGCAACAGCCCGGCAAGACCTGACCCCATTCGCTCAAGTACATCGGAAAATAGCGGCTATGAATTTTTTTACACGTGTTTGCGGGCAGCTGATTCAGCTGATTATCCTAAAGAGAAAAAGGGGATAAGCGAATGAAAAAAGTAAGACAAGCTATTTAGGCATTTTTGTCGGGTTGGTTTTGGTTCTTTCTTTTTCAGGAATCGCCATTGGAGATGTTTGCACGGGCTATGGACCTCAAGCGCCACGGGATATCGATAATCGTTCCGGGGAGAACAGATCCAACTTCTCTCTGGCACCCAAGTATACGGAACTGAACCTGTGCAATCTTCATTTCCACGTCAATGCAGAACACAAATCGAAAGATTTCTCGATCTACGCCGGTGATGGTGCGGACGGCCTTGGCGGCGGCTACAAATGCAATATGACTAGGACTCTGACAGCATCAGAGCTGCAAGCGCCCAAAACCAATCATTGTAAAGATTTAAAACCCGGAGACACCATCGAGTTACATTGGGTGTACACATCCTGTGATATGAAGCCCGGGAAAACCTTAAATTCCTGCCTGTCCGACAAATGCATCAATCCAGATCTCCGGGTGGAAGCACAGGTGTTTACCGTGGTGAATGATCCATCCGCGCCTAATTTCATGGACTTCGTCTACGGCGGCACCATGGTGAACGGATACCATCAGGCCAAATCACTTCCTAACCGCACCGGTAAACCAGTTGAGTATGCTGGCTCAACAACCGGGTCCATCTATACCGAACAGAATTGCTCGCCCTACTATGGAACGTGGAGTGTCCGGCCAAAGTGCGCAAAAGTTGACATCAACAGTCTCAGCAAGTGGTGCAAAAAGAACGTTTTCGGAGAAAATCATGCCCACGGTGTCAGAAAACTGGTCACACACCCGAAGCTACTGGGTGAAATAAAATAAGGTTCTTCTCCAATTTAGTTGGAGAAGAGGGCCCAGGGATTCAAGGGTTCAAGGGTTTGTTTTCTAACGATTTTATCAGCGTCCCCTATGTGCTATGTGGTTATATTTTATCGTAGCTAACCGAGGGTTACCGCCTCAGCAGTATCCCCACACGATGACAACCGTCAGAACAATCAGGAAGAGTACGCTGAGCGGTGCGCCGGCTTTGATATAATCTTTGGTGCTGTAGCCGCCGGGGCCCATGTATAGGGCGTTAACCTGGTGGGTGGGAAGCAGAAACGCATTGGATGCGGCCAGGCCTACGACCAGGGCGGCAATCCGTGGATCCACACCGACATGGTTGGCCATGCCCACGACCATGGGCACCAGCAAGACGGTGGCACCCACATTGGATACCACCAGCGTGAACACGGTTGTCATTGCGCCGATGACAAGAATGAAGAATGTGGGAGACGGCGTGCCGATGAAATTCAGCAGATGGTACGCCAGCCACTCCGCCGCATGGGTTTTCTGCATGGCCAAACCCAGGGGAATGAGGCCACTGAGGAGAAACACCGTGCGCCAGTCGATCCCATGGTAGGCTTCGTCGATGGTCAACACCCCGGACAGAATCATGCCCAGGGCGCCGGTCATGAGACACACGGAAATCGGCAGTGACGTAAAGATGATTAGAGCGGTGGCCAGGGCAAAACAACCAAATGCCACCTTGGACTTGTTTGTGAGCAGCACGTCATGCTCGAGAGACTGGGCAAACAGCAGGTCCCGCTTGGGCCGCATCCTCTGAAAACTATCCCATTTTCCGTGCATCAGGATGACGTCGCCAGATTCCAATACCCGTGGGCCGAGCTTCCGGTATTGAATCTGGCCCTGGTGCACGATGGCCAGCGGGGCCATTAAATAATTGTGGCGGAACCTTACCTGTATCAGGGTCTTGCCGACAAAACTGGAGTGAGGCGAGATGATGGCCTCCACGACACCGGAGACATCCCTGGAAAGATCTTCCTGGAAAACATCAAGATTGTACTTGATCCTGAAACCGTAGGCATCGGCGACCTGCTCGACATGTTCCGGAGAGGCGTATACGGCAAAGACAGATCCGGGGGTAATGTTCAGATCCCGGTCCGGGGGCATGATTTTGTGCAGCCCGCCGTCCAGGGAAAGTGCCACCGCGTGGACGTTAAACCGGTCACAGAGATCGAGCACCTTGGGCCCTTCTCCATTTCCGGCGGGATATTCGAGTTCGTAGAGCCTGACCAGTTCCGGGTAGTAGATCAGGGGATCGACAAGGGGTTGGAGCTCATCCGATCCGCCTTCGGTGTCTTTCGGCAGCACGAATTTGCCAAACACGATGAAATAGACAATTCCGGTGAGAACGATGGCGGCGCCGGCCGGTGTAACATCAAAGAGACTGAAGGGTTTCAGACCATAAGGCCGAAGTAGATCGTTCAGCATGATCAGGGGGCTGGACCCAACCAGCGTGATGGTGCCGCCCAGGATGGCGGCAAACCCCACCGGCATGAGAAGTTGGGAAATGGGGGTGCTGGTCTGACGGCTCATCCGCTGGATTGCCGGCAAAAACAGGGCCGCGGCTCCAATGTTCTGCATAAAGCTGGAAATGACCGCCACGGTGCCGGACAGAAGCAGGATCATGCGTCGGCGGCTTGCTCCGGCGATACGTAGCAGCGGACGAACGCCCCGGTTGATGACTCCGGTGTGGTCGAGGCCGCGTCCCATGATGATCACCGCAATGATGGAAATTACAGCTGTACTCGAGAACCCTTTGAAGGCTTCTCGGCCATCCAAGAGACCCAATAATGGAAGCGCCACCATGATCAGGATGGCCACCACGTCCACCCGCAGCCATTCGGTGATAAACAGCACGATGGTGACCAGCACAACGCCGAGGACCATGGCAATCTGGATGGTAAATTCGGGGGCTTCTATCATTTGGTTAGGTATTGGGTATTTGGTATTAGAACGGGTACTGGGTATTCGGTATTAGGTATCAGAACCGCTGGGTATTGGTTAGTAGGTACTTGGTATTAGCTGCTAACAAGCTTCCATAGGTATTGTCAATTTTGCGTTCTCCTACCCGCATTCCGAATACCTAATACCAAATACCCAATACCTAATACCTGCAGTCAGTAGTCCAAATTAAATTGGGCCATGTATTTGGCCAGCGCTTTCCCGTTCTCAGCGCTCAAAGGTGGACAGTCCTCGCATCCTTTGATGCCCTCGGCCATCCGGTTGGCGAACACCATGCAGGTGGGTTCCCCGCACTCCCGGCAATTGGTTTTTGGAAGCAGCTTGAGGATTTCAATCATTTGGGGCCGGGGCATGCTTTCATAGGAGGGCTCGATCTCATCCCGAAGGTGCCAGGCGCCATTGATCTCCCGCTTCAGCCACTCGACGATCTTGCGGGCTTCCGCCTCGTTTTTCAGCGCGTTGATGGCAATCTGGCGGTTGTGGACGCTAATGAGTTTTCCCTGTACGCGGAAGGTCACCGATGGCGGATCCTTGATGTATTCGAAACCGCCGAGCACGGTATTTAGATAGGGGATGGCTTTGCCGACGTCCTGGTCCAGATGGGCAAAACAATTCACGGACATGGCTTCCGGCATGCAATGATTGTTGACAATCTCCAGACGGTAGCTTTGCAGTAACATGTTACCCCCCTTTTGAGATTTTCAACATATCGCATGAAATTTCTATGTATGCAACTGCCCGCCATCACGGGCACTTCATGGAAATTAGAACGGACTTATAAACAAAAAAAGGAATGAGCCCATTATATACCCCCTCCCTTTGGGTCCCTCCCCCCAGGGGAGGGAAATTGTGCAACCGGGTAGATGGGGGAGACTTGCCCTGTTAAATGCCGCCGTTGGCTACCGCTGCAAAGCGAGGATTTAACCGGGTGGAGCGGGGGTGTTAGAATGACCGGTTTCCGCGTCCTTTGTTTGCTTTATAGGTCCGAAATCGAATGGTTTACCCTCAGGGCAGAAACATCTGCGGGCTAAAGGATCATCCCCCCCGAAACTTCAATCCGCTGGCCATTGACCCACCCGGCTTCGTCCGAACAGAGAAAAGCCACCACGCCGCCGATATCGTCAACCTGCCCCACCCGGTCCAGGGCCGTCAAGGACGACAGCATCTCCACCATTTGCGGATCGGATTCGAACCTGTCTTTATTCATGTCCGTGGCAACAGGACCCGGGGCAACGACATTTGCCGTTATTTTCCGATCGCCGAGCTCCTTGGCCAGGTACCGCGTAAACACCTCTACGGCACCCTTCATACAGGCGTAGGCCGAGTATCCCGGAAAGGAAAATCGGGCCAGACCCGAGGAGAAATTTACGATGTGCCCCCCTTCAGCCATTTTGGGCAACAGTTTCTGGGTTAGGAAATAGACGCCTTTCAAATGGATATTCATGAGCCGATCGAAGGTCTCCTCGGACGTTTCGACAATCATCTCAATGGCAATAATTCCGGCATTGTTCACCAGTATATCGATATGATTACGGTTCCATTTATCGGATACTGCCTGTGAGACATCCGCCACGAATGCATCCAGGGCGCCAATATCTCCAACATCCAGCTGCAAAGCCGCGGCTTTTTTCCCCATTCCGGTAATTTCCGAAACAATCTTTTCGGCGGCCTCCTTTTCTTTTCGGTATGTGACGATGACATCGCTGCCGTTTTGTGCCAGGCGAAGGGCCGTATTTTTACCAAGTCCACGGCTTCCACCGGTGACCAAAGCGATCTTATTGTTCAGGCTCATGGTGACTCCTTTCTATCGGTTGCATCGCAATATACGTTCACCTGTTTTGGTCGAAATACCACTCGTATGGTAGAATAATACCGTTTCGTTGAACGAAAAGATCTTTACGGGAGTTCCGACGTGGTCGATCCGAATTCGGACAACTCTGTAACCGCTGTAAAAGAGACGGCATCCCACTTGCGATACATCCTCTTTCCGGCCATCTTCCCGGCGCTTTTTTTGATTTTCGCCTCAATCCCGGTGGAGGCTATCGGATGCCGGAACCGGGGATTGGCGGTTGCGTTCGTTGCCCTGGCAGGTGGTCTTCTCGGCATCGGCACCGCCATCAAGGCTCTGGTGGGAAAAGTCCGTGGACAGCCGGACGCCCCCTGGTGGATGGCCAGCACCCTGATACTGGCCATTCCTTTGGTTGCCGTCGTGGTTCTGGTGGGCTAAACCCGCTGACCGGTGATCCCCGCGCGCGCCCCCGAGCCTGCCCGGCCTGCGCTGTCCAGGTAATCCATTACCGAGCGTCGCGCATCCTCTTTGGCGGAACTATAGATATTTTCCCAACCTCGGGAAAAAAGCCTTGCAGGAAAATTCTTTCTTGAGTATTCTGATCGACAAGTAATTTTTGCAATCCTGGTCGGCCTCGATCCATACCGTCGGCAGCTCTTCCGGATGCATCTCTCCTTGACCGGCGTGCGTTGATATTACGATCCTCACCAACCCCGATCTAATACTGCCCGTGCTGTTAGGCTCAGACCCAACGGTACTACCCATATAAGTATTTCAACCTCTGACTGAATTTCCGTTTTTCTGCGACATGTCCGGTCAGACGGTGGTCTTTGATTTCATACGAATCATAACCCGTTAGTGAGCAAAGGAGGACGACATGACCGTCAGGCTACTGATGTCGATCATCATTGCATTTGCTCTTTAGGGCTTGCGGCCTGCTCCACGGAGCAGCCCGTGGACACGAAGGCGGTCCTGAGCCAGGACAAGACGTTTGTCGGGTCGGATACATGCAAAATGTGCCACCTGGAGCATTATGACTCATGGAAGATGACCCAGCACAGCCGGATGATCCAGGATGCCAGCGCGAATCGCGATGTATTGGTCACAGCAATCGATGAGAAGCGGATCCGGGAAGACCTGGCCAAATTGGAGAAAAAGCTTAAGGTACCGTCCAGCGAGATATACATTCCCACCGAGGATGAAATTCTCTACACGATTGGCAGTCAGTGGAAACAACGCTTCATCGTAAAAAAAGACGATACGCTGTTCATATCACCCATCCAGTACAATGTGGAAACCGACCGTTGGGTCAACTACCATGAAGCCGACTGGAATAAGCGCCCGTGGTTGCTGAAATGCGGGGGGTGTCACGTCACCGGGACCGACCTGGAAAAGCAGACCTTTACGGAACCTGGTGTCGCCTGTGAATCTTGCCACGGCAAGGGATCCTGGCATGCGGCGCTGCCGAAAACAGCCGTTTTCGAAAAGCGACAAACAATTGTCAATCCCGCCAAACTCCCTTCGGGTGTGGCTCAGCAGATTTGCGGCTCTTGTCACAACCGCGGCAAAGCGAAAAAGATGAAAGGCGCCGGATGGCCGGTGGGTTACGAACCGGGCAAAGCCCTGTCAGCGTTTTATAACCAGGTTTCCTATGCCGGTGGCAAAAAAAAGTATCTGTATTCCAACGAGTTCTCAAAAGGGCATCACCAGCAGCACATCGATTGGGCACAGTCTCCCCACTCAAAGGAGGGCGTAACCTGCACGTCGTGTCACTACGTACACCAGATTGGGATTCCCCAGACGAGATCGCAAACGCAGGCTGCCGGATCGGCGCAATGCGCCCAATGTCATGAAATGGTCAACCGAAACGGGGCTCACGCAATACACTCTTTTGCCAATTGTGTGGGCTGTCATCTGCCCAGAATCGCCAAGAGTGCGGAGATCGGAGATATCCGCAGCCATACCTTCATTGCATTGCTGCCGCAAGAGACCATTGACGATCCAACCATTCCAAACTCGTGCACCTCTTGCCACAAGCACAAGGATGCCGATCTGGAAAAACTTCAGGCGGCTTATGAAAAACTGACCCAGCGGCCCCGACCGCAGGGCGAGATCATTAATCCTGTCGACTATAAATAGGGCATTGAAGGAGAGCACAGATGGACAGGATCAGATTGTTGTATCATGTGCTGGCCGGCTCTCTTATCGTAGGGATCATCATCGCCGCAATTCCGGTATATGCCCAGGACGAAGTTTCCTCGAGCATCCGGCGATATAAGGCCTATGAAGCCAGCACTGGCTACTACGAAGAGCACGAAGTGCTGCCAAGACGGCAGCGTCCCTTGATCACGATTCCAAATATACGCCAGGGGCTTTTTCCGTATAGCCCATCGGCCGCTTCGGTACGCAGCCGCTCCCGCTTGGCGGATTCGCATCAGGGAATCCGTTTTTACGAGGGGCGCCAATGTTGGGATTGCCACACCGCGGCAGCCATGGATATCCACACCGTGCGTGCCAACCTGACCTGCCGCCAATGCCATGGCGGGGAGCCGATCGCCAGCATCAATTATTACTGGTCTCCCCTCAATCCCATACGCCGGCATGCGTACGTGTGCTCCAAATGCCATGAGGGTGCCACCGCGTCGTATGCCAGCTATGTGATTCATGAGCCTAATCCGGCCATGGCCAAGACCTTCAAAAGCTTTCCGGTTCTGGCCTGGGCGTTTTGGATCATGATCGGTATCGCCGTGGGAACCTTCCTACTGTTCTTACCCCATACTGTCTTGTGGGGAATCCGGGAGCTGTTTGTCAGAAAGAAGACATCCGGAGGTGAGCCTGATGACAAAGAATAGAATCAAGCGGTTTACGCCACTGCAGCGCCTGTCCCATATCTTTCTCATGGTCACCTTTCTCATCCAGTCTGCTACCGGGCTGGGTCGAACCTTCATGGAGACCAAATGGGGCCAGTGGTTGTGCTGGGTTTTCGGCGGCTACGACACCGCCCGGGAGGTCCACATCTGGGTCGGCATCATCATGCTCTGCGGATTTGTCCTGCATGTTCTCTATCTGTTGTTCAAGGCCGACTGGAAAGGTTTTCCGCAGAGCCTCTTCGGTCCGGATTCCATGCTGCCCCGGCCGGCGGACATCAGGGAGTTTTTTCAGCACGTGGCCTGGTTTTTCGGTCGGCGCAAACAACCGGAGTTCGACCGGTGGGGATACTGGGAAAAGTTTGATTACTGGGCCGTGTTCTGGGGGATGGCCATCATCGGCATTACCGGTCTGATGATGGCCTACCCGTTCACATCGACCAAGTGGATGCCCGGCTGGGGATTGAACGTGGCCTTCTGGGTTCACCGCATCGAAGCCATTCTGGCCATGGGCCACATCTTTATCATTCATTTCTTTGTCGGGCATCTTCGGCGGCACACTTTCCCCATGGATCATGCCATGTTCGAAGGGAGCGTGGATCTTGACGCGGCGCGGGAAGAACGCCCCTCGTGGATTGGTCGTCTGGAAGAATCCGGGCAGTTGGATGGGGCGCTGGTAACCGGAGTCCAGCCAGGACTTAAAACATTATATTATATTGTTGGATTTATCGCGATTGCCATCGGTGTCTTCATGCTCATCGGCGCTCTGGTAAATGCTCCTCTTGTAATCTGGTAGACACCACTCCCGGTAACAGGGGTAAGTCTTGGAGTCTTCAACATTCAGGACTTATCCCTGTTTTATTTCATCCTCATCCAGCAGATGGGCTATGAGATCCTTTAACACGGTTTCCACCCAAACCCGTTTGGGTTGGAGTTGGATTCCTTCCTTTGCGCAGACCTTGCGGCTGTCATCAAAGATGCCATTCAGCAGCTTGATGGCGTTTTTAATTTCCTTGTGGATCAGGTGGAAATCGGCTGTGTGTTTTTTCAAGACATAATCCAAACCCGCGGGCACTTTGACAGTCTTTCCATCAATTTTTTGAAACTGGCAAAACCGGACAATGTCGGACATGAAATCCCTCCTCCAGCGCGTTCGTGGAATCTGTAACATACGGATTTACTTATTTTCCAATACCTGATAACCCCTTTCACAAATAACAAAACACAAGTAACAAAATACAAAACACAAAATACAAATACCAAACACCAAACACCATGAATTCCATCCCGGATATACTCGAAAGCCTGAAGCGATCCCACAACATTTTATCAGAATTTGTGCGATCCATACCGGATGACCGGCTCGTGAGGAAAAGAGGCGACGGTTTCTGGAGTCTCGCCGAGCATGTGAATCACCTGGCCGAGGTCCAGCCGATGCTCGGAGAGCGGATCCGCCGGTTCCTTGAAGAGAGTCATCCCGAGTTCGTCCCCTTTTTCCCGGACGAGGATGAATCCGCACTTCAAATCGTGCAGATCGATGTGGTTGCTGCATTAGCGGCCTTTGACAGGGGAAGAAGAGAACAACTCAAACTTCTCCAGGCGGCGACCCCGGCGGACTGGGAGAAGACGGCCACCCACCCCGAGTACGAACAGTATTCGCTGATCATTCTTGCCCGACACATTCTCATGCATGACCATTGGCACATGTACCGGATGGAGGAACTGTGGCTGACCCGGGATGAATATCTGACGATTCTAACAGGCTGAGTTTCCACATATTTTACCACTGGTCGCGTCTCGGTTATGAAGATAAACGCCTTCCAATTCATCACCACCGACATTTGGCGGCTGCGGCTGCGCGATCTGCCCCCTGCACAATCATTTCTCATCAAACACCTGCGGATTATCATTCTGACAGTGCGCCGCTTCTTCGAGGACAAGTGTCCGGTTAGAGCCTCTTCTCTGACATTCTTTTCCCTGCTTTCGATCGGGCCGCTCATTGCCCTGGCCTTCGGAATAGCCAAGGGTTTCGGGATGGAAACATTTCTGGAAACGCAGGTCCTCAATAAAATTCCCGCACAGGAAGAAGTTCTCCAGCAGATAACACAATACGCGAAAGCCCTGCTTGAAGAAACAAAAGGAGCCGTCGTTGCCGGCTTCGGGGTCGCGCTGCTTTTCTGGTCGGTGGTGAAGGTACTGATCCATATTGAAATGTCTGTGAACGATATCTGGAAGATCGAACGATCGCGATCCTGGAAACGCAAAATAAGCAACTACCTGTCTTTTATCGTCTTAGCTCCCATCCTGATGGTGATATACACCAGTATCCCGGTCTTCCTATCATCCCAGATTACGTTGATTGCCGAAAAAGCTGCCATCGTACATAAAATCAGTCCGGTTCTTCTTGGGCTGCTGAATTGGTCTCCCTATGTGGTAATTTGCGGGATTTTTACCTTTATCTATCTGATCATACCGAATACCCACGTGAATTTCGTATCCGGTTTGCTCGGGGGGATCATCGCCGGTACGATCTTCATTGCGGTGCAATCGCTCTACATTTTTTCTCAGGTCGGAATTACCCGGTTAAATCCGATCTACGGCAGTCTGGCGGCGCTGCCGCTCCTGTTGATTTGGCTGAACCTTGGGTGGAATATCTTTCTCATCGGTTCCGAGTACGCCTATGCCCATCAGAATGTCGACAATTACGAGTATGAACCGGATTTTTCGAACATCAGCCCGTACTTCAGAAAGCTGCTGGCCTTGCAGATCCTCCAGCTTCTGGCGCATCGGTTTTTAAGAAACGAACCGCCCCTCGGTGCGAATGAGATCTCCCACAGCCTTGAAATCCCTATCCGCCATGTGTCTGACACACTGGCGAAACTGGTCAGCTGCCGATTGGTGTCCAATGTGCACCGGCAAGACTTTGATGATTATGTTTTCCAACCGGCCAGCGACATCCATCTCTGGACCCTGAACTATACAATCGGGGCCATGGAAAAAAATGGTGTGAATCAGATCCCTGTGGGAAACTCACAGGATATGCAACGACTGGAGGAGGCGATGGAGAAAATCGGCGCCGTCATCGAAACATCGCCGACCAACAAGTTGATCACGGATATATAGTCTGATCCGGCCGTGCATGTACATTTACCCGATACAAACATCGAACCTGCGAATGACTTAAAATGCGACTGAGACGGTGGAAAGGTATCCGGTTTGTGAGCCGCGCCCCTACCAAGGCCGGGGGCGAGGTCGATATCCGTGTGACCCCGATGGCATTGCCGCACGTCCTGTGGTGGCACAGCCATGTCCAACCGGAAATCGACAAAGATCCCGAACGCGTCGATAACGGCTGGAATTGGTTGTTGTACGTTCCCTTCACGTCGATCGTTGGAACGACCTTGATGAGAAAACCTGCGGCGTATACCGTGGGGATTGTCGATGATGAAGAAAATCGCCTGATACCCTGCGCGCTGGTTCAGTTGTTCGGTCGCTACCCCGCGCTGGATGAGCATCAGCGCAAGAGCGGATTCGTTTGGTTCCTGTCCACCGCCCCTGTTTCGTCATTGATCAGCATTCCCGAATACCGCTTAACCGAGAAAACGGTGCCCAAACAGCTAGGCGCTATAGCCCTGGACGTTGCCGTAACCCACTCGTTCAACCAATACCGTTGGGGACGGGTCGCGTTGTACGCAGACGAGAGGGGGGGCGGGTCGCTACTGACCTGGTATCGAAAGCAAGGGATGCAAGTGCTTCCGAAGGGTCAACGTCTGCCCCCTGTTCCCCGTCGGCTGTTCAAGCCGAGCGACGGGCGCTACTGTTACTTTACACCGCGCACCGCAGAGGCCGCCAGCAAACGCCTCGATTATCTGCGATAGAGACTGGAGGGAATCCCATGCCGACGCCCACCCAAGACTTTGCGGATATCGCCGCCAAGTACGGCAACATCGACCCGCAGGATCCGGAAGCGGTACAGCATTGGTTTAGCGAAACACTTCCGTCCATGGCGCCCGCTCAGATCGAGGCTATCCTCGAAGACCTGCTGAGCCGGGATGGCGGTGAGCACACGCGTCAGGAGATTCGAACGTATCCATCCGGTATACCGTTGCCAACCTTGAGCGCCGCACCGCATGCTCCCATTCCGCTGCTGGCGGGGGATTGGAAGATGATTTGGAAACGTCTTCGTCAAATTTTATTAAAATCAAAAGGTGGCGTCGATTGACCAAAAACGGACGCCGCAGGTACACTGAATAGTGAATCTGCCTTTATAGGGGGCAGCGGGCAACCTGCCGGGCAAACGATTGGACCACACCTGACGCATACCCGGATTGAGCGGTTCAACGTTCCCGGTTACTGGTCGACGAGCCGCAATTTCATAAACATTCCACTTGACCGTCCGGAATCAAGTTTTGTAATACGTTCCTCTAGCGGGTGATTGATTCCGACCCCCAATGCCTGATGGCTGCCGAGGATTGTCTGATCGTTGTTCTGATTCCTATCTTCCCAATCCACGCATCTAATTCGACACCACGCTTCACTCCTCAATCGTTATGCAGCCGCGTTCGAGTAAATTTTGTGAAGCATTTTGGCGACATCTCCTGGGCCTCTTAAACCCACTGCAACGCGATCGCGAACGCATTCCCGGTAGCAACTCGACGGCCTCCGATCTTGAGCTCCGCCCGAAGGGCACTCGCTGACGTCTTGCCGCAGGGTACGCTTCAATTTATCAAGAATATCGCGCCATTTAAGGCAACCCGCAACTGAAAGGAGGTCAACGATGAATCGTAAATGGGGTCACGTAATCCTGTCCGCCACAATGCTGATCGTCATTGCTGCCGTTACAGCCCCCGTGCCAGCTCAGGAAACAGCGATCATCAGTCAGAGGGATATTTTTCATCCGGTCATCGGCCGCGACGGCATGGTGGCCACCCAGCAACAGTACGCATCGGATGCAGGCCTTCAGGTATTAAAAGAAGGCGGCAATGCCGTCGATGCTGCGGTCACGATCGGGTTTACGCTGGCCGTCACCCTGCCGCGTGCCGGCAATATCGGAGGGGGTGGATTTATGCTAATCCACTCGGCCAGATCAGGTGAAACCGTGGCCTTGGACTACCGGGAAAAGGCACCGATGAACGCCACCCGGGATATGTTTCTGGATGAACAGGGGGATGCCGATCCGGAAAAATCCCGCTACAGTTATCTGGCCGCCGGCGTTCCCGGGACAGTGGCCGGAATGACCATGGCACTGGAAAAATACGGGACGATTTCGCTGAAGCGTGCCCTCCAGCCGGCGATTCGATATGCGGAAAAGGGGTTTCCCGTGGACGCGGGGTTTCGGGAATCGCTGATCGCCGCCAAAGAGCGCATGCAAGCCAGTGACGCCAGTATGAAGATTTTCTTTAAAAAAGGTGGACAGCCCTACGACGTGGGCGAGCTGTTTATCCAGAAAGATTTGGCTCAAACGCTCAAATTGATTGCCCGCAAAGGAAGAGATGCTTTTTATAAAGGGGACATCGCCGACAAGATCGTAGCGGTCATGCAAGACAATGGGGGGTTGATTACCAAAGAAGATCTGGCCAAATACTCACCGGCGCTCCGCAAACCGATCCATGGTGCATACCGCGGCTATGACATCTATTCCATGCCGCCGCCCAGCTCCGGGGGAGTGCATATCGTACAAATCCTGAACATACTCGAAGCGTATCCGATCTCCTTTCTCGGGCACAATACGGCCGCTACCCTCCACCTGATGGCCGAAGCCATGAAACTTGCCTATGCCGATCGTTCCAAGCACCTTGGAGATTCCGACTTTGTGCCTGTTCCGGTGAAAGGGTTGATTTCAAAGTCCTATGCGGATGCCCTGCGGGGACAGATCGATCAGTACCGGGCAACCCCCAGCAATACGGTCCTGCCGGGTGAGCCTGGAAAATTTGAAAGCAACGACACCACGCACTTTTCCGTTTTGGACAGAAACGGCAATGCTGTTTCCAACACGTTTACGATTAACTTCAGCTATGGCAGCAAACTTACCGTGCCTGGTGCCGGATTTCTGCTAAATAACGAAATGGATGATTTTTCTGCCAAACCCGGCGTGCCCAATGCCTATGGGCTCATCGGCGGCGAATTCAATGCGGTGCAGCCGGAAAAGCGGATGCTCAGCTCAATGTCTCCGACCATTGTTACCAAGGACGGGAGACCGTTTTTGATTACCGGCAGCCCCGGCGGCAGCCGCATCATTACGACCACCCTGCAGGTCATCATGAATGTGATCGACCACGGGATGAACATTGCCGCCGCCACCAATGCCGTACGCATTCATCACCAATGGCTGCCGGATGAGATTCGGATCGAAAACGGATTGAACCCGGATACTATCGGTCTTCTGCGGCAGAGGGGGCATAAGGTGGTGGTAAAGGATGCAATGGGCAGCACCCAGAGCATCATGCGCCACGACGGCGTGTTGTTCGGCGCCTCCGATCCCAGGCGCACCGGTGCGCTGACATTGGGATTCTAGCCCGGACATTGCACCAAATGGAGGCTTTTATGGCCAAGGCAGTTCCTGACGGGGTTACACAGGTGCTGACGCACCCCTTGCAGCTCTTCCGCTACGCGGAACCGGCAAGGCGCCTCGCTTCGCGATTCGCTGCTTACTACGAGGGTGAAGCTGTAGTAAATCTACCGCGAACCTCGAATAACGCCGGCCATGAAAGTCTCCGTTTGGCCCGAAGGGTGAAATCTTTTCAGTCAGTTTTAAGT
>CAFBRK010000117.1 GCA_903231505.1 Olavius algarvensis associated proteobacterium Delta 3 | reverse complement strand
GTCATTCAATGCGCCGATGCCGGACTTGTCCAGGGCCGCAAGCTGTTTATGGACTCCAGCGACATTCAAGCCGACGCATCCAACAACTCGGTGGTCAACACCAAAGACATCAAGCGGTATTTG
>CAFBRK010000116.1 GCA_903231505.1 Olavius algarvensis associated proteobacterium Delta 3 | reverse complement strand
TTTGTTCATTTTCTTTGCTTGCCCAAAGAAATACCATGTTGGCCATCCCAACCGTGGTATGGTTGAAGCACCAACTTTAACCTTCCGCAGACAAGGAGGCCA
>CAFBRK010000115.1 GCA_903231505.1 Olavius algarvensis associated proteobacterium Delta 3 | reverse complement strand
TCAACGGGCTGTTGCCCAAATAGCCATTGAATCGCATGGTTTTAGTTGCTAGGTGTTCATAAACCACTCGAGCACTGAGGTAACCGATTATGATGGGGCG
>CAFBRK010000114.1 GCA_903231505.1 Olavius algarvensis associated proteobacterium Delta 3 | reverse complement strand
CGGGCTGTTGCCCGAACCGGTTTTATCGAGCCGTCTTTAGCTCCATGACGCATGCTCTTTCAACCAACATGGGAGCATGATTCAATTGCGATCTGAGTCGCATTAGATTGCGTCGGTACCAACTGACAGAGGCAGAGGTG
>CAFBRK010000113.1 GCA_903231505.1 Olavius algarvensis associated proteobacterium Delta 3 | reverse complement strand
TATTTTTCCCAGAATCCCTGAGAGGGGGATTCTGGGAAAGGGCCCCAGCAACATATTGAATTTCTGAAAATTTTCAAGATGATCGGTTTGCATTTCGCCCTCTATGTCCTGTTTATCCTGAGCTTGTCGAAGGGCCTGTCCTGCCTGTCCTGAGCGGAGTCGTAGGGCAGCGAAATGCAAAATTAAAATCACCTCTGCG
>CAFBRK010000112.1 GCA_903231505.1 Olavius algarvensis associated proteobacterium Delta 3 | reverse complement strand
GCGCTTGAGCGATCTGCCGGTTTTACTGCGCGTGCATTGATCCAACAGGTGACATTTACCGCAGGTTTTCATCGAGGCCATGTATTCGAACTGTTGGCGATTTTTGTTAAAGTTTCTGCGCTTGAGTTCTTCTCCCTCCGGGCAGATAAAAGAAT
>CAFBRK010000111.1 GCA_903231505.1 Olavius algarvensis associated proteobacterium Delta 3 | reverse complement strand
GTGCCTTAGATTGTAGGTTACAGCATACCCCGTTAGTAATTTGCGCATAAAGGCCGGGAGCCCCGCTGCACCGCTGCGTACTAAAAAATGGGCGTGATTTTTCATAAGGGCCCAGGCATAAATAGACGTCTCGGTCTTTGTGGCAACTCGACCCATGCGGGAGACAAAATGC
>CAFBRK010000110.1 GCA_903231505.1 Olavius algarvensis associated proteobacterium Delta 3 | reverse complement strand
TCGTCGTTGAGGATGGTGCCGGTCGCACTGGCCTGCGTCGAGTTGATCGTCGCCCCTGGGCTGGGATTCTCGAGCGTTACGATGAGTCCCTCGTCCGCCTCCTCCAGCAGGTCCCCCTGCACCTGGAGGGTAATGGTCTTCT
>CAFBRK010000109.1 GCA_903231505.1 Olavius algarvensis associated proteobacterium Delta 3 | reverse complement strand
TTCAACGGGCTGTTGCCCGAACCGGTTTTATCGAGCCGTCTTTAGCTCCATGACGCATGCTCTTTCAACCAACATGGGAGCATGATTTAATTGCGATCTG
>CAFBRK010000108.1 GCA_903231505.1 Olavius algarvensis associated proteobacterium Delta 3 | reverse complement strand
TCAGGTCTTGCCGGGCTGTTGCCCGAACCGGTTTTATCGAGCCGTCTTTAGCTCCATGACGCATGCTCTTTCAACCAACATGGGAGCATGATTCAATTGCGATCTG
>CAFBRK010000107.1 GCA_903231505.1 Olavius algarvensis associated proteobacterium Delta 3 | reverse complement strand
TTCCGTTTCACGACCACATCAGGCCGGTACGGTGACCGGCCCTACATTGCGCTGTCCTTCTGTCTCGTAGGGCGGGTCACCGTACCCGCCTGCAAACTTAGCGATAAATGCACATTATTCGAATCGGAACGTTAATCTGACAAACGCTCTAAAAGAAATAATATCGGTAACAGAATCGAGACAGAATGGCCAACTTCGACGTCGATACCGATTCCGAACCCGATACCGATTCCGAAGACTCCACAACTTTCAACCGCGTCAACAATCCACAAATCGGAACGCAATTCTGACAGCCGGTCTATCTCAGCAATTCACGTATTCGGACAAGCTCCTCCCGTACCTTTTTGAGGGTGTCGCGTGTCCCGGGTGTCGGCGTTGTCGATGATTTTGCTTTTAGATACTTTTTTGCGCCTTCGATGGTAAATTTTTTTACATGGAGCAGGTGCTTTATGATGAGGATCAGCTCGACGTCCTGCCGGCGATACATTCGCTGTCCGGAAGGGGTCCGCTTCGGCTTGATGCGCTTGAATTCCGTCTCCCAGAACCTGAGGACATGGGGCTGCACGCCGGCAATCCGGCTGGCCTCCCCAATTTTAAAATAGATCTTGTCGGGAAGTTCGACGTTCGGGATTTCGATGATATCGGCCATGGCAGATTCGGAAGCGGCGTCTCTGCATGGTAATTGGACGGGCCCGTACCGGAAAATTCCGGAAGCCGCCTGCTCTTTACCCCGGCAGTTCAGCCTTGAAGGATTGAATCAGTTTCTCAGAGATATCACGGTGGATCCGGTTGACCTGTTCATCTTCAAGCGTCTGGGAACTTGATCGATAAGTGATACGAAAGGACAGACTCTTTTTCCCCTGGGGGATAGGATCCCCTTCAAACACATCGAACAGGTGAACGCTTTCCACCAGCGTTTCTTCAGTGTTTCGGATGTTATCCAGGATCCGAACCGATTCAAGGTTTCGGTCAACGATGAGCGTAATGTCTCTGGCAGTGGCAGGAAATTTAGGAAGCGGTCTTGCCTGGATCTCTGTGGGGGTTCTGTTCATAAGTTGGTGGCAGTCAATCTCGAATATAAACGCCGGCTGTTCCAGGTCGAAACTGGCCAGAACCCCGGATGAAACTTCACCCACGATCCCGATGACTTCCCCGTCTATAAGGATTTCAGCGCTATGACCGCTGCGGGTGTAATTGCAAGCCGAATCCGGCATGGCTGTAAATTCGGCTCGGGGCACGTTGAATCCGGCCAACAGACTTTCCACGACACCCTTCATGTCGTAAAAATCACATGGTGCCTCCTCCGCCAGCCAGGAACCGTCCTGCCGTGATCCGAACCACAGCCCGGCGACCATTTCGATCTCTTCAGGAAGTTCGTTCCGCCCCCGGCTGATAAAAATCTTGCCCACCTCGAACAGTCGAACCGTTCGGTTCTGCCGGGCGATGTTTCGGCCCAAGGCATCCAAAAGCCCCGGTATCAAAGAGGTGCGCATGACGGCCTGATCTTCGGTCAACGGGTTGAGAATAGCCAGTGTCCGTCGTCTCGGATCGTCCTTCGGGAGGTTCAGCATGTCGCCGGATCGACGTGCCGCAAAACTGTAAGCGATGGCTTCCGAAAATCCGAAACCGACCATCAACTCACGCAATTTCTCCCGAAATCGCAAGGTCATGGCCAGCGGTCGGCCTTCGGCCGGTATCAACGGCGTGGTTTCAGGTATGTTGTTGTATCCCGACAGCCGGGCGATTTCCTCCATAAGATCTTCGGGTCGGCTGACATCGACCCGAAACGTTGGGGCAACGACCCCCAATACGTCATCGTCGATGGTTTCAATACTGAATTCAATCGACTTCAGAATATCGGCCATGGCATCCCGATTCAGGTTTGTCCCCAGGACGCGATTGGTCTTTCCAACACTGAACAGGATCCGGCCGCCCTGGTACGGTATCGGATTGGCATCTATCGCGCCACCGGCGATGTTACCCCCTCCCAATTCGGCGATCAATCGAGCGCTGCGCTCATTGGCTCTCATCGTGCCTGCCGGATCGACCCCCCTTTCGAAACGATGGGATGCGTCGGTGCCCATACCAAGTGTTTTGGCGGTCCGTCGGATGCTGACCGGATTGAAATAAGCGCTTTCGATCAGCACCCGGGTCGTGCGGTCATTGATTTCCGAGTTTAAACCGCCCATGATTCCCGCGATGCCCACCGGTTTTTCCCCATCGCAGATCATGAGCATGTCGCCGGATAGCCGGTGCTCTTTTCCGTCCAGAGAGACAAACGGTTCGCCCTCTTTCGCGGTGCGCACCACGATCCGGTTATCGGCAAGAAGATCGTAATCAAAGGCGTGGAGGGGTTGACCGGTTTCCATCATGACGAAATTTGTCACGTCAACGATATTGTTTATCGGCCGGAGTCCGACGGACATCAGGCGGTCCTGAAGCCAGAACGGAGACGGTCCCACCGTAATATCCAGGACGAGTTTGGCCGTGTACCGGGGGCAGTGGTCCGGGTCTTCGATGATGACGGAGGTGAGTTCCCCGATGTTTCCATCGGAGGCATCGGGCGGTATTTCGGGGTAGGTCAACGGGGCGTTTTGGATGGCGGCCACCTCCCGGGCAATGCCGATAAGGCTCAGGCAATCCGGGCGATTCGGCGTCAGGTCCACCTCGATGACGGCATCCGAGAGGCCCAGGGCGTCTTTTATTGAAGCTCCCAACGGATGCCCGCTCCCCAGATTCATGATCCCGCTGCGATCTGCTCCGAGCCCCAGCTCTATCTCGCTGCACAGCATGCCCTCTGAAATCTCTCCCCGGATCGTGCTCTTTTCAAGCACCGTTCCATCGGCAAATTGCGTCCCGGGAAGCGCCACCGGGGACAGCATCCCCTCGGTTACATTCGGTGCGCCACAGACTACCGACAGGGTTTCATCGCCGACGGCGACCTCGCAGATCTTGAGCTTGTCTGCGTTCGGGTGGGGCCGGACGGACGCGATTCTTCCAACACGGACCTGCTTCAGGTGATCATACCGGTCCGTGACCGAATCCACCTCAAGGCCGATCATGGTCAGCGCATTGGCCAACCGATCCGTGTCCCATTCGATCGGGACGTAATCTCGCAACCAGGATAAACTTACAATCATAGTTAGAACTGGGCTAAAAATCTGTAGTCGTTCTCAAAAAAGCGTCGAATATCATCGATGCCGTATTTTAACATCGCGATCCGTTCAACGCCCATTCCGAAGGCAAACCCTGTATATTGGGTGGAGTCGTATCCCACATTTTCGAATACCGCCGGATGGACCATACCCGACCCCAGAACTTCCAGCCACCCGGTGGACGAACAGACGCGGCATCCGCTTCCACGACACATGACGCACAAGATGTCGACTTCTGCGCTCGGTTCCGTGAATGGAAAAAAGCTTGGCCGGAATCGCAGGCTTGTCTGCTCGTCGAACATCTGATGGACAAAGGTGGTTAAAATTCCCTTCAGGTTTCCAAAGGTTACATTTCGGTCAACCAGAAGGCCTTCCACCTGATGAAACATCGGCGTATGGGTCAGGTCCGAATCGCACCGGTAGACCTTGCCCGGGGCGATTACCCGTACCGGAGGGGCCTGTTTTTCCATGATTCGAATCTGGAGGGGGGAGGTATGGGTTCTCAAGACGATGTCGTCCGAGATGAAAAAGGTGTCCTGCATGTCACGGGCGGGATGCTCCTTGGGAAAATTCAGAGCTTCGAAATTATACCAATCCTTTTCGACTTCAGGGCCCTCGGCGATGTCAAAGCCGAGGCGGACAAAAATGTCGCAGATCTCTTGGTTAATCTGCGTGACGGGGTGCAGCCGGCCCCGGGCAGGGATCCTGCCGGGAAGGGAAACGTCCAGCCGCTCATCGGTAGATGCCGCGGAACCCAGGCGTTCCTCCGCATCCCGGAAGGTTTGATTCAACGCCTGTTTGACCTGGTTGGCTCTTTTACCGGCTTCCGGGCGCTGTTGAGCGGGAAGTTGTGAAATATTCCGCAGATACCGGGTGACTTTCCCCTTGCGGCCCAGATAGATTACGGCAAGTTCCTGAATACGGCCTTCATCGGCGGCGGCGTCGATGTCACGTACCGCCTCTTCGTAGATTTCCTCTATTGTCTGTTCCACACGGCGTTCCTGCCCCTTATCGGTCAAGGGTCTTCATCTTCCTGGCTAGTCCAACAATCGGAGGCGTTGGTGCAATGTTCGGGTTATCCCGGACATTGCACCAAACGGAGACCTTCATGGGCAAGGCAGTTCCTTACGGGGTTACACAGGTACTGACGTACCCCTTGCCGTCTATCCGCTACACGG
>CAFBRK010000106.1 GCA_903231505.1 Olavius algarvensis associated proteobacterium Delta 3 | reverse complement strand
AGATCGCAATTAAATCATGCTCCCATGTTGGTTGAAAGAGCATGCGTCATGGAGCTAAAGACGGCTCGATAAAACCGGTTCGGGCAACAGCCCGTTGAAACTTAATTGACCATTTCAAGGCCATTAGCAACGCTGGCTCATGGATGCAATATAATTCCTTTCAGGGGGCTCGGTATTGGCCTGGGTCGGCAAGTTGACAGTCCGGGCCGTATCGGATAGTTTTTCCGAACATCAAGAAATCTTCTCGGGGACAATCGTCAGATGACACACTAAGGAACTGTTCGTGTACGTTATCCCACCGACTCAGATCCGCCTCCCTTTCTTTGGGTATCCATTCTGGTTTATCACCGCCGCAAACCGGGCGGCCGACCGCACCCCGGCCTTCACCCGATCAGACGCCATAATCCTGGACACGGAGCCGAACACATGATCATCGGGCTCGATGTCGGCGGCACCCATACCGACGCGGTGCTATTGGGGGATGAGGGTATTGTGCGCGACCACAAGGTCCCCACCGACCACGATGATCTGTTCCAGACGGTCTTGACGGGGCTGGATGCCATCACCCGGGGCATCGATCCGGGAGACATCCGCCGGGCCGTGCTGAGCACCACACTGACCACCAATGCCATCGTTCAGGGGAAATTTACCCCGGTTGGGACCATCGTTTCCGGGGGGCCGGGTATCGATCCGTCAGCATACCGGACGAACGAGCATTATGCCGCGGTGTCCGGTTCCATTGACCACCGCGGTCGGGAAATCCAGCCGATTGATGAAAACGAGATTCGGAAAACCGCCGAAGCGTGGCATCGCCAGGGGATCCGCTATGCCGCCGTCATTTCTAAATTCTCCGTGAGAAACCCCGGCCACGAGTTGACGATTCGGAATATCCTCGGCACGACCTTTGAAAAAGTGTTTATGGGACACCGGGTCGCCGGTGTGCTGAGTTTTCCACGGCGGATCGCCACCACCTACCTCAACGCCGCGGTGTACCCGATTCATAAACAGTTCTTCGAGGCGGTCACCCGATCGCTGCGACAGAAAGGTCTCGAGATTCCCATATTCATTTTAAAAGCCGACGGCGGCACGATGACGGTGGACGCTTCCATGGAATACCCGGGGCAGACCATTCTCTCCGGTCCGTCTGCCAGCATCATGGGATCCGTGGCCTTTTCGTTCGAGGACGAAGCCTGTCTCGTCCTGGATATCGGTGGCACCACAACCGATATCGCCCTGTTGATCAATCGGTCCCCGACACTGGACCCGGTGGGCATCGAAATGGGCCCACACAAGACCTTAATCCGATCACTCCAGACACGGTCTATCGGCATCGGCGGGGACAGCGTGGTCAAGGTCGTGGAGGGAACCGTCCAAGTCGGACCGGAGCGGGAGGGCCCGGCCATGGCCCACGGCGGTACGACGCCAACCCCCACAGACGCCCTGGCCGTCCTGGGAGAGAAGAAAACCGGTGACGTACAGCGGTCGGTGGCAGGGTTCCAACCGATTGCGGATCAACTCAGCCTACCGCTGGAAGAGGCCGCCCGAAACGTATTCGAACAGACCTGCCGCCGGATTCTGAACGAGGCGCAGCAGATGGTCGACGGAATCAACAGCAAGCCGGTCTACACCGTCCATGAACTTCTGGAAGGGGGACAGATTACGCCCGCCAAGATTCTGGTTCTCGGCAGCCCGGCCCATCGCTTCGCGCCGCACCTGGAAAGGCTGTCGCAAGTGCCGGTCGGCGTCGTGCCCCGCTGGAAAGTAGCCAACGCCATCGGGGCGGCCCTGGCCCGAACCACATGCGATGTCATGCTGTTTGCCGACACCCAGCTCGGTCTGGTGACCGCCCCGGAGGAGAATTTCAGCCAGCGCATCGGCAAGGGATATTCCGGAGAGGATGCGGTGGCAACGGCGTACAAGCTTCTTCGAAAACGGGCGATACAAATGGGGGCCGAAGATGACGAACTGGATATGGAGCTCATCGAAAATCTTCAGTTCAACATGGTCCGCGGGTTCTCTGCGGCCGGGCGGAATATCCGCGTGAGGGCACAGATCAAGCCGGGATTGATCAATGAATATGATACGGTGGCGGCTTTACTGGCAGACGCCGAGTAAAAACGTTTTCAGAACACCATCGAATGCCCAAATAGCGGCGTTGTCCGCCGAATTGAATTGCTCACGTACTCCCGTGCACGCTCCGCCTTAAATTCGACGGACGCCTTAGCTCTTGAACATGATACCGCGTTCTGAAAACGCTTTCCCCAGGATGGAACAGGGATTGCTGAGGATTCGATGCTTAAAGCCAAACACAAAACAGGACTAGTATTTTTTCCGGCGTTTGACTGGGCCATCAGTCCGACCCACCCCGAGCGGGAAGAACGGCTCCTGTATACCCAGGATCAGGTCCTCGAGGAGGGGCTGTTCGACATCGACGGTATCCAGGAGTTCAAACCGGATCCGGTCACGGAAAAAGATGTCCAACGGGTCCATTTCTGCGTTCCCGACGTGGGCAGCGTGACCACCGAGTCCCACCTCATCAGTGCCGGCGGTGCCAAGACCATCGGTTCGGCGGTCCTTGACAAACAGGTGGACCGCGGGTTTGCCCTGGTACGGCCTCCCGGCCACCATGCCATGCGGGTGGTTCACGGGGCGCGGGGGTTTTGCAACATTAACATTGAAGCCGTCATGATTGAATATCTGCGCCAGGCCTATTCCATCGATCGGGTGGCCATCGTCGATACGGACTGCCACCACGGCGACGGCACCCAGGACATCTACTGGCACGATCCGGACACCCTGTTCATCTCCATCCACCAGGACGGCCGGACACTGTATCCGGGCTCGGGCTTCGTGGAGGAACTGGGCGGGCCGAATGCGTTGGGCAAAACGCTGAACATCCCCTTGCCCCCCAATACCTCCGAAGAAGGATTTCTCCATGTCCTGGACCATGTGATACTGCCGGTGCTCGAAGATTTTCAGCCCGACATCATCATTAATTCCGCCGGCCAGGACAATCACTATACCGATCCCATCACCAACATGAATTTTTCCGCCCAGGGGTATGCGGCCCTCACCGAACGGCTCAAACCGGACATCGCCGTCCTGGAAGGGGGCTATTCCATCGAGGGCGCCCTGCCCTACGTTAATCTCGGCATCATCCTGGCCATGGCCGGGCTGGATTACAGCAAGGTGCAGGAGCCGGCGTACGATCCGGATGCCATCCGCCAATCCCCATCCACATCGGCCATGATCGAAAAAATCGGACGGCTGGTCCTTCAACACTGGAGGGAAACCCGGCGTCAGAAGGGAAGTACCGGAAATGGCGCTGAGTTCGCCGAGCGCTCCCGGGGCATCTTCTACGACACCGATATGCTCAACGAACGGCAACGGGAAACCGTGCGCATCTGCCGGGATTGCGGCGGGGCGCTGCGCATCGACTCATCATCCGACCGGGGCGACCGCATCCTGGCGGTGCACATCCCCCGCAGCGCCTGCAGCGCCTGCCAAAAAACAGGCTATCACTGGTACGAATCGGCCGAAAGGTCGTCGTTCCGCCAGATATGCCTGCAGGACCGCGTCCGGGACGGCTACACGATCCGTGAGGATTAGATAGGAAGATGTTTTGAAATCCGAAAGATAAAGGAATAAGCATGAATTTGCGACGCATTGGAACGGTAGTTGTGGCGATGGTGTTGGTGGGCATCTGTTCGGGTACGGCCTCGGGGATAGAAGAGTCCCATAGCTACTTGAAATTTCCCCTCGGCCGATACCGATGCCGATTGCGATTCCGGTACCGAACTTTTTGATAGAAGCAAGGAGGACAACATGGCAGAGATAATCGCTATCTACGGCAAAGCGGGGTGACCCTATACCACCAAGGCCCATGAGGCCCATGACGGACACGAGTATTTCGATGTGAAACAGGACAGCAAACACATGGACGCCATGCTCAGATTATCCAAAGGCGTCCGCAAAGTCCCGGTGATCGTAGACGGCGATGACGTGACCATCGGATTCGGCGGCACATGAGGGGTGTAACGCCCCGACTGGTTCAGTCAAAAGACAAGCAGCAAAACCTATCGAAACTGGCAAAAAAGGGTACATTCTGACCAATTATAGTGCGTCTCCACCTGGATAGGGGGTGGCTTCAGGTAGGGCTATAAAAGGGGCCGGTAGTATTGCTCAACTTTCTCCCCGTTGCCCCGCAGCCAAGCCCGCCACAAAAACGGCGGGTAAACATCGCAGAGCCGGGACGAAAAGGCGCAGAACGGATGATCCGTTCTGCGCCTTCCATAACCTCTCAATCACGCCGTAAGTACAATCTACTCCGATGCCGGCTCTTCCGCCGGCGGTTCCATCAGCAGATCTGCTGTTTCGTGTTCCTGGACCACCTGCTTCAGCTCATTGGACGCTTCCTGGAGCACCGGGATACTCCGGGTGGCGGCATCCACGGTCTGCTCGGCAAGCAGATCGGCCTTTGCCACGGCTTCCAGAAATATATTCTTCGATTCGATCAGCTTGTCCATTTCGGTCATCATTTTAATGCCCACCTGGCCGATAACCTCCACGTTGTCCCGGGTCATCTCGGCCCCGCCTCTTAGAAGGTCGGTCACCATATCCTGGGTGGCCGACGCGGCCTCGGCAATCTGTCGTGCCTCTTGCTGGACGACGATCAGCGCATACAGGTTGGTGAGCAGCGGTGCGGCCTGGTCCCGCAGCATGGACACGGTATCCCGCAGTTCGAAATTGGTGGTGACGCTGGTACGAAGCCCGGTGAGCACCTGGAGAAAAATCTGTTCGTTGGCCCTCAGAAACAGCGCCCGCTTTCCGACCCGGCTCATGGCATTCATGATCTTCTGCTGGTCTTCCGGTGCCGCCTGGGCATGCATGTCCTTCAATTTGGCAAACACCAGCTCCGCCTCGTAAGCTCTGAGTTCCACCTGGGAGATCAAATTTTTTAGCCCGTCGGACTGGGTCATGATGGCGGCATTGTTCTCGTCGAGCCGAACAATGCCTCCGTCCATGGACATCAGCAGATTGTCGATTTCATCGCTGATCGGCTGAAAATTGTCGGCAATACTCCGCATCAGATCCCCGATCAATGGAATGCCCCGGGCCTTTCGGATGAACAGGTTCTTCAGGCCCGTTCCACCGTACTTGCCGGCCAGCTCGATCTGATCCCGAAACGGCCGAGGATCGAATCGCTCCATGATGGACCGCATCTGTTTGATCTGGTTCGGCAGGGGATTGTTCGTGCCGTCGCTGACCTGTTTCATCATTTCGCCGACGGTGACCTTGCGGCTCTCGAGAAAACCGCTGACCTGCTGCTGGGCGTCTTCTCCGAGCCGGGTAAGCTGGGAGAGGGTTTTCAGGTCATCCGGAGCGGCCACGACCTGCTGGGCCAACGCCCGGGCGGCGGTTTCCACCGACGTCGCCTCCGACGGTACCAGGTCCCTGGGAGGTTTTGGAACGATATCTCCGGCAGCCCGGATAACGGGAAGATTCGATTCAGCGCTGACGGATAATTCCGGTTTCTGAGAATCGTCGCTCATCGTACGCTCCTTTCTTTCACCCAAACAAAAATGCCCATTTCGAGCTCACGGACTCGATGTGTCATGTTTCCTTGCGTTTCGAACCCCTGTCTCTGCGTTTGATCGACGCTTCCATATCCATCATCCGCTTGAGGGTCCCCGTCGTAAACCGGAGCCGCTGGAGATTGTTTTCCTGGTAAGCCTGGTAGACATCGCGGAGGTTTTCTTCGAATTCGCCCAGAGCGGCAGCGATGTCTGCCTCATCCTCTTCTGACAGAACGCCTTTCCGGTCCGGATCCGTCGTTAAATGGACGTAGTTTTCCACAATGGGGAGAATCTTCCGGAACTGGCTCAGGAACCGATGGGCCTGGCGCATGTCATCCGGGTCTTCTTTGAAATTCTGAAAGATTTTTTCACACAGCCCGCAAACGGCATCCACCTTTTCCCGAATGACCGGGTTATCGATAGACCGGGACAGCCGGGCCAATTGTCTGAGTTGCCGTTGCTCCGCACGGACCTGCCGGGCCATCTGCATCATCGCCCGTCGAGATTCGCCGCCGCTCCCGCCAGTTTTTTTCACAGGCGATCCGCCAAGCAGCCGTTTCGCCAGCCAGTAGGCTCCCAAACCGACGATCAGGCAAACAAACCACGACAAGCGCCATACGAAAAGTGTTAGGACAAAAGCAGCCGCACCGATCGCACCCGCCAACATTTTCGCCTGCCTGTTTGTTTTCACGAAAACGGCCTCCGGAAATCGAGTTTGACCATAACCCGTTTAGAATATTTGAAGACATCCCCAGGGTCAAATATAAAGTGTGCAGGCAATCAAAACCATTTGGCTCGACGAAAAGATTACACGGCCCGGGAGATAAGGATTTCGGGACCTGATTCCGGGGTGGGAACCCGGCCATCAATCCCCTTGCGGTACCGAATTGTTCCTCTCGAAGGGTTGTGTTATGTTTCATCAAACGGATGGTCGCACATCAGATGGAAAGGCACATCATGACGAAACAACAGACGCGGAGAAACCGGCCTGACTTTACAGATCCTCTGGCTCAGACGGTGCTCAATTCCCTGTCGGCCCATATCGCCATCCTCGATCATCAGGGTGTGATCGTCGAGACAAACAGAGCCTGGCGAAAGTTCGCCGGCCGCGGGGAGATGACCGGAGACGTTTCTTCGGTGGGGGTGAACTATCTGAAGTTGTGCGATGCCACCACAGGGCCGGAAGCAGATGATGCTGCAGTGGTGGCCCAAGGGATCCGATCGGTCATTGCCGGCAAAGAAGAGGAATTCTTGTACGACTATCCGTGCCATGCCCCGGATGGCAAACACTGGTATTACCTGCGAACGATCCGCATGAACGGCGTAGAACCGGTTCATGTGGTCGTCAGCCATGAGGAGATTACGGCGTTGAAACTGACCGAGGAGGCCCTTCGCCGGAACGAGAATGAACTGATGGAGCAGAAGCAGAGTCTGGAGGAAGCCAACATCGCCTTGAAAGTGCTCTTGACCCAGCGGGAAAACGACAAGGTCGAACTCGAGCAGAAGGTCCTTTCCAACGTCCGGGAACTTGTTTTCCCCTATGTCGAGAAGTTAATGAACGCTCGGTTGAAACCCCGGGAACGCACCTTGGTCGAGATCACCCACGCTCATTTAAATGATGTCATCTCGCCCCTTCTGCAGCGCTTGAAATCGGCCCAGATGATCCTGACGCCCCAGGAGATTCAGGTCGCCGCGCTGGTCAAGGAAGGTCGCAGCAGCAAGGAAATTGCGGATATCCTGACCGTGTCGGTCACCACCGTCAATTTTCACCGAAAGAATCTACGGAAAAAATTCGGTCTCAGCAACACCCGGCAGAACCTTCGGGCCTACCTGATGTCCCTTTCCTGATCCGGATCGTCGATGCTCGCTGCCTCCGGCACCGGCGCCCCGGTGATGGCGCACGCCATGGCCACGTCGCTTGCCGCAAACACCGCATCATGCAATTTTGCGGCAAGCACCATGCCGATCATTTCTTCTTCGTTGACCAGAATATCCGCCCCGGCCCGTTTCAGTCTCTCGCAGCTGACCTGGTATCGGGCCCGGACAAATATCCGCGTGTCCGGAGCGATCGAGCGGACCAGGCGGATGATGGTGGCGGATGATTCCGGATCCGGAACGGTGATGACCACGACGGCGGCATCGGCGATTCCCGTGTCCTGTAAAAAGTCGGGTGACGCGCCATCGCCGACATGGACACGATGTCCCAATTCCCTGGCCTTTCGAGCGCTGACCGGGTTTAGTTCAATGACGTGGAACAATATAAAATCGTCGGCCAGTTGTTCGACAATTTGACGACCGGCGGGGCCGAATCCCACCACGTAAACCGCGCAGCGGGATGGTGAACTCGCCTCGGTTTCACGGACGCCATTGGAGACCGACGTCAGAGATAGTTTTTTACTGAGCCAATTCGCCAGGGGATTGGCGTAAATGACCATATAGGGTGCTAAAAACATCGACACGACGGCTGTTGCCACTGTGAGAGACAGCAGGTTCTCAGGGAAAATCCCGGCGGTTGCCGCCGCAGAAGCCGCGATCAGAGAAAATTCTCCGATCTGGGCCAATGTTATACCGGTGGCGATCGCCGGCAGGGGAGACACGCCGGTCAGGCGTGCCACGCCGAAGGTGATTGCCGTTTTTCCCATAAACACCACCAGGGCGGCTGCGGCGACCAGCGCCAGGTGGGACAGAAGCCAGTGGACGTCCAGAAGCATGCCGATGGAGGTAAAAAAAAGGGTGAGAAACAGGGTGCGGATGGAACCGATATCGGCTCTCATCTGATGGGCAAACGGCGACTCGCCGACCAGCAGTCCGGCGACAAACGCCCCCAGGGCCGCCGACAATCCCAGGGCATGGGCGGCCCAGGCCGAGCCGATGCCGGCCAGGATTGTCAGCAGCACGACAAGGTCCCGTTCGGCAAACGTGCCGCGTGTCAGGAGCAGCCGGGGAAGCACCAGGTAGAAAACGACGTAAAACAGAGCAATCAGTCCAACCAGGCTCCCCACGATTCGGGCTGTCTGCATGAGAATACCGGTGGCCGGGTCCGCCCCCCCCATGACGCCGATCATCAGCAGGACCGGCAGGACGGCAATATCCTGAACCAGAAGAATCCCCAAGGACAACCTGCCGCGTATGGAATCGATCGCTGCCGTGTCCACCAGAATGCGAAGTACGACCGCCGTGGAACTCAGTGCCACCATGATACCGATGAGCATCGCATTGCCGGTTCCAAAGAATGGGAAGAAAACGCCGAAAAAGATGCCGCCGGTCACCAGGATCTGCAGTAACCCCGCTAAAATGATCTTTGCTCCGAAGGCCTTGAGCCGGTGGAACGAAAATTCCAGGCCGATGGAAAACAGCAGCAGAGCAACGCCGATCTCGGCGACATTGACGATGGCTTCCGTGTTAAACAACAGGGGGCCGGCAACCGCCCCGGCGGCCAGATAACCGATGATCGGGCTTTGCCTCAGCTTTCTGGCGGCCAGTCCGAAAACGAACGCCAGCCCGACAAGCAGCAAAAGCTCCGCTAAGAACGTCCAGAATGCCACGTCATGTCTCCTTTGTTCCGCCTACAGCCATTTCTTCCGTCTGAAATACGCCACCATTGCCAGGGCGATCACGGCAATCACTCCCCAGACGGCAACGTAACCCCACTTCCATTCCAGTTCGGGCATGAATTTGAAATTCATTCCGTAAATTCCGGCAACGAAGGTAATCGGGATGAAGATCGTGGCGATGATGGTCAGCACTTTCATGACCTCATTCATCCGGTTGCTGATCGTCGACATGTAGAGGTCGAGCATGCTGGACAGAACGTCCCGAAACGACTCGACCGTGTCAAGGACCTGCACCGTGTGATCGTAGACATCGGCCAGGTACGCCTCGTTGCTCATGGAAACGAGATCCGACTCGCTCCGTATCAAACTGCTGACGATTTCCCGCATGGGCCAGACCTGCTTGCGAAAGAATATCATCTCCCGTTTCAAGCGGTGGATGGCGCGCAGGGTGTCCGAACCCGGCTCATCGGTGATATCCCCTTCGAGCGCTTCGATCTTCTCACCGATCGCTTCAAGGACCGTGAAATAGTGATCCACGACAGCATCGAGGAGCGCGTAGGCCAGATATCCACACCCCCTCTGGCGCAACCGCCCCTTTTCCTGATGGATCCGGGTTCGAACCGGGTCGAACATATCGCCCACCGCCTCCTGAAACGATATCACGTAGTGGGGTCCGACAATGAGGCTGATCTGTTCGGATCGGATGTGCATCGTTGCCGGGTCGTAGGAGAGCATTTTAAAGACCAGGTAAACGTAGGTGTCAAAATCTTCGAACTTGGGCCGGTGTCCGGTGTTGACAATGTCCTCCAGCGTCAACGCATGAATGCCGAAATGCCGACTCATGCGCTGGATCAGGTCGATATCGTGGATCCCGTCAATGTTGATCCATGTCACTGTAGGAAGGTCTCTTAGCGGAAAGGCATCTGCTATTGTCGCCAGCTCTCGCTCCTCGAGGTGTGATGCGTCGTAGTCGATGAGTCGAATCCGGACCGGGCCGGTCCGCTGCTCGCCGACCAGAACCAGGGTCCCGGGCGGTGCTCCTTCCGGTTTGGCAATCGTTTTGATAAAACGCGGCATGTTTCGGTCCTCCTCTTTTCACTTCAAAGCGCTGCATACGGCCTCCCGGAATGGCAACGTGTGTCTTTCTGTGGGGAATTTCGCCGGGGCGTCTTTTCGCCATGTGGATTCGGATTGCGTTCATTACTATGTTGACAGGTGTTCCCACTCGTCAATGTATTTCTTCACGGTCCGTCGGTCGAGTTTGACCCGACGGGCCACCTCCTCATAGGTGCCGCAGGCCCGGTACTGGAGGTAGCAGTATCCGGAGAGCAGTTTCTGTGCCTCCAGGGTCCCGTTGCGAATGCCATCGGTCAGGATCGACAGAAGATCCGAGGCACCGGAGCGTGTTTCACCGGTGTAACTGCGGTTCAGTAGCACCCGGCGAATGCACTGTTCCAGCTCTCGCACATTCCCCGGCCAGGGATATTGCCGCCCTAACCGTTCATCGATCACCTGGTGCACCATGCCCCTGATCTCCGAAGAGACCTTGCCGAGCAAGCGCCGGACAATCAGGGTAATCAGCTCATCCAGCTCTCGTGGATCCTGCTGGATCCGCTCCCGCAACGGCGGCACCACGACCACGTCCGAGCAGAGCCGATAAAAAAAATCATCCCGCATGCGGCCCTCCCGGCGTAATTCCCCCAGGGACCGATTGGTCGCCGCAATGACCCGCCCGTTGAACCGATGCCGCTCATGGCTGCCCACCGGACCGTACTCTCTTTCTTGCAGGACCTGCAGCAGTTTGATCTGGATCGGGGTGGAGACCTCTCCGATTTCATCCAGAAAGATCGAGCCATAGGGACGACACCGATCGAAGACACCCTTGTAATTGTCCACGGCTCCGGTGAAGGCGCCTTTTTTGTGCCCAAACAGCTCGGACTCGATGAGATTCTCGGGGAACTGGGACAGGTTCAGGGCAACGAAGGACTCTGTGAAACTCTCCACAAAGCATTCCCTCTTTTCATCAAAGGGGATGAAACCGGACCGGCCAATGGCGGCGGCGGCCGTTCCCTTACCGGTTCCGGTTTCGCCGAGAATCATGGTCGAGAAATCTTCCATCCGGTCCCACAGGTACGTGTTGTAAAGATTCAGGTCATGGGTAAACACATTGTTCCAGAGCTCCCGCCGGACTTCCTGCATCCCCTGACTGCAGCCCACAAGGTTACGATCGATGAAGAAAAAAGCCCGTCGGAGCTGGTAGACCACCTCGAAGTACCGGCGAATATCGTCCCGTCGAAAACCTCTCTCCTGGAGGGATAAAAACGCCTCGAGGGCAAAGGGAACTTTCAAAGACGTTTGACCGGCTTCGATCTGATCCAGGATGAGCTGGTCAAACCGTTCCATGTACCGGTGGAAAAACTCGAATAGCAGAGAATTTTCCACCAATTCCCGGTCTTTTCCGGTGTACTGGTGAATGTTGCAACGACCATCGGAATCCAGTGTTTCAATCCGGCGAAAGATCTCCTGGAGTGACTTTTCCAGAGCGACCTCTCCCGACACGCCGGCATCAACACCGGCGATCTGTCGATCCAGGGCCGCCCGCTCATCGCTGAATGGATTGGCGAAAACGGCACGGTTCACCAGGGAGAAAAAGTGACGATCCTCGGCCGAGAGTCGAACCTGTTGAGATGACATAGCTTCATCCTTTTCATACATTTTACGTACACGGCGTAATCATTTCATGAACAATATCATAAACATTGCATAAATCCCATATTAATAAATTTATAACAATATCTATTAGTTATTTTATCCTTCGGCCCCTGGCACGGTTCTTGGTCTTATTAGGGACCAACGCCCACCGGAGAGCCACCCATACGGATAGGGCGCACGAACAGAACGGCAACGAAAGGAGAATGACCATGAGACCCTTTACGGCAAGCATCAAACGGATCAGGCGGCGGATGCTTCCCCTGCTGGGGGCAGTCGCAGTCTTGGTATGCGGTATCCTGCCGGGCAATGCCCGAGCCGCCGGCCTGCTCATTGCAGACGGTGGATTCGGAGGTGTCCTCGAGATTCAGGAGCACGATGTGCATGTCACCATCAACAACGGCATCGCCGTCACCCGGGTCACCCAGGTGTTCAAGAATATGGAAAACCGCCAGGTGGAGGCCCTGTATACATTTCCGGTCCCCAAGGGGGCTTCGGTGTCCAATTTCAGCATGTGGATCAACGGAAAAGAGATGATCGGCGAAGTCCTCGAAAAGAAACGGGCCAGGGAAATTTACGACAGCTACAAACGGACCCGGAGAGACCCCGGCCTCTTGGAGCAGGTCGACTATAAAACGTTTGAAATGCGCATTTTCCCCATCCAGCCCCGGGCCGAGCAGCGGGTCCAGATCACCTATTACCAGGGGCTCGATGTGGACAACAACGCCGCCACGTATGTCTACCCCCTGAGTACCGTGACCCGAAAAGACATCGATGCGCGAACCACCGGCAAATTTGCCATCAACCTGGATGTGAAATCCGCTGTCCCCATCACGGGGATGGAAAGCCCCAGCCATGGAAAAGATTTTGTCATGGCGACCCACTCCGATCACTATCGGCAGGGTAGCCTGGAATCCACTGAAGGCAGCCTGGAACGCGATGTGGTGCTGCTGTTCCACATGGCGCGCCCACAGACCGGGATCGACCTTATCACCTCCCGGCAGGCGGGAGAAGACGGGTTTTTCTATCTGACCCTGACCGCCGGTGAAGAACTGACGACCCTCGACCAGGGTATGGATTACGTGTTTCTTTTGGATATCTCCGGGAGCATGGGCAACGACCGCAAGCTGGTCATTTCCCGCAATTCGGTGGAGGCGTTCATCGATGAGCTGTCGGCAGATGACCGCTTCGAGGTGATGACCTTCAATGTCGCTCCCACCACCCTGTTCGGGTCATTGCAGCCGGCCAATGATGCCATGAAAGCGCGGTCGGAACAATTCATGGGCTCCCAGCAGGCCAGAGGGGGTACGGTACTGGCTCCGGCAATGAACACGGCCTACCGGTACGCCGATCCGGACCGCACCCTGAACGTGGTCATCCTCAGTGACGGCATGACCGAGCAGCGGGAACGACAGACGCTCCTCCAATTGATTCAGTCCCGGCCCCGCAACGCGCGGGTGTTCTGTATCGGAATCGGGAATTCGGTCAATCGCCCGCTTCTGGAGCAGCTGGCCGATGACTCCGGGGGTTTGGCGGCCTTCGTCTCCCGTGCCGACAGTTTTCAGAGACAGGCCAAAGCCTTCCGCAGAAAATTGATGCGCCCGGTGGCCACCGATCTCCAACTGACCATCGACGGCGTCCGGTCATACGACATGGAACCCCGGTCCGTTCCCAACCTGTACCACGGTTCCCCGGTTCGCATTTACGGTCGGTATGCCGGTGACGGTGAGGCCAATGTGACCTTGACGGCAACTATTCAAGGGCGGGAAATCTCCCAATCGGCCGCACTGGTGTTCCCCAAATCGGATCCGGACAACCCGGAGATCGAGCGGATGTGGGCATGGAAACGGATCGATCAACTCCTGAAGACCGCCGACCGGAACGGGTCCAGGGACCCGGTGCTGGCAGAGGTGATCCGTCTCGGGGAAACCTACTCCATCGTAAGCGAATACACGTCCTTTCTGGTCCTGGAAAACGACGGGGAATATCGCCGCTGGAAAATCGAACGCCGCAACGCAGACCGCATCGCCACGGACCGACAGGCCATGCAGGCCCGCCAAGACAAGCTGGAACGGATCCGCAACAAGGCCGTGGCCGGGCTTGGACCCCAGGCGGCTCAGCCCAAGTCACCTTCAGTCCAGGCTACTGCGCCAGCGCCGAAGGGTCCCGCCACGCCGACGGCACCATCGGCACACCGGGCTGCGGCTCCGAGAACATCCCAGAGCAGGGATTTGAATTTTGGTATCGGTACCGGCCCGGTCGGCCCCCTCTTTATCGGGGCGGTTTGCTGGCTCATACGGCGGAAACGCAGAAAGTAAACGCCTGAATGGGATAAATCCATAACTCACCCGGTCCCGCAGGGCGGGACCGGGAAATATTAAACGGAAGGATTCCAATTTATCCTCCTTTCCGGTTCGGCGCTGGCCACCGCAAGCCACCGGGAGTGGTAATTGGAGGAACCCCGGGACGATGGAAACCCATCCACGGAAAGGAATGCTGATCATGGAAACCCCATGGACTCACGAAATCCCTGAGCCATCATCATGCGCCGGCATTTGGCGCCGGATCGCGTCGCTACCCGGTGAGCTGCTGGTTTTCTTGATCCTTATCGCCGCCATGAACCTGCACCTTCTCGGTATTGGCACGGGCCATCCATGGATCTATCTACCGGATGCCGTTCACAGTGGAGAGTGGTGGCGCCTGGTCACCCATCCGTTTGTGCATGTGTCCTGGTACCATCTGGCCCTGGATGCCGGCGCGTTTTGGCTGTTGTACAAAAACCTCGATGAAAAACGCGCGTTCCGGAAGCTTCTGATCGCAATTGTCTGCGGCGGAGCGGGCCTTCTCGGTGCGGTGTTGTTCTCGGCGGACATCGCGAAGACCGGACTCTGCGGGCTCTCCGGCACAGCGCACGGCCTGATGGCATATGCCGGACTGGAAATGACCTTACCCAGAAGATCGCGAAGGGTCGGACTGGTGACCTTCCTTCTGGTTTTTGTAAAAAGTGTTTATGAAGCCGCCACCGGAACCGTTGTATTTGATTTCATGCACATGGGCCTTTGCGGGTCTCCCCTGGCGATATGCCACCTGGGCGGTGTGATTGGAGGGGTGGTGGCATTCGGGTTCACCTTGCTGAAAATTCCCGGTCGCATTGAACTTTCGGGGACTTCCATGGTTCACCCATGCAAATTGCCTAAACATAACATCGCTCAACGAGTTTATGAAACGCGACGATGCCGCCAATAGATAGTATTTACCCATTATTTCAACGCATATCACTACCTATTGCAATTCAAACATTAGGACATATTGTCAATAAACTAACATAGTAGGAGAGTAGCCATGTCAAGTACAATTTCTACATCATCTATCGCGGATATAACTTTTAGCTTTGAATGGGACAGTGCCACCGGACATCATACAGAGGTGTATGAAGCCCACGGTGTGGATTTCTGGAGGGACCTTCTACCCGAAGCGATGCGGGATGCCATGTTGGGACAATCTCCGGGCGGCAGCATTTCGGTCAACGCTCGAAACAACGGGATTTTCCCCGAAGATAATTTAGATCAGCGTTTCCGCATCATGCGACGGCAATTTCGTGAGAGCGTTCGGGGGACTGTTGTACGGCCCCGAATCGGTCGCTACTACCCCAGGGGACTGTTGAAAGACCTGCCGGGTATTTATCCCCAGAACGTTATCCCCTTTCGTATGATTGACATCCGGAATGGTTCGCTCCACGTGGATTTCAACCACCCCATGGCCGGCAAAACGATTCATCTGAACGCGACCATTCGCGCTGTAAAAGAAAAAACTGTCGAACGGGGGGTACCATGCGGGATTGGTCGGAAATTCTCGGCACCGGTCCCGGTATGCAAGGACGGTGGCAGGATCGACCCACCGATTATTTTTCAGGGCACCCCTTTGATCGGCAAGACACGGCACCGGATGCGGCGTTCTATGCCAAACCCCGCCTGGTTCAACATTTGGACGCCACGGCCAGATCCCAGGTGGCTAATCTCTACAGCCGACTGGTGCCTTCTTCCGCCTCAGTATTGGACCTGATGAGCAGCTGGGTATCCCACCTGCCGGAAGACCTGCACACGGAAAACCTGGTTGGGTTGGGTATGAATGCCGAAGAGCTCGATGAGAACGGGCGCCTCACGGAAAGATTGGTCCATGACCTCAACAGGGACCCCTCGCTACCGTTCACAGCAGATTCGTTCGATGCGGTGATCTGCACCGTGTCGGTGGAATATCTGACACGTCCGTTGGAGGTGTTTGACGAATTGGCACGGGTGCTCCGACCGGGAGGGATCGCCATCATGACATTTTCGAACCGCTGGTTTCCCCCCAAAGCTGTCCGAATATGGACCGAGCTTCACGAGTTCGAGCGGATGGGCCTGGTGATGGAATACTTCAACCGGACAGGACAGTTTGTTGATATTGAAACATCGTCATTGCGCGGCATGCCCCGCCCGTACGATGACAAATATTTCCATGAAATGCCATACGCTGATCCGGTATATGCTGTATGGGGGCGCAAAAATGATCCCGGAAAATCTATTCACTGACGGAGGTGGGTGTAAGATTCGGAATAAACTGTTGAAATTCAGAAATACGCAGTATACGCTAATGTGTTAAAACGGGATACCGGGATGATCCATTCACTCGGCCGGGGACAAATCGACCAAGGGAATTCGAAATGCTTGCCCGATTCAACAATGAGGTTCTTTCATATGGCCCGGCAGCAGTTTTGCCCCAGAATCTAAATAACGTGTGGCTTAACGTGCTCCAGGACAAAGCGGACGAATTTTTAGACTCGCAATTTGAACTTGATGAGTGCCGGCGTCCCAAGGGCGATGCCGATCCCCTTCTAACGACGTGCGTCATTGAACTGGTTCGGTATCAGGAAGGCACCATCGTGGAATTGTCGAACGATGAGCTGTTGGACAAGGTAACGTTGTTTGCCGTGTCGCTGACCATGGAAACAGCCAGAAGAGAATCCAATTTCGATGTGGATCCGCCCTCACTGGAAAACATATTGGAGTGGAGCAGGGTTTACGACGTCCAGTCAGACCGGCCGGAATTTATCGACGTCCTGGAAAAAGCCTGTATTCTGCGTAAACCGAAACAGAATTGGATCAAAAATCTTCGGGCGCGATTTACCGGAAAATTGTCTGAATCAAAGGTCTCCTAGCATTTTTTATAGATGCCTATAAAAAATGCGAATTTAAAAGACACCACCTCGTTAAAACAAAGAAGCCGGTTGATGGCGGGCCATCGCATCCGGCATATTTCCGCTTCACCATAAATCCCCGTTCCAATTAAAAATCCCAATTAAATTAGTCTTTTTGATGCTTGCGGCTTGACTCCCTATCCTGTTGGGGATATTCAAAGACAGGACCCTAAAGAAAGGAAGGGCCAATGGCTGTTCTGACAATCTCCAGGCAATTTGGTGCCGGTGGAAAGACACTGGCCCAGAATATCGCCGCCAGGCTCAACTATGACATTGCATCCGAAGCCATTATCGAGGAGCTTGCGGAACGGGCGAAGGTGGAATATTACAAATTAAAATCATTCGAAGTGGAAGATACCCATCTGTTCTCGAAGTCCCCGGGCGTCTTTTCCCCAAAACATTTCATCGACCGCATTTTCGATCCGAAAAAAAAATACATGGATGGGAGACTTTACGTCGACCTGTTAAAGCAGATACTTCCCACCATCGCCGAAAAGGACAATCTCATTATCCTGGGCCGTGGCGCTCAATTCATATTAAAGGGGGCCCCAAAGACCTATCACATCCTGATGGTCGCCGAAGAAAAAGACCGTATTCAGTTCATGGTCGACACCTATGGGCTATCCATGGAAGATGCCGGTCGGACGGTGAGACAACAGGGAAAACGCCGATCGAAACTCATGAAGCTTTTTGACAGTGAGGATTTCGACCTGCCCCGGCACTACTCCCTGGTGCTGAACATGTCGAAAATCAGTATGGCGACCGCCGAGGATCTGGTGTGTGATCTGGTGGATCCTGCCAAGGTCTGCACCATTGCATAAGGTGTTGCGGAAATACCACTCCTGGCGAGACCGCACATCAGACCGTATGACCTATGGGGAGGGCAGCCATAAACTCCCGCTTCAGATGCTGATCGCGGACATACCGATGACATCGATGCCGGCATCGGCCGCGGTCACCAACCTGATACGACATGTCCTTTAACAAAAATCGCCTGGCTGAAAAAAAAGGCACTTTGAAACTCCGATCCACGATCCTTCGAACTGTCCGGGATTTTTTTTTCGATCGGGGTTACACTGAAGTGGAGACGCCCTGCCGCATTCCCGTTCCTATCCCGGAAGCCCACATTCACCCGGAGGTTTCCGACACGTGGTTTCTTCACACGTCACCGGAAATCTGCATGAAGCAGATGCTGGCCGCCGGATATGATCGAATTTATCAGATCTGCCGGTGTTTTCGCCGGGCCGAGCGGGGGAGCCGACACCTGCCGGAGTTTACCATTCTGGAATGGTATGCGGTGGGCGAAGATTATCTTTTTTCAATGGGCGAATGTGAAAGCCTTTTCGGACACGTGGCCAGGCAACTCGGCAGGGGACTGACATTGACCTACCAGAACACATCCATCGATCTTACCCCACCCTGGCCCCGGGTGGCCGTCGCAGAGGCGTTCGAGCGATATTCACCCATCTCCCTGGATCAGGCCATGGCGAGAAGACGGTTCGATGAAATGATGGGACTTCATATCGAACCCCGTTTAGGGCTCGACAAGCCGGAATTTTTAATCGATTATCCTGCCTCCCTCGGAGCCCTCGCCCGACGCAAGCCGGGCGCCCCGCAGGTTGCAGAGCGATTCGAATTGTATGCCGGCGGGCTGGAGTTGTGCAATGGTTTTTCCGAACTGACCGATTCGGATGAACAGCGACGGCGCTTTGATATCGAACAGGGAACCCGCAAACGTGCCGGTCGGCCGGTTCATCCCATGCCGGACAGATTCCTGGCGGCGTTGTCGGCGATGCCGGAAGCCGCAGGCAACGCCCTGGGTTTCGACCGCATGGTCATGCTGTATGCCGACACCGCCGTTATCGACGATGTAACGGCGTTTACGCCCGAAGATCTCTGATCGAACGTTGCATAATATCGTTCCAGCACGTAGTAAAAACGATACGGGATTGAGGCATCATGGTAAATCTGGACGCCGAAAGCCTCTGTTCGGCGCACTGATTCGATTGGAGTGGGGTTATGGCGATTGTCAGAATTCCGTTCCGAAACCACTTGCAGTGAAAACATTTATCCGCCTCGGGAGGATCCAGACCCCGGACCCGTGCCTTCAATCGGAACATATGTATGACAACGGCTATATTTGACCAACGAAAGGAAACCACATGGTGGAACAACAGGAGCACCCCCAGCAAGAAGCGGCACCCCCGAAACGCCGGAAGAGAAGAATCTGGGTTCTCATTATTTTGGGCGTTGTACTTGCAGGCAGCATCATCGCCGTAACCTACTATCCCTCTCCGGAATTTTTCTCCAAGATCGACGACGGGAAATTGACCTTGTATAAAGGCGGGTGGAAATTGTTGGGCGCCAGGCAAAGTAATGCCGTGGAACCGATTGCGGTGGAGGGAACGGATGTGGCACCGTTACTGGAGAAATCCTACCATAGTCTGGATGCCGCCCTTTCGGACTATGCGGTGTTTATGCCGGAGTGGATCGTCGGGCAGGAGGCGCGGGTATCCCAATTGGAAAAAGATCTGGCCGCGGCATACGATGCCCTGTTGGTGGGTCTACGATCCGCAACATCGGTCGGACTTGCTGAATACGAAAAGGAAATAACCCGTCTCGAACACAGGATAGCGGCTCACAAAACGAACACCCGGCAATGACCGGATGCGTTTGAATGCGTTGAAATTCGATAAAGTCGGCATATCTTCGACTAGAGCAGTTGCCATAAATATGTTCCGATTGAAGGTAGGGTCAGGTTTCGGAACGGAATTCTGAAAATCGCTATCTATGGAATGGACACAAGGGAGGAAACGATGTCGATTGTAAAATGGGATCCGTTTCATGATTTGACGAGCCTTCAGGACAGGATCAACCGGCTGTTCGAGGAAGCCTTCCCCCGGACCGGAGAAAGCGATGAGCAGGGTCCCGGGATCTGGCGGCCGCCGGTCGACATCCTGGATACCGAATCCGCCATTGTTATCGAGGTCGAGGTGCCGGGGATAAACAAGGACGACATTTCCATCGACCTGAAGGAAAACGTACTTTCCATCAAGGGCGAACGCAAGCTGGAAGCCGACCGTAAAGAGGAAAACTATTACCAACGGGAGAGACGGTTCGGATGGTTCCAGCGCACGTTCACCCTGCCCGCCTATGTGGAACCGGAGTCGATCAAGGCCACCTTTAAACAGGGGGTGCTCAAGATTGAAATCCCGAAACCCGAAGAACGGAAACCCAAGCAGATAGAGATTGATTGAATAACGTGACGATTCGTATTTAGTGTTTCGTGTTTGGTGTTTGGGATTTGTAATTTGATGGATCGCCACCTATAGCAGATGCCAGAATTCCGCTCCGATTGAGAAACGTTAACCAAATTCCAACGTACTGGAGTCATCGGAATCGGTATCGGGTTCGGAATCGGTATCGGGTTCGAAGATAACCGTCCTGTTTCGATACCGATACCGATAGCGATCCCGACGCCGAGCATCTATGGGCCACATTCTCTCGACACGGTGTTGTGTTGACAGAAACACGTTTCACTTAAACGGAACTTTTTTTGGCAATTGATAGAAATCATCCTTTCTTCGGTTGATCGATCCCCTCCTCAGCATCGTTTATTTCCTCAACAATTAATTCCTGACGCTTTTCTCCGACAGTCGATCGGATGTGAATATCCCGTTGGGGGAATGCGATTACGATATCGCGTTCCCTGAACTTCTTGTCGATCTCAAAGCGTATCTGAGACTCCGTGGCCATGAACCGGTCAATGAACACCCATACCCGCAACCTGAAAATCAATGCACTGTCACCGAAATCCAGAAACAGGACTTCCGGTTTCGGATGATAGAGAACATCTGGAATCGCGTCGACCACCTCCAGAATCGTTTTCCGGACCAGTTCCACATCCGACCCGTAGGCGACGCCGACATGGATGTTGCGTCGCACCCGCTTGTCCTTGAAGCTCCAGTTGGTCACCTGGCTACTGATAAATTCCGAATTGGGGATGATCAACGAGGCGTTGTCATAGGTCTGCACCACCGTGGCCCGAACGTTAATTTTCTTTACCGTGGCCCAGATGCCGTTAATCTCCACATCGTCTCCCACCTGTATCGGCCGCTCGAAAAGCAATATGATGCCGGACACCAGATTGTTGACGATATTCTGAAGGCCAAAACCGATACCGATGCCGATGGCGCCGAACGCCACGGCCAGGGATGCCGTATTCAGCCCGAACACATGCAGGGCGATCAGGATGCCGAACGCCCATAGAACGTATACCGATATCGTCGCGATCGACCTCTGGAGCCCTTCCTCCATGCCGCTTCGGCTCAAAAACTGTGAGCGGAAAAACTGCCTCCAGAACCGGGCGGCGACATGGGTCGCCAGGAGTACCAGGATGGCGTAAAAGACCCCCATGACGCTGAAGGACATCTTGCCGAGGGTAATCGGATGGGTCAGGGCCTGGTAAATTTTAAGCAATATGGCGCGTTGGCCGCCCCAGGCACCGATCAGGACGATACCCAGGGATAGCAGCCAGGTCAGCTGGCCAATCCGGATCCGCAACCAGAGGATCGTATAGGAAGCCGGTTCCTCCCCTCCGGAGGCCGTCTTTTCGTGGTACACCCGATCCCACTCCATCAGCATGCCGGCAAACAGAGACCACCACAACACCACCGCCCCTGTGTGGGCCCAGGCGAAATGCCAGTGAATCGTCAGCTTCGTGTATCCGGCCAGCTCCATGAGAAATCCCACAATCGGTATGCCGTAGGTGATGGCCGTCAGGGCCGGTTTCATGAGATGGTGCCGGTTCGAAAACGTTGTTTGGGGCACCGTTTTCCAAAACAGCACAACCCAGACAAACAGCCCGAAATCGATGAACAGCCGATACCAGGACATCAGGATGCCCACATCCCCTTGAATAAAGCTGGCGATGAGATGGATCGTCCCGGCGTATCGGATAGCGTTAAGTAACACGATCAGGTAGGACCGGCTGCGGTCCGGCAGTGACGATGGTTCCAGGTTGGAAAGCAGAATCAGTCCCCAGCGGGTGAGAAGCCAAATCCAGAGCAGTCGGGTGATGATGACCAGGGAAAACCAGGAATAGTAAAACGTGTCAATACGGGTCGACATGTAAAAAAACAGCGTCAGGCCGGAAAGGACAACGGAGTGTTGGGCCAGGGTGAGGGCCAATCGATGCGTGCCATGCGCCTTGACAAATGGGCGTTCTTGTAAATCGCCAAGGTAGGATTTGAGCCTGAGAGAAAGAAAAACGGTGAGGCCCAGCAACAGAGCCCAAACGATCAGGGCATAGCCGGAAGCTTTCCACAGGCCCAAAACCTCTTTTTCCCAGAGGTCTGTCGTGACGATCATGATGCTAAGGTTGCGAAGTATGGCCAACTCGGAGAGAATGGTGGCCCTGTCGAACAGGGAAAAGGTCTCATAATACCGGTGGAAGATCTCCCCTTTAAACTTCTCTTTGATCTTTCTGTCGACCGCCTGGAACAAATCTGCAAAAGACAACTGAATCCTTTTGAATCGGTCGATCCAGTCCTCGTGCAGCGGCAGCAGTTGCTCCAGGAGCCGCTGCTTCGCACCCAGGACAGCAATCAATTCCTGGCGTTTTGATATCAATTGTTGAACCTCCGGGCTCCTGTCCCCGGTTTGCTTCATCTCCTCCAGACGGGCCTTGCGGTAAGCGACTTGCTCTCGGACGCGCTTGAGTTCGGCCTCGATTCCCGTGGACCTGTCCTCTTCCTGTTGAAGAAGCCGTTCCAGCTCGGCCGTTACCAGGAGGATATCGGTTCTAGCCGCGTCAAGATCCCAGAGCGCGGTGTCCGGCTCCAAATTCAGATAGGAGAAGGTGGCAAGCTGGATACTGTAGTCGTTTAAAGCGGATCTGCGGGTGTTCGCAAGTGCCTTGCTATTCGCCAGCAGGACTCTTTGTCGGTCGAGATCGGCCTGAGTCAGGGCAATCAACCGGTCCAGTTGGCGCATGAGCTCGTTGTATGAGGTGGTGGCAGGGGGTTGCTTGGAGATATCCTGGGCCGTAGCGGCAGCGACGGCGTAACTTGTGGCAAGAAGAACACTGATCGCTAGTGTGGCAAATGTTTTCCAGGCAGCCATAGACATGAGAATTCCCTTGGTGGGGTGTCGAAGGACCATTCCGATCTTCTCCGAAGATGACCGAATCCCAATGCCGAGGCTACGCTGCGCCACCGGCACATATACGCTATCCGTATGATCCGTGGAGAGCGGCGTCAACCCGAAGCCGTCACTTATCGGGCGACGCAGAGGACACGCCGGAATTTTGGGTCTGTTCTTCTTCGGGGACCACCCCCAGACGCTTGAGATCCTGAGCGGCCTGGTCCAGCTGAGCCTTTGTTTTTGCGGCCTTTCTGGCCGCTCGGTCCGATTCTTTCCGGGCCGTCGCATATGCGGACTGAGCCCCTTGAAGCGTCTCCGGGTCCGCACCGGAAGCCATGGTATCGTCCAGAGCGCGTCGTGTTTGATCCTCCACCGCCGCGGTTGCTGTCGCTTCTTTTTCTATTTTTTTGAATCTTCGTTTCGCATCTGTGTAGGCATCCTGGGCAGCGGCAAACTCGGCAGGAGGGCCTTCCTCGGGTTCAGCCTCCAGATCGATGTCTTCTGCGGCCAGCACGATCGCCGTTGCCGGCAAATCGGCCAGGACTTCGTCCACGGCACCATCAAAGGGCGTCCGGATTTGATTGTAGTGGAATCGAAAAGGGAGAAAGACAATAGCGGCATCAGCAGAGTGTTCCGTTAGGGTCGAAACCCGTGTGTCGGATACCGTCTCAGCGTCGGCTTCGATCCGGACCTCTTCAAGGGTCTGGGCCAACCCTATGGCGCACGCATCGGTCCCCCCAGGGCAATGGGTGAGCACCCGGATGCGGGCGTTCTCCCAATCAGGGCTTCGGGTCATGAGGTAAGCCAGCAGCAACATCAACCGGCTACTGGCATCGTTGAACCACCAGACATCGATCCGCCGCTTTTCCGGAGGTACCTCTTGCAGGAGTTTCCACTCCAGATCCGTGCACTCGAACACAATAATATTCTGGCCGAGACGATACGCCGCGCGAAGATTCGCTCCGAGCCGTAGCAGTCGAAAACCCTCCCCGTCGGCAGGTGTTTCTCCGAGCCAATTCAGGAGCACCGTGTTTGCCCGGAGCGGACCGATCCCCACGGATTGGACAACAATTTCAGTTCCGGTCTGGATGTCGGGCGCGGCGACCACGAGGGGAAAGGCCTGCAATTTTTTTTCGATCAGATCTTCCGTCAGCTCCTTGGTGGCGATTTGGCGCTGTCGCCGAACGGATACCCCCTCGCCCTCGACGATGCGGACCACGGTGGTCATGCCGCTTCTACCCTCGATCCAGGAGGCGAATGTGAGCAATCGGGTCCGATGGTCCGGATCCACTGAAAAGGCCAGAATCTGGGGGCGCCAATACCTGGGGTGCTCGGGCTGCAGCCCCATGCTCAGCAGGTGGGTTCGGATGCGTTGGAGCGCGTGGGACCGCTGGCTGTCCGCCCAGCGTGCCGGCCCGGCACTGCGCTTGATGTATTGGAAAATACCAAACAATACCGACCCGGCAATCAGCCCGGTCTTGAAATCGATGGCGAGAATAACCCCCATGCACGCCAGGGCGCCGACCAGGCTGACCCGGTAATCGAACCATCGGAACTTCGGGCGAAACGACGGGCTGAAGGAACGGGCCTCGTAGAAGGTGGCATAATTGAGCAGGCCGTAGGAAATGAGAAAGAACATCGATACCACCGGCGCGATAACGTTCAGGCTGCCCAGGGCAATGGTCAAACCGGCGATCCCGGCCGACAGCAGCACCCCACGTCTCGGATTTTGCGCCGGTCCGGAGCCTTTGGCAAAGGGATTGAGGAAGGGGAATATCCGGTCCCCGGCAAGGGATTGGAGAATCCGGGGCGCCCCGAGAAAAGAGGCCATGGCCGAGGAGAGCGTGGCCGAAATGACTCCGGCGTCGATGAGAAATCCGAAACGGGCCACCTGTTTCATGGCACCGTAGTCGCGCGCCAGAAAACTGTTCGGCAAGGACCCGGCAAATACAACGGCAACGCCGAAATACACGACAATGGACAGGCCCACGGCCATGAAGGTCCCCCGGGGAAGGCTCCGCCCGGGATCCTTCAGATCTCCCGACATGCTGACACCCTGGGTAAATCCGGTGACGGCCGGAAAAAAAATGGCGAAAACAACCCAGAAGGCCGGGCTGCCATCGGGCGTGGCCCAGTTTTGGGACGCCAATCGAGAATCCCAACCGGGCAGGCCTCCCCAGAAAAAGGACAGCAGGGCGGCACACAGGAGCGCCATGACCACGTACTGAAACTTGGTGGCCCAATCGGCGCCCAGCCAGGCGAAGACAAACAGGAACCCAACCGCCATTACCGCGATCAGACGGGCGGGGATCGTATATCCCTGGGGAAGCATGACCGAGACCGCTTCCCCAAATCCGATACAATAAAACGCTATGGAAACCGACTGGGCCAGAAACAGGACAACGCCGATGGCCCCGCCGAACTCCACCCCCAGGGTCCGGGATATCAGGTAATAGTCTCCGCCGCCTTTGACCTTGAAATTGGTGGCCACGGCAGCCAGGGAAATGCTGGTTAAAATGGAAATAACATTGGCCAGACCGATCATCAGCAACGCCCGGCCCAGGCCGGCGCTACCGACAACGTAACCCAGCCGCAAGAATAGGATAATGCCCAGAATGGTCAGGATGCTCGGTGTAAACACCCCGGCAAAGGTGCCCAGGGTGCCGCCGGTTTCGGAAGATGGGGTTTTCTTTGGTGTCATGCCGCAATCGGCAAATGTTTGGGATGGACGGGTGCTCTCATCGTTTAACTTGAAGATTATCCCTTGCCGGCATTGGATTTTTCTTGGGAAACATTATCTTTCGAGCCCTGAATGGGGGTTTGTATTTCCTCCAGGGTGGTGGGAAATGCCTTCATGGCCACATTTACGCCACGCTTGGCAAGCTCGTTGGCCGACAACCATTTCAGGCTGCCCTCCATCTTCAGGGGAGATTTCAGCGATATTCTCGTCAGTGACTCCTGGGACCCGTCGAAAATCCCCTGCCAAATACGGGTCCCGGTTTCCACATCGACAAGATAGATGACAAAACCCACCGACGCCGGACTGTCGGGGAAGCCGTCGACACCACCCCGGTCCCGATAGCGCCAGACGGTGACGGTGACGATCAGGTCCGCCCCAATCATGTTGCCCAGATCTTTCGTGAGCTTCCGCGGAGTGTCGTTTTCAAGATCCACCGCGAGCTGCACGAAGCCCTCCCTGGATCGCTCCAGGGGAATCAGTTCCCGGTCGAACCGTATATTGAGCCAGTCAAATACCATCCGGGTCACGGCACGGTCCGCCCCCAGGCGGATGGACGGATCCAGGGCGCAGACCTGGGATAACGAGCAGGACAGCATGTTCTGCTCGGCATCTTTGGCCTTGGGATTCCACTGTCCCATAAAAAATGGCATAACCCCCATGGACCGATAAATCCGGGGTGCCGGCTCTTGTGGTTCATCCGGTTCGGCTATCGAAACCCGCCCTGTGCCCAATAGCACCAGGGTCATTATCGAGAACACAATGGTCCACTTAAATGGCTTCATGCTGTCTCCACCGAGTCTTTCTTGATATAAACCGACCTGCAACGGCTCCCCGCCGGTCGCATGTACTATCCTATTGAATGATTATGGAACTTCACGACTACCATGCCGAGGTGATCCGGAAAGCTTCCGTTGAGGGACACAAGGGGCCTCGCACCACAACGGCCAATACAAGCACGAACGCAATGGAAAGCATTTTCTTGCCTTCGCTCCCTCGTGGTCTCGTGGTGAACTGTCGCTACCGGAGTTTTTCATTGAACCAGAATCAATATAAACATCATCGAGGGATTCTTCCAGCAGAACTTCTATTGCGAAGCACCCGATCCATTCAGTATTTTCTCGAGGATGACCTTGGTGATCATGTAGGTCGGTAGAATCCCTTCATCCCCCATGCCGCCCGATGCCAGGGTCTGGCCACTGACCAGGGGATTGTCCGATGCGTAGTAGGCATAGCGGAGTTTGACGTCCGAGGGAATATGCCCCCTGATCACGGCGGCACTGATGGCCCGCTGATAGTGCCCGCCCTCCATCTCCAGCCCCACCGCTTGCCAGGTGGTGGTTTGAAATCGTTCGAGCACGTCGCGGTTCTGGAGAGACGTACCCAGCACGGTCACCATGGGGCCGACGTAAATCGTCTCCGGACAATCAAAATCCGTAGGCGAAAGATCGTTGTCGACGATGTAGTTGTCCGTGGATCCCTCGAGAACATGGGCGGTGGCCAGCATGATGTCCCCTTTTTGACCGGGGAGGATTCCGGCCTTGCCCATGATCGATATCGAATCGACACCCATTGACCGGTTATCCTCCCCGGCACACAGGACATCGAGCAGTTCGTCCATCACCTCGAAGGCCTGCGTGCCGAATGCATAATCCATGACCAGAATGAGCGGCTGGCGTGCCTCAATCGCCATCGGGTTGATGTGGACGCCCGGATGCAACGGAATGGCCGCCAGGTGGAGGGGATCGATAATCTGACAGTCGATCTGGGCACCGGAGATGTCCGGCAATTCGATGAGGCCATGGTTCAGGGCAAACTCCCGGACGTCTTCGGACCGGTCCCGCACTTCGCCGAAAAATTCGTACAGGTCCAGCTGGTCCGCCTCCGGAGGTGAATCCTGCAACGCGGCATATGCATACAGCGTGTTGACGACGCTGTGCATGTTGGCACAGACAATGTGCAGCGGGCGATCGGGTACATCGAGTTCCCGCAGTGTGTCGCTGATGTGGCGCGCCCAGGACTCGCCATATTTATGGTGACCGATCAGTTCCTGCAAGGCCGGTGTAAAATAGATCCGCAGGGCATGGTCCGGATCGGCGTTTTCAGCTTCCACCCGCTTTCCGAGGTCATAAATGATTCGAAAGAGGCCGTTGTTGCTGTTGGCCTCCAGGCGGCTCGTTTCGAGGGAATGAAAGGTCTTACGGGTTTCCTGATAAGTCCGTCCCAACAGGATGCTCAGATCCCACAGGGCCTTATCCAGCTGGCCCTCCGACGGGTCATCGCCATTCTGCAGGTAAGCCGCCATGCTCTGCCACTCGGCGGTGGTCTGGCCCCGGTCATCGGTCATCTGGCCGTAAATTTTCTTCGCCTCGATATTCAGAAAGGTGATGTGGGTCAGGATATCATAGATCTCGCTGAGCCCGCGGGTGATCACAAAGCAAATCTCCCTGTCGGACACCTGGTAGGATAGCCGTCTTCGCTTGAGGGGTTGAATCGGCTCAAAAGGGGTATCTTCAAACTCCTCCTGGGCGGTGAGCACAATTCTGTTGCAGGACTCGATGCCCCTCGGGAGACGGTCAAGCACGTATTCGAGGCCTTCCAGCTCGATCCGCCGCAGATCGTTCATGCTCCCGTAAATTTCCGGGGAGAGCATACAAAGAGCCCGTTCCAGGGTCTTTCCGGATTGGCCATTGGGCCGGTAAAATCCGCGCAACGCCAGACCGTTGGCGATGGTCTTGAATGCCCGGATGGCGATCCGGCCCTGCTGGGCCTTGGTCAGTTCCTGCATCGTGGATCCCCCGACAAGGTGACAGAAATTGAGATAATCTTATACCGTTATCTCCATCGATGCAACAGGAGGCAATCCCGCCACATGGGGGTATGGATAGATGATTCGGCCACAGGGCGTTACAGAAAAGGGAGGAGAGAAAACAGCATGACGGGTGGTGTGCAACGGTGCTCGCCGATGCGCAACTTCAGCACACCGATAGCCCATTGCTCAGGGCACCGGGAGACAGGCGGTTAGGCCAGGATCATGCAGGCTAAATCAGTACCCGAAATTCTTCTGTGTCATTGCCGTTGGATTCGACGACGCGTTGATGGCAAGCTCTGCAGAAAAAATAATTCGGTGCGGGATCTTTCCCGCAGACGCGGCAAGAGCGGCCGGACTTTTTCTTTCCGTGTTTTTTCTTTCTAGAAATTTTACGAGTCATTGCTGTTGCCCTCCCTAAGATCATCTGCCTCAAGACAATCCATCGAGAACCGAAGCAACCGACTGCAGAATTGACAGACTGTCTTCATTGATAAATCAGCATACCATCCGAATTTCCAGGAGACCGCGGAATGACGAATTGGGCCGTCCTGTTTATGGCGGGATGCAAATATTATTCCGGCTCTGGCAAACCGGCGCACTGAACTTCACCACGGCCCCTATCTTGATGGCAATATTCGGATTTAAATAATTAATTCAGTGTATTAGAGGCATTTATCGGAGGGGCGCAGGCGTTGTGGGGTATCGGGCGGTTCTAGTCCCAGGGTACGATGGGGGGGGTATCGACCGACATATCTGTCACTTCGGGTTTTGGATGTGTCGCCCAGAGAAACAGAATGCCCCCGGCAACCAGGATAAGAGCGCCAATTAAAAACGCGTGGCGGAGTTGGAGCAGATCCATGGCGAGGCCGGCCACGACGGCTCCGGCAAGCATTCCCATGCTGTGCGCCATGGTGAGCAGTCCCATGACCGATCCCATGGCCACCGCCCGATTTCCGCAGGTTACGGCCATGGCCATCACCGCCGGCATGGAAATGCCTCCGCCTATGCCGAAGAGCACATTGGCTACAAAAAGATCCCAGAATCCATCGGCCCACGGAAACAGGAGGACACCGCCGGTGGCAAATACGACGCCGGTGATCACAAGGGCTCTGCGGCTGAAACGGTCAGCCAGAGCACCCATCGGCGCATGGAGTACTCCGCTGACAGATACGCCGAGCATGACCAGAATCCCGATGGATGAACTGGACAGGGAAAACTCCGCGGCAGCAAGAACCGGAAGAAATCCCCAGATCATGCCGATAGCGGCGGTGTACCCAAACCGGAGCGCAAACAGGCCGGCAATGAGCCGGTCCCTGAGCAACCACTTCCAGGGCAGAGGGTTGATGCCCCGGGCGGCAACTTTTTCCGATCGGATCGGCGGCAGGAGCACCAGACTCAGCAAAAACCCGGCGAAGGCGAGCAGCCCCATACACAAAAATGCCATATCCAGGCTCAGCCAGTCGTGGATGACACCGCCGAGAAGGGGCCCAAGGCTCAGCCCGCAAAACACGGACATATTGAACAGGCCCATGGTATACCCCTCCCGCCCCCCGGGCGTGATGTCGCCCACATAGGCCTGGGTCACCGGCATGATCATGGCAGAAACGATGCCCTGAACAAACCGCAATCCAATCAGGGTTTCCACACTTTCAGACAAGATAAACCCGATGGATATCAGCGCATAGGCAAACAGTCCGATGACGATAAAGGGTTTGCGTCCCTTCCGGTCGGACAATCGCCCGAAATAAGGGAGAAACACGGCGCGGGAAAGAGAAAATGCTCCGAATATCAGTGCGATGTAAATTCCCCCGGCACCCAGGTGATGCGCATACACCGGAAGCAGCGGCACCACGATGCCGACGCCGGTAATGACGGCAAACATGGATAGAAAGAGGGTGGCAAAGATCTTTTTGTCGCGAGCTTCCATTTCAACCGAAAAGATTTCATGAAATTTCCGGGCTAGAAATCTTTTTTAATATTCTCCAGGGTGGTTTCGACAAGGGTCTGGATCTCTCTCAGTCTCGGTTCGGACAGCGCTTCAAAACGGAGCACCAGTGCCGGCTGAGTGTTGGACGCACGCACAAGACCCCAACCATCGTCAAACACGATGCGGGCCCCGTCGATGTCGATCACAGTGTACCGTTCCTTGAAGTAATCGGTCACCGTCGCCACAACGTCAAATTTGATGTCGTCCGGACAGTCCACGCGGATTTCCGGAGTATTGTAGGTCTTGGGAACATCGGCCAGCAATTCGGATACCGTCTTTCCGGTTTTCGCCAGGATCTCCAGCAGCCGGCATGACGCGTATACGGCATCATCATAGCCGAGATACCGATCGGCAAAAAACATATGCCCGCTCATTTCTCCGGCCAGCTCCGCCGTTTCCTCTTTCATCTTCTTTTTTATGAGAGAATGCCCGGTCTTCCACATGATCGCGCGCCCACCGTGCTTTTCAATGTCATCGTACATCGTCTTGGAGCACTTGACCTCCGAAATAATCGTGGCGCCGGGTTTCCGGGAGAGGATTTCCCGGGCGAAAATAATGATCAGCCGATCGCCGAAAACGATATTCCCTGTTTCGTCGATGACACCGATCCGGTCTGCGTCGCCGTCATAACCGATGCCCACATCGAGATGTTCCCGTTTCACCAGGTCAATCAGGTCCAGCATATTTTTCAACACGGTGGGATCGGCTTCATGGTTCGGAAAGGTACCGTCCATGTCACAGTAGATATCATATACCTCGCAGCCAAGGCTTTTGATTATCGGCAGAGCCGTCAGGCCACCGGTGCCGTTTCCCGCGTCTATACCCACCCGAAGCGGCTTCTCGAGCCGGATGTTGTTAATCACGTAATCGATGTATGGCGGAAGGATGTCGTAGGTGTCTACCGATCCCTTTCCGTCAACGAAATCCTCCGACTCTATGATACGGCGGACTTCTTGAATCTGCTGCCCGTGAATGGAATCGGTGCCGCTGGACATTTTGACCCCGTTGTATTCTTTGGGGTTGTGACTGGCGGTGATCATAACGCCACCCTCCAGATTGAGGTGACGGATCGAAAAGTAAGACACCGGTGTCGGGCAAATACCGATATCCACAACATCGCAACCGGTTGCCCTCAGCCCCTCGATCATCCGTTCCGAATAGGCATCCGAGGTCTCCCGGCAATCCCTGCCGATGCTGATCCTCCGATTTCCTTTCCGCTGCAGGTAACTACCGATACCCTTGCCGAGAAGAACCATGTCGCTTTCGGTGATGTCTTTGCCGGCGATGCCGCGAATATCGTATTCTCTGAATATGCCAGGATTCATACTCGATCCCTCCTTTCCGCGTTACGTATGGACGCCGTTCCTATAACGCCAGTGGTCAACGGCGTACAGTCTTTCTGGCACAAGGTGGTGTTCGTCTCTTTTCAGGTGCGGACATCAAAAGAGGATGCCCCAGGCGATGGCGACCCCTCCCACTATCCAGCAATATGGAGAAAAACGGTGGAGGTGCCCCCGCTTCACCATGCTCAGCAGAATCACCAGCGCGACGGATCCGACCACTGCCGCAGTCAGTGTCCCGAATATGATGATTCCGATCGGTATGGAATGACTGATTCCGGAGTTCAGCTCAAGCACCAGGGCGCCCACAATGGCGGGGATGGAAAGTAGAAAGGAATATCTGCCGGATAGTTCGCGGTTTATCCCCAGAAAAAGCGCCGTCGAGATGGTCACGCCGGATCGGGACATTCCGGGAAGAATGGCCAGTCCCTGCATAAGCCCGATGATAAGGGCGTCTTTGGCGGTAAACAGGGTCACCGACCGGCCGTCAGCAGGGGCCCATCGTGTCATCCAGAGTATCGTGCCGGTGACCAGCATCATCCCGCCAACAATCAAGACAGACCCGAAGATCGTATCGATCAGCTGATGAAACAACAGCCCCAGGGCAACGGTCGGCACGTTGCCGACGACGATCAGGGCAATCATTCGAGCCTCCGGGTGTTCCGCCAGGAGACTCCAAAAACCGCCATGGGCACTGGACAGGGAGGGCAGCCGGAATAATGTGCGGAGCAATTCAACAATGTCGCGGTAGAAAATTACGCACACCGCCGCCAGTGTCCCGATGTGGAGACAAATGTCGAACAAAAGCTCGGGTTCTTTGAACCCGAACAGGTTCTGAAGGAGGACCAGGTGGCCGGAACTGCTGACCGGTAGAAATTCTGTTAATCCCTGCAATATGCCGAGGGCAAATGCCTGAGCTGCGTCCAACAAAGCTCCTTTCCGCGTGGATATTGGGTATTCTGAAACGGGAATCGGGTGCTACATCACCCTTCGAAATACGATTGCCGGAGTTGGTGAATTTTTGAATGACAGAGGTTATATAGTTTCATCCAGCATTAAGCAAGCATGGGCATGCGGACATGGTATCTGAAACGCAACCGTGGTATTGAGGTGAAAGAAGAGCCGTGAAGGCAAGACGTGATCTGGAATTGAAGGTGGAGCGACCACGACAGTACGTGAGCATTTCAATTTGCGGGCCGACAATGAGATTGGGTTTGAGGGGAGGCTCTAAAACCACGTCTATCCTTTGACAACGGCAATGGGTCTCAACCTGGCCACCCTCCTGGATAACCCGGCACCATGCACTACATCCACCACCTCGGAAATGTCCTTGTAGGCCTCCGGCATTTCCTCGGCCAGCGTGGAGCGGCCGGTCCAGCGCACCAGTATACCTTTGTCCTCCAGTTCCCGGTAGATGGAGCGGCCCTTGCTCTTTTTTTTGGCGGCCGTGCGGCTCAGGACCCGACCGGCGCCGTGACAGGTGGAGCCAAAGGTTTCGTCCATGGCCTTCTGCGTGCCGACGAGCACGTAGGATGCGGTGCCCATGTCTCCGGGGATGAGAATCGGTTGGCCGGTATTCCGGTAGTCCTCACACAAGGCAGCGTGCCCCGGTGGAAACGATCGCGTGGCCCCCTTTCGATGCACGCACACCGATCGCTCATGTCCGTCCACAACATGTGTTTCCTTTTTGGCGATGTTATGGCACACATCATAAATAAGATGCATACCGAGGTGGGCCGGGCCGATACCGAATATCCGTGAAAATACTTCCCGGGACAGATGAAGTAACATTTGTCGATTGGCATACGCATAATTGGCGGCACAGGCCATGGCATTCAGGTAACTGCGCCCCTCGTCGGACTGAATCATGGCGCATACCAGTTGCCGGTCCGGCAGGTTTACACCCAGCCGACCGATGTTCCGATTCATCCTCGCTAAAAAATCATCGCACACCTGGTATCCGAGACCCCGGGACCCGGAATGGAGCATGAGCGTTACCTGATTTTCGTATAAACCAAAGGCCTCGGCCACATCCGTATCGAATATCTCATCGACAACGCCGACTTCCAAAAAGTGATTGCCGGAGCCAAGTGTGCCGAGCTGTTTTCGCCCCCGCGTCAGGGCCCGCTCACTGATCAGACTCGGGTCGGCGTGGGGCAGACAGCCGCCATCTTCCGTATGTTCGACATCGGTTTCTTCACCGTATCCCTGTCGGACCGCCCACCGGCTTCCCTCCACAAGCACCCGTTTTTCTTCTTTCGCGGACAGCTTGATGGCGCCGGTGGACCCGATGCCACAGGGCACATGCCCGTACAATGCATCAACGAGGTCTCTCAACTTCGGCCGGACGTCTTTTTCCTCGAACCGGGTGGTTGCCAGCCGTACCCCGCAGTTAATATCGTAGCCGACACCGCCGGGTGACACCACGCCGGTTTCCCAGTCGAAGGCGGCAACCCCCCCGATGGGGAATCCATATCCCCAGTGCATGTCCGGCATGGCCAGGGACGCCTTGAGAATCCCAGGAAGTGTGGCGACGTTGCTCACCTGTTTGAGCGGCTCGCTGTGGTCCGGCCCTTCCAGCATCCGGGGGCTGGCATACACAATTCCCGGAACCCGCATGGCACCGGTCCGGGGCACCTCCCATTTATACGCATCAAGCTGTTTCAGCTTCATGTGACGCTCCCCTTATGAATGTTCATCGGTCCTTTTGGAAAGTTTGTCCCGGCACCCGCATAGTCAAATCAGGGATACTGTGCGGCAGACGCGTCATGGAATCGCGCTGCGAATCTATTCGCTCAGTTTCCGGGCAATGGTCTCGGCCAGGTCCTCCCGGCCGCGCTCTTTTAGATGGGGTATGAGCTCGCGATAGAAGGGTTCACGGGTTCGAATCGTAATGCTGAATGAAGAAAAGTGGTCCGGTGTAAGATCATCCTGCTGAAACGCCCTGGTTTTGTCGAGCAAACCAAGGGCGGCCAAACCCGCCATGGTCGGACGCACTTTTCGCACCGGCCGCAGTTGAGCCGGTCCGGTACGTTGGCCAGACATACACGGAAATTTTGAAAGGCGACCTCCCATTCGGCGACAATACGCAATTTTTCCAAACGGGACAGGGCCACGTCGCGGTGGCGGATGCGCAGTCCGTAACTTGAAAATTCAGGATCGAGCATGGGGTGGGAGCCGCAGGGATGAAGATGGGGCAAATCATATGAAGAGGCGATATACAAAAGGTTCAGCCGTGACGAAAACCCATGGGCCACAGCAGCAAGGACGGCGCCGAAAAATTTGTCGAGCCAGAGGTTCCGATCATCCCAAAGATGCCGTATGTTGGTATACACAGGAATCAATTCGACGTCTGCATCCTGCGCAATCAGCGACATGTGGGTTTTGGCGCGTTCAAACACCTGGTATTTCATCCCGCGTTCGACGACCCCCCCGATGTCAAAACCGTGAATTAAAAAACAGTCCCGAACCGCCCCTGGATGATCCTTTCCGTAACGCAACCGGTTGAGCCGAAGCGCCGCCAGGGAGTCCATGCCGCCGGAAAGCAGCATCCCGGCTCTGCCCGGGGCTTCGGCAGTCCGGTTTAAAAAACCTTCGGTGGCCTCGATGTGGATGGGCGCATAGGCACCGTCGGACCACAGCCGCATGAGACCCACGACGGTTTCAAGTCCTTCAAACAGATAGGGGCAGATCTGCCCATCGATCACAATCCGTCCCTCTCCAAGGTGCATGGCCGGGATCAGGCAACCCACGAGAAAGGCATGGGGATCGAGGGCCACATCCCCGGCATAGGTCGTCGTGGTTTCGATGAAGATTTCCCTGCCGGGTTGATCACAGTCCTCCCAGTGAACATGGGCATAGATGCCGGCCATGTTATCTTTTTCGCGATACTCCAAGTCTGTAATTCTCATGAGCAGGGACCCTTTGCGCCTGTGCTAAATTCGAATCTCTCGGATTTCGATATTCGAATTTCGGATTTATAGCTGTCTTTTTAGGAACGAAAGACTACTGACCATAGGTGTCCACAATATAATCCACCATCATTCCGGCGATATCCAGTCCTGTCGCGGCTTCCAAACCCTGGAACCCGGGGGCGTAATTGACCTCGAGCACCCACAGCCGGCGTTGCTGGTCTGCCAGAAGATCCACACCGGCGATTTCCAGGTCGAGCGCGGCGGCTGCGCTGATGACGGTTTCTGCGAGTTCGGGCCAGACATCGATGGGTTGACTCCGACCTGTCAGATGAAAATTCGCCCGAAAATCACCGTCCACGGGCTTCAGCGCTATGGCACCGGCAATCTCCCCGCCGATAACCAGGACCCGAATGTCGAGCCGACCTTCCAGTGGAATGAATCGTTGAACCATGAGGCCCAGTCGGGGCGTCAGAAGTTCCTCCAGATGGGCACGCCCGTCCTTGGTGTCCCTCGCCAGCCGAACCCCTTCTCCCTGCCGCCCGCTGGGATGCTTGATCACCAACGGAAAACCGCCCAGCGATTCTGCCGCAGCCCAAAACCCTTCTTCGGAGTTTACCAGAACGCTATCCAAAACGGGAAGGCCGGTCTCCGCCAGTTTGCGGATGGTCATATATTGGTTTCGCGCCAGGCGGATCGCTTTACTTCGATTGACCACCGGCAGGTGTTGTTGCTCGAAGGTTTCAATCAGTGCCAAACTGGACTCCCCCACCTCCGCCCCTTGGCGAGGCACAAGCACATCGATCCGGCATTGGCCTCGTGGATCGATGGCCAGGGCCCGATTTCCCTGCACCGCCGGCCATGTGTGGTAGGGATGGACCAACCGCCCCGAGTGTCCCTTCGCTTTGGCGGCATCTAAAAGCCGTCGGTTCGGGTGGTATGCAGCGTCCCGTATGGTTACGATTCCGATTCTCATTCGTCGATCATCCACTCGGGCATCCAGACGCCCACCCTTTTTTCCAATTGCTCACTGTAAAACGTGGCTACCTTCCGGGTCCGGTTGCGCTCGGCGATCTTTTGGGTGGCCCGGTTGTCTTCGTCGATAATCGAAAATATTTTCCGATCTCCGGCCCGGCGGGTCAATCCGTCAAGAAGCTGCGTACCGATGCCAAGCCCTCTGTATTCCGGCCGTACCGACGTATACCCCCGCTCCAGGAAACCACGAACGTCGATGCCGCTGCGGCGTTCCAGCTTTTCAATATACTCCTGCCGGGGATGTTTCAGGCTGGAATTGGCAACGATAACCCCTTGTTCCGTAGCGTATCCAATGAGGAAGGCGCGCTCCAGGTTATATCTCACCCATTGTAACCCAACCGATCCCCCAGCCTCAACCATTCTGCATATGTCGTCCAGATATCCCTCCGGAAGTTCTTCCGGCGGTTGGAAATGATACTGAACCTCCGTGCCAAGTTCAATCTGTCGAACCGGATCGTCGACGATCCGCCATCGGGTCATGTGTGGCGGTTTTCGGCGGCCCAATTGGGTAAACAGGGTCATCGGTTCCACAATTTCCTGCCAGTACGGCCTTCCGGGCAGAGGCGTTACCGAGCGATAGCCTTGGGCCTGCTTCGGCCGCCTGCGATAATTTCCGGCCAGGGGCGAAACGGATCGCGGCTCATAGTCCCAGGAGTGAATCGCGGTCGGGTCGGCAAACAGGATGACGTCCACATCGGTATCCGTTTCCAGGGTGACATGGTTCCAGATCCCCCTGCGAGACGCTGGACGAAGAAGGCTGTATGCAGCGGAATCTACAGATTCGACCGTCCGCCAGCGCAACTGCCGTACCCCAAATGGTTCAGCCCTTGTGAACCGGTCTGGATCAATCTGTGCCGTCAAGCGGCAGGCCAGGGACAACCGGTGGGCCGGGGGCTCCGACAGGGGCTGATCCGGTTCCACGTTGAACAATCGCTCAAAAAGGATTTCTGAGTGGCTGTAAAACGCCGTTGCGCCGTAACGTTGTTCGAGGTGGGCACACACGTCGAGGACAGTCGATCCATCGGGGACCCACTCCAGTGGAAGCACACGTTCAGGTGTCAGATAGTCCGGAAGCGGCAGCCCGGTAAAATCGGGCATCTCGGAGCCTGCATCCGGATTGGTGTGTGCAGATTTGCTGACAACGCTCTCCAATTCCTTCTCATCACCCCATTCTATCAGGTGATCCGCATCTGCGGAGGCATACCTGGTGAGGCGACGCGGCCCGAACAGGGTGACCTCAAGGTTGGGACGCTCACTCTTGACATAACGGGCCATGGTCCAACCGGCAAATACCTGAGTCGGCGCCCTCACCGTCACAATAACCTGTTTCAGGTCGGGGTCACCGATGTGGGGGGCCATGAAGCTTCGGTAACATTCCAGGAAGGGGTTCAGCTCGGCCTTTTCCAGCAACGCCTCTGCCGTCTGTTGGTAGGTAATCTGTGGAAACGCCGCGCGGCCCCATCGGATCCTGGTTGGGAAATGGGCCATCGATACAATCTGCATTACGTCTTCGATATGTCGGCAAACCGCAACGCTCCTCAGCGGAGAGGTAAACCCCCGGGAACACACCAGGGGTATAATCTTGTGAGCTGTGGCCATGCGGTTCTGCCACCAATCTGCATATCGTCCCATCATGCCTAAAGCGCTCTGGATATCGTCCCCGGCATCGTCATACCCACCGGCCTTCCGGCGGCTCTCTATTCTGGCAAACCAGCCCATCAATCGCTTTGGATCAAGGCAGTATCGGCGATAAAAATCGAGGTTGGCATCGTACAGGCCCACCTGAACGTTCGGATCGGCAAGCCGTGACGCGAGCATGGCCATGTCCCAGGAGGGCATGGTGGGACTTGTCGCGGGAGGATGCGTCAGAAGAATACGAAATGGTGTGGGCCCGTTTGTCATTGGTGGTCAATTCAATCCGGTGTTGAAGATGTCCCCATAAAACATTGGATTAACGGAACTTGTCATAGGCCCATGGCGCTTCAAGGAACGGGATCATTGCGTGGGCGAAAAACATTGCCACGAACCATCTCTTGCCTATCTTATGGGACGTTTGACGACTAATAGAGGGATAAACCAAGATGCCGTATTTTTCAAAGCAAGAATTCCAGCCAACGGTATCTTTACCATTTGATTAGGAATTTCGGGACCTTTGATTCTTTTCAAAACAACGGATGTATGATACGTCTGTACGCCAGCAACAGGCGACTCAACCCTATCCCATTTCTCAACCAAATTCAGGATGGTACCGTGCTCGAATTGACATTTACATACCTTCTGTTGGGCTCCGTTCTGGTGGTCTACGGCGCGCAGATCTGACCGTTTTTAGACGGCCTCGGGTATCTAAAGGCCGTAGGAGTCACGTTCGGTCCCCTTTTTCTGGTGTTGCCATTCCGGCTTCGTACCGCTTCCAGGGTCCGGTCGGAACTGCAAGAAAGTTCTTCTGCAGTTTTATTTAAGCTGCCGTGGAGGGAATTTCGGGCGGATCTGATTGCCTGGATGGTGGCGGGCCTCACCATGGTGATCATATATGAAGCGTTCTTTGAACCTTACATCTGGACCGGGATAAAGGTGTTGATCAGCTGCTTTTCTGCGGGGCTTTTCGCCGGTATGTATCACTATCTGGGAGCCGAAAACAGCGTTATCGACACCCTCGGACAGCGAAAAAGTCACAGCATGCCACCGACATCGATGATAACGGTGAGCAAGAAGGTGCTGATTCTGATCGCCTCCCTGCTGGTGTTCATGGCCCTTGCCGTTCTTATGATGGTCGTGCTGGACATCTATTACCTGCTGGAATTCCGCGATATTTCGGGCCCCGAGCTCTATTGGGGCGTTTTCAAAGAAATCGTTTTTGCACTGGCGGTCATGCTCTTTTTCAGCTTCATGATTATGAACCGATATACCCGGAACTTGAAAAAAACGTTCGGCAGCCACATCAATGCCATGGAAAAAATCAGCGAGGGAGATCTCGACACACCGGTACCTGTCCTGAGCAACGATGAATTTGCCCACATTGCTGTGAAAACCAACGATATGATTCAGGGTCTCCGTGAGCGGGAAATCTGCCATGCCAGTTTCCAGAAGTATGTGTCTCCGGAAATCAGCGATAAAATCCTCAGAGGACAGATCTCGCCGGAAGGCGAGTTGGTCAACGTCACCATTCTGTTTTGCGACCTCAGAGGATACACCACTTTTGTTGAAAAAAAGACACCTACGGATGTGGTCCGGTTTTTGAATTCCTATTTTTCAGAGATGGAGCGGCTCATTCGAAAACATAACGGGATCGTGCTTCAGTTTATCGGAGATGAGATCGAAGCGGTATTCGGAGGCACGACACCGGAAAATGCCGACGCGGACCAGGCCATCGCTGCAGCCCTTGACATGCGCAAGGCCTTGGACCGGATCAACATCTCCCGCGAAAAGGTTGGTGAAGAGCCGGTGCGCCACGGCATCGGCATCCATACCGGCCAGGTACTGGCCGGCAATGTGGGCAGCCCGGAGCGGATGGTGTATGCCATGGTTGGCGATGTGGTCAATGTGGCGTCCCGTCTTCAAGTCCTGAACAAGCAGTGTGGAACGGACATCCTGATCAGTCGGCGGACCAAGGAAGAGGCTACCGAAAGCCGATTTCCATTGAAGGCCATGGGGACCTTTCCGGTCCGCGGCAAGAGCGAAACCATCGATGTCTACACCATCGAATCAGAACCAACCGCACAAAGGCAGGTGAACCATGATTTGGGTACTTAAGAAATCCTGGTGTTCTATTGTCATCGCCGTGGGCTGTCTTGGACTATTTGCGGTAGGCTCCGCTTGGGCAACTGAAACGATCGTCATCAAGGACCTGGGAATGGAATTTGTGAAGATTCCCAGCGGCAGCTTCGTCATGGGCAGTCCGCCGGACGAACCCTTCCGCGATACCTCAGAACCACAACACCGTGTGGTGATCAGCGAACCGTTTTTTATGCAGACCTCCGAGGTCACCCTTGCCCAATGGCAAAACGTCATGGGCAAAAAATTCTTCTCTCGGCGAAAAGGCCCCGGCCAATCTCCGGTCACCCAGGTATCCTGGCACGATACCCAGGACTTTATCAACAAACTCAACCGGTTTGTAGAAGGCGCCTTCACGTTCAGGCTGCCCACCGAGGCCGAGTGGGAATATGCCGCCCGGGGCGGTACTCAGACCGCCTACCCCTGGGGCAATGAAATTACGTGCAGCGCCGCCATGTTCGGTAATAACCGTTCCAAGGGTGGGGCTTGTGTCGAGTACCATGAAACCCGGGATATCCCCGTGAACCAACCCGGCCGGGTAAAACGATATGCACCAAATGCCTTCGGCCTTTACGACATGCATGGCAACGTGTGGGAATGGGTCCAGGATTGGTACGGAGAGTACCGTACAGGGACCGTGACCGATCCGAAAGGCGCCCCAAAGGGCACCATGCGCGTCAAACGTGGCGGCAGCTGGTTCCGGTACGGGCACTCCTGCCGTTCGGCCAACCGTGCCACCGCCCATCCGGCCAGTCGCCTGCAGACAACAGGCTTCCGTTTGGTTTTAGAGCAGAACTGACAGCGACCCGGAAAATTGCATCACCATGAGTGTTTGATGCAATTTTCAGAGCCATCGACATTCGCCCCAAAGGGTGAGATGACCAAGCTGATCGCCAAGTGGCTGAAAATCTATGAGGACGAACTCGGTCTGTTGGCGAGCGCCGTAGCGCTGCTGTTTCTGGTCCGAATATCGGGAATGCTCTTTACCAACTTCGCTGAGACCGCTTTTCTAAAACGGTTTGGCGTTCAATACCTGCCGGTGATGTACATGATCAACAGTGTTGCCATTTTTGTGATCATGGGATTCATTGCCGGCGCAATGGCCAGACTCCCCGGCACCAAGCTCCTTCTCAGGCTTTTGGTCATCTGCGGCACGTCGGTCGCAGCCATGCGTTTTGTGATACCGTTCGGATATGATCTCGTTTATCCGGTCCTGTTCACCCTCAAGACCCTCTACGAGGCGTTGCTGGGATTGCTGTTCTGGAACCTGGCCAACGATCTGTTCAATACGCGGCAATCCAACCGCCTCTTTCCCCTCATCACCGCCGGAGGTGTTTGCGGCGATATCCTGGGTGGCTTCGGCACACCGTTTCTGACGCGCCTCGTCTCCATCGACAACCTGTTGCTGGTGTATCTGGCCACCACTCTGGCAGCAGCAGTGGTGGTCCGCAGCATCGGATCGAATTACCCCACACTTCTCATCCAGGACACCGGCGGGAAAAAACGGAAGGCCAGGTCGTCCATTATTCAGGAGATCAAGCAGGCCATCCCCCTCCTAAAAGAATCCGTACTCATTAAAATTCTTGTTTTTATGACGTTTTTCCCGAACGTGATCATCCCCATCATGAACTACCTGTTCAACTTTGCGGTCAACGAGCAGTTTGCCACAGAAGGGGGCCTGGTCACGTTTTTCGGATACTTTCGGGGCGGCATGAACGTTATCAGTCTGATCATCCTTCTGTTTGTTGGGCGGATTTATGGCAGATGGGGACTGCCGGTGGCCCTGATGTTCCACCCCTGCAATTACCTCTTCGTCTTTATCGGATTTCTCGTCCGCTTTGATATTATTGCCGCCATATATGCGCGCCTTTCCACGAATGTCATCCGGACGACACTCCACAAACCGGCATCGGATGTCCTGATGGGGCTGGTCCCGATGGCTACCCGGGCTGTCCTCCGGCCGTTTCTGCGGGGGACGGTTGTTCGCATCGCTCTGGTGCTCGGGTCCGCCATCATCCTGGCCACCGAAAACCTGTTTCACCCACGATACCTGGCCCTGATTGCCCTGCCGTTTGTGATCGGGTGGCTCGCCACCATCATCACCCTGAAGCGGCGCTATTCCGGCATCCTCCTTGATCTGATCTCCAGGAACCTGCTGGATCTGAAATCCATGGAGCAAGACGAGGTCGGAGATCTGTTCCGGGACCGGACCATGCGGGAACGGCTGGCAGAAACCTATTTCGGAGCACGGGGCAAGAATGCGGTCTGGTACGCCCGGCTCATGCAGTCCCTGGGTGTCGAGGGACTGGATGACATGATTCTGGAATCGCTCAAGACCCAGGATGAACACACCCGGGCCGAACTGATCGACATGGTCTCCATGCAGGCCGGCGCCCCGGCCCTGCCGGCATTGGCGGAGGCCGCAGCGTCGGACAATGCAACGCTGACCGCCGCGGCGCTTCGGGCACTGGATCGTCTCGATCCGTCGGTGTCTCGGCCGTTTGATTACAGCGGATTCCTGACCCATCCGGATCCGGATGTCCGGGCCTATGCCGTGGTCGGACTCTATCGACGGGCGCCGGATGACTATCGCAACACCATTACCACCTGGCTCGCGTCCGATCGGCTCGAGGTTCGCCAGGCGGGCGTCATCGCGGCCGGTGAAACCCATGAACCGGGATTTTTTCCCCGGCTGAAGCAGTTGCTGGACGACCCGGACTGCGCACCCATTTTGCCGGACATCCTGCGGGCCCTCCAGGCCCTGCGGCTCCCCGACCAGACCGCCATCGTGCTGCCATACCTGGACCACCCCCGGGAACCGGTCCGTCAGGCCGCCCTGGAAGCCGTCGACATCGACAATGATGACAGCCTCCAGAAAGTGATCAACCTCGTGGGCGATTCATCGGATCGGATACGCCAGCGGGCCGTCGAAAAAATCGAAACGGCGGAATACCAGAACAGCATGCTGCTCGTGGAGAGCCTGACCATACCCAGACGCCGTACCCGGGAGGGTATTTTCGAACTCCTGGATTCTCTCAACATCAAAGACCTGGATGCGTTTCGATTCGCCCGGGATCAGATCGAGGCCGGATATCAATACCTGGCGGACGCCGAACGGCTGAAACGCTTTGAACAGACCCCCGAGATCCGGTTGTTCATCGACCATCTGAACCAGAAACGGATGCTCCGGGTGGAAAACACCCTTCGCGTGCTGGCCGCCCAGGACCGGTCCAAGCAGCGGAACATTATCATCCGTGGGGTGTTCTCGGACGACCCCCGGCAGCGGGCCAACGGTATCGAAGCGTTAGAGGATGCCATGGATCGGAAACTGTCCGAAATCATGATACCGATTATAGAGGTGTCGTCCCCTGAACAGACCCTGTCGGTGGCCGAAAGAATTTCACCCTGACGGACCCGGATATGGACGATCGGGCCTTTGTGAAGCATCTCGTCGCCCAAGACGATTGGATTGCCACAACCCTGATGCTTTCAGCCATGGATCGGATAGCTCCGGACACCCTCGAACCGGAAGATGTAACCCGGTTGGCTGAATCCGAAAACAGTTTTATCGCCCGGACGGCACGCGCCATCCTGGCCCGCCGGCATCGCAATGAAGGATCTTCGGAGGACACTATGCAAAACGAAACGGCAATTTCCGATAAAATCCTGCTCCTGAAAGGGATCGAGATTTTTGAAGGCCTCTCGGTGGGCGAACTGGCTGCGGTGGCCTCCGTTTCCGAGGAAGAGGACTATCCCTCCGGTGCGGTCGTCATTCAGGAAGGGGATCCCGGGGAGACGATGTATCTCATCATTCGCGGGGAGGTCTCTGTTATTAAGGGATTGGGAAGCGATAATGAAATCGAGCTCGACCGGATCCGGGAGGGGGATTATTTCGGCGAAATGGCTCTCTTTGAAAACATTGCCAGAACGGCCAGCATCCGGACAGAAACTCCCTCCCGCCTCTTGATTCTTCACAAACAAGAGTTTAAAGAAATTGTTCGGGAATACCCCCAGATCGCCCTGGAAATCTGCAGGGCGCTCAGCGGGCGGATCCGGCGATTACACGACAAGATCAGGAAATGAGCACCATGAAAATTGCCTTTATGATGGATCACCTGCAAGCCATCAGCCCGGAGTGGGAAACCACAAGCCACCTGATGTACGAATGCAACCAGCGGGGGCATGCGGTTTATTTCCTGGAACCCCACGACATCTACATCCGCAACGACCAGGTGGTGGCCCGCATGCGAAATGTGACCGTGCCGCCCGACCAGACCATGGGGTGCTATTGGCAATGTATGATCCAATGCCTGAAAAAGGACGATTTGATCTTCGAATCGGTTACCGATCTGGATGCGCTATTTCTGCGAAAAAATCCCCCGCTGAACTACCAGGCCATGGAGTTTCTTTCGCCGGTGCAGGATCAGGTGTTTATGATCAACCGGACCTCCGGCCAGATCTTGGGAAACAGCAAGCTGTACATCCTGAGCTTTCCCGACATCATTCCCGAAACCCACGTCTCGAGGGACCCGGCACGGCTCAAAAAAATAATTGACGACTTCGGCGGCGCCATGGTTGTCAAACCGCTGCAGCGATTTGGCGGAGAAGGCGTTATTAAAGTGAGCAATCGGGACCAGGAAAATTTGATTTCCCTCATCAATTATTATGTTAAAGGATATAAGGACTATCCGGATCGCGAAGCGATCATGGTTCAGGAATACCTCTCCGAGGTCAAAGAAAAGGGGGATGTACGGATTCTTCTCCTCAACGGAGAAATCCTGGGCGCCATGAGGCGCAAACCCAAAGAGGGCGATTTTCGCACAAACGTTCATGCGGGTGCCCGGGTATTCAAACATGAGATCACCGACGACGAACGATTGATCTGCGAAACGATCAAGCCGGCTCTGGTTGAGACCGGCCTTTACTTTGTGGGGATCGACGTGATCGGAGGCAAGCTCGTGGAAATCAACTGTGTGAGTCCCGGTGGCATCCCGCGAATCAATCGCCTGGACGGGGTGCGCCTCGAGAGCCGCGTCGTCGATTTCATCGAACACAAAGTCAAAGAGATGAACGGCCGCTATGACTAAATTCAACCCCATACGGATCATCGCTTTCGGAGTACTGCTGGCAGCGGTCGCCCTGGCAGGATGTTCGCAAAAGGAACCTGCCGGAATGCTTCGGGTCGGTTTGTCCGAAGAACCGCGGACGCTGAACATCTGGCTTGCCAGCGACGCCAACTCTCGAAAAATCCTTTCCAAGATCTATCAGCCGCTTTACCAGCACGATCCGGAAACCCTCGAGCTGATTCCCTGGCTGGCCGCCGACCTCCCCGAGTATGACCCCGAAACGGTAGCCTATACCGTGCGTCTCCGCGGGGCACGATGGTCCGACGGAGCAGAGCTGACGTCCTCGGACGTGGCCTTCACCGCCAAGCTGATCAAGGAGTTCCGCATTCCCCGCCATTATTCCCGGTGGAAATTCGTCACCCGGATCGAAACTCCGGACAAGCGGACGGTTCGGTTCTTCCTGAAAAACCCCAAGGCCATCTTCCGATCACGTTCTCTCACCATCCCCATCGTCCAGCAGAAAGAATGGGAAGACATTGTCCGGATCGCACGCACCAAAGAGAAGCCCCTGGCCGAGTTGCTCAACCACCAGGTCGAATCGCCGGTGGGGACCGGGCCTTTTGTCCTCAAGCAGTGGCGTGAAGGGGCCTATTTGCACATGGTTCGAAATCCCTATTTTTTCGGAACCGGGAAAACCATCGCGGGTCGTCAGCTTGGCCCCCATATCACGGATATCGTGGTAAAAATATTCGGAACCTCAGACGTGGCCATTCTGGCCTTGAAAAAAGGCACCATCGACATGTTCTGGTGGGGGATCCAACCGGGGTATCTGGACGATCTCCGCAATCAGGACGATATTCACGTCTATTTCAGCGAAAAAAGCGCCCTGTATTTCATGGGATTCAATTTACGGAAACCACCATCTGACGACCCCCACCTGCGCCGGGCCATCGCCACCCTCATCGACAAGAATTTTATCATCTCCCGCATCCTCCAGGGATTCGGTACCGAGATGTACTCGATTATCCCCCCCGGCAACCGGTACTGGTATTATCCCGAGGTGGAAAAATACGGCGCCAAACTGGACCGGGAATCACGAATCCGGAAAGCTTATGACATTTTAACGGAGGCCGGATACTCTTGGGAAGCACCCCCCATCGACGATGCCGGGGCGGTCATACCAGCCAGCGGCATCCGGCTGCCGAACGGTCAACCCATGGAGCGCTTTACCATCCTGACGCCGCCGGCCGACTATGATCCCCACCGGGCCATCAGCGGTTTGATGATACAGGAGTGGCTGAGGGACGTGGGCATGCCGGCCTATTCGCGTCCCATGGCATTCTCTTCCCTGCTTCAACAGGTCAAGGGACGGCACGACTTCGACACCTTCATTCTCGGGTGTGGCAAACTTTCAACGGATCCGGATTATCTTCGTATCTTTTTTCTCTCCGCCAACGACAAACCCCGCGGGTGGAACATGAGCGGGTACCGAAACCCGGAATTCGACAAACTCGCCACCGAGTCGAGTCAGGCCATGGACCGGGAAGAGCGTCAGGCATTGGTCCGGAAAATGCAGGAGATCGTGCTGCGTGATGTGCCCTATTATCCGATCTACGATCCCCTGCTGATCGAGGCCGTCCGAACGGATCGTTTCACCGGTTGGGTGGAGATGCTGGAGGGGATCGGCAATATCTGGTCGTTTACCCAGCTCAAACCGATTTCCCGGGACTCGTGACATGGAATTGCGCAAATACATATTCCGGCGCCTGATTGAAATCGCCATTATCTTCTTTGTGATCCTGACCGTCCTGTTTCTGTTGTTTCGGCTGGCACCCGGGGATCCGGTCACCCGGATGGTCGATCCCAATATGACTCCCGAAGACGCCGAGCACCTGATCGAGCAACTGGGCCTGGATCAGCCGATCGGACTCCAGTACCTCTACTATGTGAAGAACTTTGTGACCGGCAACTTTGGGGTGTCGTTTCATTATGGCCAGCCGGTGGCCGATATTATCCTGAATCGGCTCCCCAATACGGTGCTCCTGTTCACCACATCTATTATACTGTCAGCCCTGTTCGGGATCTTTCTGGGCAAGATCGCCGCCTGGCGAAAGGGAGAGTCGACGGACACATGGATGACCATCGGGGCCCTGATCTGCCACACGGTGTTTTTACCCTGGCTTGCCCTGATCCTGATATGGCTGTTCGCTTACAAGGTGGGATGGTTCCCACTCACCGGCATGATATCGGCCGAGGTCTGGATCGACCCGGAAGCCGGATTTCTGGAAAAGGCATGGGATATCGTCCATCATATGATACTGCCCCTGGGGACCCTGTTCATGATCCATTTCGGCAGCTACCTGTTGATCATGCGCAGCAGTATGCTCGACACCCTCAAGGAAGATTATATCCTCACCGCCCGGGCCAAAGGTCTGGAGGAAAAAACCATTCGAAATCACCACGCCGCACCCAATGCCGCGTTGCCCGTGGTCACCAGCGTCGGGCTCAGTCTGGCGTTTTCAATCAACGGCGGGGCCCTGACGGAAACCGTTTTCACCTGGCCGGGCATCGGGCGCGAGCTCGTATTTTCGGTGAGCAACAATGACTATCCCCTGGCCCAGGCGTCATTTTTATTGATTGCCGCCGTGGTGCTGCTGGCCAATCTGGTCGTGGACGTGTTGTATGCTTATCTGGATCCAAGGATCCGTTACGAATAGGGGACGCCGTTGGCTGCAGAAAATAAAACAACTTCGAAAGCGTCCGCCATGATGGGCAGATTCGTTGGGGCCTGGCGTCTGTTTCGGGAAAACCTGATCGGCCGCATCGGGCTGACGCTGCTGATAGTATTTGCCTTGATGGCCGTCTGCAGTTTTATACCGCCCTTGATAGATCCCATGTACCAGCCCATGCACGGCGTCGACCCGGAAATTTCCCATTCCACCGGACCCAGCATGAAGCACTGGCTGGGAACCGATTTCATCGGTCGTGATATCTTCAGCCAACTCCTCGCCGGTGCCCGGATCGCTTTTATGGTGGGTATTTCAGCGGCATTTATGAGCATCTTTTTAGGTACCCTCATAGGAATGATCGCCGGTTATGCCGGAAAGACAGTGGACATGGCGCTCATGCGCCTGGCCGACATGATCATGGTCATGCCGACCCTTCTTGTGGTGCTCATTCTTTCGTCTCTTTTCGGGCAACTGCACATATGGACGATCGTCCTGATCATCGCCCTTTTTCGCTGGCCGGGCGTCTCCCGGGTGATTCGGGCCCAAACCCTGTCATTGAAGCAGCGTCCGTTCATCGAGGCGGCAAAAGTGGCCGGAGCATCACACGTTCGGATCATTTTCCGTCACATTACGCCCAATGTGCTTCCCCTGGCCCTTCTGTATATGACGTTCCGGGTGACATCGGCCATTATTATCGAGGCGGCACTGGCCTTTCTTGGATTCGGTGATCCGGGAACGGTCAGTTGGGGCATGATGCTCCAGTGGGTGTGGAAGACCGGTCACATGTTCCAGGCGCCCTACTGGCTCCTTCCCCCGGGCATCTGCATTTCCCTGCTGACCCTGTCGTTTTACATGCTCGGGCGGGCAATGGAGGAGATTCTGGATCCTAGACTCAGACAGGAAGGAGCTTCCGACTGATATGGCCCTTCTGGATGTCCGCAATTTGAGCATCGGCTACCAGACCCGGAAAGGATTTCTCAGGGCGGTCGATAGCGTATCGTTTTCCGTCGAAGAAGGTAAATCGCTCGGATTCGTCGGGGAATCCGGGTGTGGAAAAACGACGATCGGCATGACGCTCATGGGCCTGCTGCCGAAAAACGCTTCCGTCATGGCAGACCAGATTATGTACAAGGGCAGAGACCTGCTCAAGATCTCTCCGGAAGAGATGAGAAAGACCCGTTGGAAAGATATCGCCATGATTTTTCAGGCCGCCATGAACGCCTTGAACCCGGTGCAGCGGGTTGGCGATCAGATTGTGGAGGCCATCCTGATTCACGAACCCGCGCTGGACAAACCGGCCGCACAGGAACGGGTCGAGGCTCTTTTTGACCTGGTGCATATCCCACGGGAGCGGATCAGGGATTTCCCTCATCAATACAGCGGTGGGATGAAGCAGCGCGCCATTATCGCCATGGCGCTATCGTGCCGGCCATCCCTGATTATCGCTGATGAACCGACGACCGCCCTGGACGTCATTGTACAGGACCAGATCCTGGACGAAATCAAGACCCTTCAGAAGGAATTGATTCTCAGCATTCTGTTTATATCCCACGACATTGCGGTGGTTGCGGATGTATGCCACACCATCGCGGTGATGTATGCCGGGCAAATCGTAGAATATGGTAAACGGGAAGAGGTGTTCGAAGCCCCGGTCCATCCGTATACCAAAGCCCTTCTCGGGTCATATCTCACCCTGGGCACGGAAAAAACCCAATTGGAAGGGCTCAACGGGGAAACCCCGAACCTTATAAACCCGCCGAAGGGGTGCCGGTTCTGCGACCGCTGCGAGGCGACGGGCCCAGCATGCCGGATGGAAATACCCGACTGGATCGATGTGTCCAGGACCCACAAGGCGCTGTGCTGTAAAATTACATGATAAAACCCTAAATTCGAATCCTCCAGAGGCGGACAAGTATCGGACGAATATGTCATGGGATGAACACAACTACTAAAAATTATGGCTGCGCGAATCATCAAAGATGGCTGACCCGATTATAAAACTGGAAGATGTGACCAAAACCTATCGATCCAAGAAGACCCTCCTCAAGGGGGCCGACCAGACGGTGGTGGCGCTAAACAAGGTTTCCCTGGAAATCGCCAGAGGAGATATCTTTGGTCTGGTCGGTCAGAGCGGTAGCGGGAAGACAACCACCGGAAGACTGATCGTCAAGCTGGAACCGCCGACTGCAGGCAGACTGACCCTTGACGGAAAAGATATTACCGGGTTGCGGGGAAAGCGCCTGGCGGAATACCGCCGGAAGGTACAGATGATCTTCCAGGATCCTTACCAGTCCCTGAATCCTTACTTTTCCATTTTCGACACTGTCGCGGAACCCTTGACCATCCATGCCGAGGGCAACCGGGCGGAGCAGGAGGAGACGGTGTTCAAGGCGTTGCAATCGGTGGGGTTGTCCCCGCCGGAAGACTTTTTCTATCGTTACCCCCACGAGCTTAGCGGCGGACAGCGCCAGCGTGTTGCCATTGCCAGAGCCGTGGTTCTCAAGCCCGAATTCGTCGTTGCCGATGAACCCACATCCATGCTGGATGCCTCGATATCCATTCAGATTTTTTCCATTCTCCAAAACCTCCAATCAAAGATGGGGGTCACCTTTTTATTTATCACCCATAGCCTGGCGGCGGCCTGGTATCTCTGTAATCGCATTGCGGTAATATATAAAGGAGAGATTGTTGAAACCGGGTCTGCCGAGGACGTCATTAAACATCCCCGCCACGAGTACACCCGGGCGCTGATCAAGGCCCATCCGAAATTCGGAAAAACCTAAAATTTGTCGCAGAGACGCAGAGTCCGCAGAGGATATTGGTCAATATCAATTTTTGTCATTCCGGACATGATCCGGGAGCGGCCCTGTTCGTTAACGGTGCTACGGGCAAACGGGCAGACCTGTCTGCACGTTGACGATGAACCTGACATGGGGCTCTCAATTCAACAAATCATCCTAACGTCCAGCCATCTACCCCGCCTTATCCATCCACTTCTTCAGCATATCACGATCTTCCGGGCGGATACTGGTGATGCCCAGCTGATGGACCGCCCCATGATCACGCGCTTCGCCGATGGACAGAACTTTCGCATAGATAGCCTCGAAGCAGTGGGCTTCCTGACAGAAGTCGAAGGCAATCTTGACATCCACGTGCGGATCCAGGGGCGGAGCCACCGTGGCCGTCAACAGGGTGTCGTTAATGAGAATGGTTTCACCGGTGGCAGCCTCGTCGGCGACCTTCTTGTCTTCGATCCTCCAGCAACGAAACGGCAGTGTCAACAGAACGCCATCGTGGTCCACCCGTGAGGTCTCGAGGGTGATCCGATACGGATCGCCGATGCCGGTGACCGCGTAAACCACCAGAGGTTTCCGCATGCCTTTCATCATGAACGTCTGAGGGGGTTCTGCGGTAAGTTTTTCACCGAGACGGGTGAAGGTGGACTCACCGATGAGCACCTGCCCGCCGATGGTGTTCGATTCAATGCGACCCGCGGTATTGACCGCCGCTCCAACGATCCCGTATTTCATTCGGATCTCGGATCCGATGTTGCCCACGAGAACGGTGCCGGTGTTGATGCCGATCCCCATTTCCAACGGCGGGTACCCTTCCTCCCCGATGTCCCGATTCAGTTCCATGAGAGCGTTCTGCATGGCCAGGGCACAGGCCACGGCCCGTTCCGGATCGGTGGGTCGGCTTTCCGGTACGCCGAACACCGCCAGAATGGCATCGCCGATGATCTCATCGATGATACCGTCATAGTGGTTTATGATCCGGGACATCCGGTCCAGATACCGGTTCAGCACCCGCATCAACATTTCCGGATCGGTGGTTTCGGAAAGGCTCGTGAATCCGCGAAGGTCTGACATAAGGATAGTCACGGTCTCCCGGCGCCCTCCGATTTTGGCGCCGTCCGGGGAATCGAGGATTTCATCGACCACTTTTTTTGACATGTATCGGCCGAAGGTCTCCTTGATGAAGTTGACGAGTCGAAGCCTCTCCTCGGACACCCGAAGAATCGTATCGAGCATCTGTGTTCGGGTGGCGACAATTTCCTGAATCTCCTGCGGCGTGTCCTCCGCCAGGGGGATCCCGTTTCGGGCGGTGTCTTCTTCCTGGAATTTCCGGTTCGATTCGGAGATCGCCTCCAAGGGCAGAATGACCTTCCGGGTGAGGAACAACCTGAAGGTCACCATGATAAACACGATAATGATCGCAATCAGAATGACGATGCGGACCGCGTACCAGAAGAGCTCCACCGGCTGGGCGGCCGGCTCCATCAAGATTCTGTACAGGAGCGACCAGACAAGCAGGATGCCCTCGATAATGAGAATACGCCAGAATATGCCTTTCAGCAGGATCTTGCGAACACCCTCTGGGCGACCGACTTTCACCACATCACCTTATTTTCTCGATTGTATCCTCAAAGGTAGCTGTCTCCAAATCTACAATGGAGCGTTGGCGTATTGGAAGGAAAAAACATTACCCATCACTCCATCACTCCATCACTCCGCCGGCGTCAGGGTTTGTGTCTCTGCATTGAAATGAAATCCTGGTGTAAAACACAATTGTCGGGTCGCGATCATATATCAAAAATAACCGTTGCCTCCCATCCCAATGGCCGATGGCTCACATCGATTCCATGATATGTGACCGCCTTGATCTCGCTGAGGATCATGTGATGCTTCGGATTGTACTTTACCGTGCCGACTGTCGCGGCAAGAGAGAATTCCACCAGTTTGTCGATTTCCACTCCAACAACCAGAAGCTCTCTTCCGGTCCACAGATACAGTAGCTCTCTGAGCCAGTTCACCATTAAATCCGGCCAATCGATTCCCGATACGGTAACGTGGTGCTGCGTTTGCGCAACAATCCGTCCGGAGTCTGTGATCTGCTCGAAAAGCGCTGTTCCGGCTCGGGCAAACAGCTCTTCAGGATCCTTTCCAAAGACCCGGATACCGCTGTCGGCGGTGTGGTCAATGATTTCGTAATGCGGATCGTTCTCTGTACGGGGCATCCGGACATGTCCCTCCCATGGGTCCGTTGTCGGTGTTGACACGATGTCGGGCAGCGTCGACGAATCCTTACATGGCAACCACGGGGTTCAGGGAATCATCGAGTTCCGTTTACAGGGGCAGCACCTCCCCGGTCCGCTGTGTGTCGTACCCGCCAAGGGCATCCACCCGCTGCTGAAATCCGGACGAGCGAATCGTTTCCAGGAGGCTTTGGATATTGTCGGATTCAAAATACGCCTCCGGGATGACCAAATCGTATTGCTCTGTAACGACCGGGATAAAATCGAGCTTCAAAGCGTTTGCCGCCGCGAATATACCCAGCCCGGTGTCGGCGGTCCCGCCGAGAACGGCAACCGCTACGGCCATATGGGTATACTCCTCTGTGTCGTAGCCTTGGATGGACCGGGGGTCGATGCCGAGTTCGGAAAGCCGGTAGTCGAGCAGGATACGGGTTCCGGACCCGCCCTGGCGGTTAATGAAGGTGACATCCTTCCGGGATAGATCCTTGATGCCACTCAGGCCTTTCGGGTTGCCGGGGGCCACGATCATCCCTTGCTCACGCATCACGAGGTGGACCAGTTTTACCGCAATGTCGGGCAAATAACGTCGGATGTAGGTCACGTTATAGGAACCGTCCTGGGTGTCGAGCAAATGGGAACCGGCCAGGTGGCATGCACCGCGTTTGATCGCCATAAGCCCGCCCAGACTTCCAACATGGCTGGACGAAAGCACAACAGGTCTGGATCGTGCTTTGAGCTGGTCGGTCAACACATCGAGCGTATTGTCATGACTTCCGACCGCGACAATGGTGTGGTTTATCGACTCCAGAGGGCGGAGCAGTTCAGCGGTCACCGGTTTATTTTCGGTTAGCCCCTCGCTGTTGGCCGGGATCCGGACAATGCCGTCCGCCTCGGTCAGGCTGGTGATGATTCCGGCGCCTCGGGGCAGAGACGATGCTGCAATACGATCTGCGACGCGACCCAGCTTTACCCGCACGAATTCTTCGACACCGAGCTTGGAAGGTATTTTCCGTGTCGGCTCTACCGTGACCGTTTGCCGCCGCTCTTCAGGCCTTCCAAGCATTCTGAGCATCAACGGCCGGACAAACTGTTCGAAAGCGACAATTGCAGAAACCGGATAACCCGGAACCCCAAACACGGGTTTATCCTCAACCGCCCCGACGAGAACGGGTTTGCCGGGCATGATGGTCACGCCGTGCACGAGGATCTCCCCCAAGTCCCCGATCACCCGTTTGGAATAATCTTCGGATCCGGCAGAGGACCCGCCGACCATCAGGACCAGGTCATAATCGGATGAAACGGCCTCCGTGACCGCCGCGTTGAGTGCCCCGACACTATCCATCACCTTTTCGTGGCGAATAAACCGCCCCCCCCATGCCTCGACGAGATTTCCCAGCACATAGGAGTTGGATTCGATGACCTGGCCCGGCAAAAGATCTTCCGGGCCGGCATCCTGCCAATCGATCAATTCCGATCCGGTGGGGATGATGAACACCTTGGGCCGCCGGCGGACAACCAGCGAAGTGATGCCTCCGGCCAGGAGGGCTCCGAGGCAATAGGGCGTGACGACATGATTCCGGGTAAACAGCAGTTCGGTGGCGACAATATCTTCTCCCATTTTCCGCACATGCTGCCAGGGAAACGCCGGCGCCTCGATCCGGACCCGACGCTCATCAAGTATTGTCACGTGCTCGATCATAATTACCGCATCCGTGTTCGGCGGCAGGAGATGTCCGGTGTTCAGATAAAACGCGTTTTCTCCGATAACCAGTTCCGTCGGCCGTGTTTCGCTCGTTCCGAACGTGTGTTCCGCTTTTACAGCGATGCCGTCCATGGCCGCCGAATGGAAGTTCGGGGAAGATAGCCGCGCGAATACCGGCTCCGCCAGGACACGTCCGCCGGCGTCCTCGACGGAAACGGTTTCCGACGGCAGACATGATGTGTCCGGAAACCGACGGAACATGATCTCCCGAGCTTCCTTTAGAGATTTCATTTTCAGATATATATTTCTCTTCATCACGTGCTCTCTTTCTAGTTCAAGCCGACAACATAATTCTTAAATTCAAAATCCGAATCTCGAATTTATGATTCCCCAGGCAACCCTTTCCTGAGCAGCGGCGATTATAGCGGAATCACTTCCACCAGGTCTCCTTCATCGAGCCCTTCATCATTCATCCCGATGGCCACCAGGCCGTCGGCCTTGATCATGGTGTGGATCAGGCCGGATTTGGCGAGCAGGGGATCCGCCCATGGCACACCGTCCCCATGCCGGAGCTTGACCCGGACAAAATCGATCCGTCCCTGGGCGGATGCCACATTTCGACTGATCCGCGCCGTGAACCGGAGACCGGCTTCCTCCCAGCGTCGAACACCGCCGATCCGTTTCAGAAAAGGTTCCACGACAGCCATGAATACAATCATCGCCGACACCACATGGCCGGGGAGGCCCCATACGATTTTGTTCCCCACCCTGGCCAGGATCGTCGGTTTCCCGGGGCGAAGACTCAGGCCGTGCACCAGGATCTCCGCATCCGGAAGATGGCCCAGGGCCTCCATTGTAAAATCACGAGCACCCACGGAACTGCCGCCGGACACCAGCACCATATCGGAAGCGGCGGTCGCGCGACGGCACACCTCAAATAGCGCCTCGTAGGTGTCTTCGACGATACCGTAAGGTTCCGCTATGCCACCGGCGGTCTGAACCTGCCCGAAAAGCGTGGTGCTGTTGATGTCCCGGATCTGTCCCGTATCCGGAATGTGATCGACGGGCACAATTTCATCTCCGGTGGAAATGATCCCGACAATCGGTTTTTTGAAAACGCGGACGTCTGTGCGTCCGAAGGCGGCCAGAAGCCCGGCCTCCTGGAACCGGATCGGTCGGCCTTCCTCCAGGATCGTTTCGCCGAAAGAGAAATCTTCGCCTTTTTCGATGACATACTGACCCGGAGCAACACTTCGATACACTTCAATGGTCGTCGTATCCAGGGCCTCGGTGTGCTCTATCATCACCACGGCATCCGCACCCTCGGGCAGCATGGCCCCGGTTGGAATACGAACCGTTTCTCCGGAGTGGACGGTCATCCCGGGGATTTCACCCATAGCGACGTCTCCGGTTACATTTAAAAAGGCGGGATTGCTTTCGGAGGCCCCAAAGGTGGATGCCGCTCGGACGGCATAACCGTCCACGATGGATCGGGAAAATCCCGGTAAATCAAGGTCGGCGGTGATGGTTTCCGCAAGGATGCGACCGTAGGACTCGGACAGGGATACCCTTTCCGTTGCCACCGGCGGGAACCGGTTCGCATATTCCATGACGTGCGATACATCTGCGACATTAAAAAACTCTTTCATGGTATCTCCGATGGGTGTTTTTCGGGATCATCACGGACCCGACCCTGGTGGGACGTGTTTCCAACCGCGCACTGAAACCATGTCATCCAAAGGCCTGGCTTCCGGAGGCAGATATGTATCCTGCCCGTGGCATATGGTCAACACTGAGAAACCGTCAACGCAAAATCACCGGAATCGGGTTCGGGTTCGGGATCGGTATCGACGTGGAACGGAATTCTGAAAATCGCTATAAGATACCCATCAATGTCCGGGAAGTTTCCGATACAGTGTATCAGATGGGAAAGTGGCAGGTGGAGCTTCAGAATCTATACCCATACGGTGCATAAAAGACAGCTCCTGGATGCGGCAAGGTTAAGACGCGCAAGACCCACGGGTAACCGAACCCGCTTGGGCCGTGCAGAGTGCCATGAACGGAGGAACAGCTATTTGCGCCTAGTGCAACGGGTCGTCCTCGATCTCCTGGGCATCGACGAGTCTCAGCATCAATTTGAGCGCCCCCCGCAGATCGGCTATCTTTTTGGACTCCAGGTCGGAGAGGGCAGATATCAGCTTGATTTCAATGGGATCCGGCAACTGACTGCTGAGCTGCTCGCCGGCTTGGGTCAACATAATCAGGGCGACACGCCGATCCCCTTCCTTTCGAACCCGTTGGACCAGGCCTTTTTTCTCCAACCGGTCAATGATGCCGGTAATGTTGGAGGGCGTCACATAGAGCTCGCGACTCAATTGAGCCGATGAAATTGGGCCATTGCTGGCCAGACTGCGCAACACGCCGCTTTGCGGAGCCGTCAGGCTGAACTGACGGCTCATCTTGGCGGAATCTAGAGATACGGCACGTACCAACCGGCGAATCGATCCCACAATGTCCTTAATCACCTGTTCGTTTTCGATAGTCAGTCACCCCCATCGGATCAACCCGACGACCTTCGGAGTAGCCTGCATCCCGTATATGAAGATCCCGGGGGGCGTCTTCCAAAGCGTACCGGTCGCCGATCAAGTCCTTGTTTATTAATGCTTAAGGTTCTGGTTCCGTTTTCGAAAAAAAAGAATTAAAATCATCCCGGTTCCGGGCTGGTGCTGCGTAGACAACCCCTGCAATTTATCTTTGGCCCGGGCAGAGCGTGCAGGGGAGGCGTCATTCGAAACGCCGAAGTCACCCCGAACTGTGGGTGCAGTTAGCGCGCCCACAGTTCGGTCGGACAGTCGCCGGTCATGCCGACGCCGTCACTTGGCGGCCTTTCGGGCCTCTTCAAGCCAGGCGTCCCATTGATCCTTGTTCAGAGCGATCCACTCGGACACATGTCGGTCGATGTCCTTTTCGGTATTCTCCCCTTCGTACATCTTCGCATTCTGGGCGGCGATATCGGCAAAAGGAATGGACATGACCTCGAACATCTTTGCCGCGGCTGGATTTTTAGCGAGAAATGCCTTGTTGGCCACGACGTTGATGTCATTTCCCGGAAAGCCCATCTTGATCGGGTCGCTCACCGCCCCGGCAACACCGCTGTGGACCATAGCGTCTTCGTAGCCTTTCTGGGCTGCGGAGGGGATTGTTTCGGGTACATTGATCCAGACGACGTCCTCGCCAGGTTTGAACCGGTTGACGGTCCAGTTCGGAGTCCATGTATAGAAAAACACCGGTTCGCCGCTCTGGTACCGGGCCACGGCATCGGCCATGGAGGCGGAATAGCTGGCCTTGATTGGATTGATGTGATCTTCAAGACCGTAGACTTTGAGATGGTGGGTGATGACCTTTTCACACCCCCAGCCCGGCGGGCAGGCTACCAGGTCGGCCTTGCCGTCTTTGTTGGAGTCGAACGCCTTTTTTACCTCCGGACGTTTAAAATCGTTCAGGGACTTGATTCCGAATTTTTCCACATCCCGTTTGCTAACCAGGTATCCCTGTAGGGCACCGCCCTTTACGACCGTACCGGCTAATTTGGCATTTTTTTCGAAATTTTTCGGAAGCTGTGCATAATGGATTGGAAACCAGCCGTTGGCCCAGAAGTCCACGTCGCCGTTGTAGACAGACTGGTAGAAGATCGGGTTGGAAACCTTTTTGGGATCTTTCACCGTGTAGCCGAGATCTTCCAGGGCCCGGCTGTAAATCGCCTCCAGGAAAAAGCCGGTGGTCCATGTGGCCCGGGCCGGATTCACGGTCACCCCTTTGCCCGGCATATGATGCATGGCGGTGGCCGTTCCGGCCAACACCAGACCAAGTGCACAAACTGCCATGATGATGGTAACAAATGTCTTTCGATGCATTGCTCCCTCCATTTCTTCATTGTCTCGGATTCGTAGAATGGGTTCCTCTAATCTGTACGCCAACGTTTCTCCTTCGGTTTATGAACTTTCGTTTCGCTCCAAGTGTTTGGATGTTCCAAGGGCCTGTGTGATCCGGTCCAATACCATCGCCAGAAGTACGATGCTGATCCCCCCGATGCCGGCCAGACCGACCCGCAGGGAATTGAGACCTTCAAAAACCGGCACCCCCAATCCGCCCGCGCCGATCAGGGCCGCGATGACCACCATGGACAGGGAGAGCATCATTGTCTGGTTAAGACCCGCCATGATGGTCGGCAGTGCCAGCGGAAACTGCACCTTCCAGAGAATTTGGGATTTGGTGGCGCCGAATGCCTCCGACGCTTCGACCACGTCGGCCTGGACCTGCCGTATCCCGAGATTGGTGAGCCGAATGATCGGCGGCATGGCAAATATGATGGTGGCGATAACTCCGGCCACGGTACCGATGCTGAACAGCATGACCACCGGAACCAGGTAGACAAATGCCGGTGTGGTCTGCATGGCGTCGAGCACCGGTCGCAGCATGCTTTCGAAACGATTGCTTCGGGAGGCATAAATCCCCAGCGGAATCCCCACGATGACACAAAAGACCACGGCACAGATCACCATCGCCAGCGTGGTCATGGTGTCTTCCCAGAGGCCCAGGAAACCGACCAGTGTCAGGGTCAGGATACCGAACAGGGCGACCTTCCAGCCGGCCGCCCGCCAGGCAATGATCCCCAGAACGATGAGAAACAGGATCGGCGGAATCATCTGGAGAAGGCTGTCGATCCCGTTGAGCGTGACTTCCACGGGCCATTTTATGGCTTGAAACTGCGGTCGGAAATTTTCGACCAGCCATGACACCCCTCCCTCGATCCACTGCTCCAGTGGAATGATGTAATCATCAAACGCTTTACTGCTGAGCATGACTTACCTCCTGAAAATACCGTCTTGGAAAAAGATCATCAAAGAGTTCCCCAAGACTTATCATTGAGCCCCGTGTTCCAGCGTTCTGAGAAAGGTTCGCTTCGAAATAACACCCATGTATTGTCCCTCGTCGTTAATCACAGGAACCGGGCATTCGTATTTCCGAACCTCCGATAGTATCTCCTGAAGCGGCGTCTCCGCAGATACCGGCTCGATATTATCAAGCAGGGCGCCGTCGAGATTGCGTTCGTTACGCTCAATGGCCTCATCCAGGGTATCCGAGGAAACCACACCGAGAAATTTCTGGTGTCGGTTCAGGACATACGCGTAATCGCGGTCCTCCTGTCGCATCTGTTCCAAAGCGGCGGTGGGGAATCCCTCCCCCTTGTGCCATCGAAGGGTGAGTTGGGACTTCCGTGCCACATCGCCGACGGAAAAAACCGTGGTCGGGTCCACCCCGCGAAAAAAGGACGATACATATCTATCGGCCGGATTATTGAGAATGTCGTCCGGGGTGCCGACTTGCACAATCCGGCCACCCTCCATGATGGCGATGCGATCACCGATCCGCATGGCTTCATGCAGATCGTGGGAGATGAATACAACGGTCCGCTCGTGCTGGTCCTGGAGTTTGAGCAGTTCATCCTGCATTTCACTGCGGATGAGGGGATCGAGGGCTGAAAAGGCTTCGTCCATGAGCATGATTGAGGGGTCCTGGGCCAGGGCACGGGCCAATCCCACCCGCTGCTGCATGCCGCCGGAGAGTTCCCGGGGATAGCTCCGGGCCCAGTCTTTCAGACCAACCTGGTCGAGAGCGTCAAGTGCACGTTTTTGACGCTCGGCTTTGTTGATGCCGGAGATTTCCAAGCCGAATGCGGCGTTCTGGACCACCGTCAGATGCGGCATCAACGCAAACGACTGGAACACCATGCTCATGCTGTGACGACGCAGCTCCCGTAAATGGTTCGGCGCCATGGCGGTGACATCTTCTCCATCGATGAGCACCGTTCCGGCCGTCGGCTCGATGAGTCGATTCAGCATCCGAACCAGCGTCGATTTTCCGGAACCGGACAGACCCATTACGACGAAGATCTCTCCGGCATTGATGGAGAATTCAGCGTCCTGTACGCCGACCGTCAATCCTGTCTCTTTAAAAATGGCGTCTTTTTCCTTTCCCGCATCGATGAGTTTAAAGGCGCGATCGGGATTCGGACCGAAGATTTTAAATAGACCGCTGACAATAACTTTTTCTTGTGGCATATCAGCTCCGTAAATCAAAAACTGGATTGGCGGGTAAAACAGGCGCAGACGTGAAAGGGGCGCTCCCCGGTTTCACTGGCGGGTGATCAGAATCACCTGATAATCAGATGATTGTTACATCAAAATTATTAATATATTAATAATTTACTTCGAAACAACATTGTCTTTAAATATTATCATTTAAATTGTCAAGGATTGTTTTTTTAAATTTCACTATTTCAAAATAACATAATGAACCTTTTATGGGTTTGCCGGGAACGTTTCTTTTTAGGGTTTCCCTTGATCGGAACCGGTTTTTTCCTTAGGTTAGCATCATGGGATATGTGTTCGACTTCAACGATGCCAAGGCCTACGAGAACTGGTTCGGGAAACCGGAGCACCGGCAGATCGCAGAGCGTGAATCCGGTTTGATGATAGACATGCTCAAGCCATCGCCCGGAGACTCGATCCTCGAAATCGGATGCGGTACCGGGTCGAATCTGCTGTTTTTGGTTGACCTGGGCGTTCAGGTCACCGGGCTCGAACCCTCTCCCTACATGCTCGACATTGCATCTCGAAACCTTGGAAACCGGGCCGATTTCCATCGCGGATACGCCGAAGACCTGCCCTTTGACGACAACAGTTTCAATCACGCCATGTTCATGACGACCCTGGAATTTGTAGAAGACCCGGGAAAGGCTATCGAAGAGGCCTGCCGGGTTGCCAAAGACCGAATCTTCCTGGGTGTTTTAAATAAATATGCCCTCAAAGGGATTCTGCGTCGGGTTACGGGGATGTTTTCCAGCAGCATCTATAACCGGGCGGTCTTTTTCAGCGTTTGGGAACTGAAGGAAATAGTACGCCGTGTCGCCGGGGATTCACCGATGTCCTGGCGAACGATTTGCCAGGTTCCGGGGTCTTCGGGATTTCTAACACCCTGGGTTGAGAATTCCGGGCTGCTGCAAAGGTGTCCGTTCGGGGCGTTCACCGGCATGGTCGTGACACTGACCCCCCGGTTTCGAACACGTCCGATGAAGATGCGGATACCGTCCGGCAGACCGAGCGGCGCGGTCACGGGATGATCAGACAAGACATTGATCCCGAGAAAACAAATGCCCCTGATGGAACACAGTGCTCGGAGAGGCCGCCGGAGTAATGGAGCGGTGGAGTGATGGATTTTTCGCAGCACCCGCCGGTATTCCAAGGCTCCGTACTCCAATACTCCATCACTCCTCTGCTAAACCGCGCCAACGGGCGAACGGGTCAACGAGCCAACGAGCCAACGGGCTAACGGGCTAACGGGCTAACGGAAATAACATGGACGCCTATCTGTGGGAACCGCTGGATGATCACAACGTCCGATGCAACCTGTGCGGTCACCGGTGCCGCATCCGGGAGGGCAAACGGGGAATTTGCGGAGTCCGCGAAAACCGTGGGGGCCTTCTGCAGACATTGGTTTACGGGCGTCTTATCGCCCAGAACATCGATCCCATCGAAAAAAAACCCCTCTTTCACTTCCTTCCGGGCAGCCTGTCCTACTCCATCGCTACCGTCGGGTGCAACTTCAAATGCCGATTTTGCCAGAATGCCGACATTGCCCAAATGCCCTCGGAGAAACGGGGCCTGATCCTCGGAGACCCGGTGGCCCCAGAAAATATTGTCAGGTCGGCCCGGCGGGCACGGTGTGCAACCATCTCCTATACCTACACCGAGCCGACGATCTACTTTGAAACCGCTTACGACACGGCAATACTGGCCCACGAAAAGGGTATCCGTAACGTATTCGTCACCAACGGGTACATGACACCGGAGGCACTGGACATGATCGGGCCTTATCTGGATGCCGCCAACGTGGATCTGAAAGCCTATTCCGACGATTACTACAAAGACCTCTGCGGCGCCCGGCTGGCTCCGGTCAAGGAGACACTGCGGCGGATGAAAGCCCGGGGAGTATTTATCGAGGTGACCACCCTGCTGATTCCCGGCAAGAATGACACCGATCAGGAGCTCGAGGCGCTTGCCGGTTTCATGGCGGATGAACTTGGGCCGGAAACCCCCTGGCACATCAGCCGTTTCCATCCCACCTACAAGCTGACCGACAGGCCGCCGACACCCGTTCAATCCCTGCTGAGGGCCCGGGAAATCGGCATCCACAAAGGTCTTCGATATGTTTACACGGGAAATGTCCCGGGGGAATCGGGCGAGAGTACCTATTGCCACCGGTGCGGGGAGATGCTCATCGAACGTTGGGGATTTACGGTGCGCAAAAACCGCGTCCGAAGCGGCCGCTGCCCGGACTGCGACGCAGAGATCGATGGCGTTGGCCTTTGAAGGGAAACGGCTATTTCAAACCGGCTTCCTCATAGTACATCATGGCTCCCGGATGGATCGGCGCGGAAAGACCTTCCAGCATACCCGGTTTGGTCAGCACCTGATACGCCGGATGAAGTTTTTTGAACGCTTCGAAATTTTCAAAAATTTCCTTTGTAAGGACATATACAATCTGCTCGGATATCTTGGCCGAGGTCACCAGGGTGGCTTTAACGCCGAAGCTCACCACGTCATCGGTGTTCACCGCACCCGGGTAGACCCGTATCGGAACCACCGACTTGGCGTAAAACGGGTAATCGGCCAGAAGTTGATCGACATTGTCGATGGTCACAAAACGCACTTTACGTTTTCCATCGGTGGCCTCCTTAATGGCCCCGCTCGGATGGCCGACAGTATAAAAAAAGGCGTCGATCCGACCGTCCTGGAGCAGGGTCGGCGCCTCGGCGGCTTTTACACCCTCTGCGACCAGATCCTTGCTGTAGTCGAGCCCCACTGCACGTAACGCGTCGATGGCGTTTTGTCGCTGGCCGGAGCCGATATTGCCGATGTTGACCCGTTTCCCTTTGAGGTCACGTATATCCATGATTTTGGAATCAACGGTGGCCACAAGGGTCACCGATTCCGGATGGATACTGAAGACCGCCCGAAGACTCTTTTGCGGTCCCCTTGATTTCCATTCTGCCAGACCGTGGACGGCCTGGTACTGCCGGTCGGACTGGACCACCCCAAACTCAAGATCTCCGGATATAACCGCATTGACATTAAAGACCGATCCGGGCGTCGACTCGATCGTTGCACGAATCCCGTATTGTTTCCGTTTCTTGTTGACGAATTTGGAGATGGCACCGCCGGTGGGATAATAGACACCGGTGATATCGCCGGTGCCGATGGTGACAAAGGTGGTTTTTGCCTGGGAAGCGGTCGGCATGGATCCCGTCATCAGGGCCATACCAAGGGCCGCCACAAGGCTGGTGATGAATGCTTTTCCCATAAGAATCCCCCGTTGACACAGAATCATTCGCCCGATCTCAGAGGTGGAAGACGACCGCTGATCCCGTAATGGGCGGTCACCGCAGGATGTCTTAAAATAACATCCCAGCCGGAAAAGAATGTCCGTGAGGGAAACCGACAGTCACGAGCGGCTTTCCGGGCATTGACTCAAGGCCCGGAAAAATACCGGACGGCGCCCGGGTGCCGCTGCAAATTGATATTATAATTCCGGGCCGCGTCCGGAGTCAATGAAGACAGGGCCGGGTGGGCGTTCTTCAGCCGCTTTTGATTGCGGTAAATCGCATCAATAATCGAGTAAGCCGTTTCCTCATCGAAGTCTTGGGAGGCGATCAGCAGCATTTTGGTTCCGAAGGTGGTCACCGGTTTTCCCTGGGAGGGATAGGTCCCGGCCGGGATGGTTATCTTGGAAAAACTGCCGTGCGCCAGAATCATTTTGTCGATATCGCCGTCATCCATGTTCACCAGATTTGCGTTGCAGAGCTCGATGAGTTGCTGGAGAGACGCGTTTGGATGTACACCGATGCGTACCATCGCCTGTATGGTGCCGTGACAAAACGCCATGGAATCCTCTGACTGGGAGGATGAAAACCCCTGCACTAATCGGAAATCTTTTTCCGACCAGCCCTTTGCCCCCATGATGATTTCCACGGCACGATGCTCCGCCGATCTTGGTGCCCCCGCATTGATCCGTTTTCCTTTTAAATCATTGAGCGACCCAATTCCCGCATCCGGCCGGGCAGCCAGTGTCACGGGGACATCATACAGCGGTATCAGAATGCGCAGGTTTGTGTAATCGATATCCAGAAACTCGAAATTGCCTTTCCTGGAGATCGCATCCAGCAGCATGCGCGCGTCGACGAGGCCGATATCCAGGGAGCCGCCCCGCAGATTGGTCAGAAGATCGACGGCATCGGGTTCCGGCACCATCTCACATTGAACACCATCGGTGTGGCTGTTGATGACGCGACAAAGGATTCTACCGGTATAGTGGGAAAACGTTCCGGCCTCGCCGGTCCCCAATAGAATCTCAAAGGCGTTTGAGGAAACCGGGAGCCATCCGATGAGTATCAGCGCAACGATGGCGGGCAGTTTCCATAAAGACCGGATGAAACATCTCTGATCCACGTCCTTGGTGGGAATCATTTTTTCCTCCTCGAGATCTACAGCTGATGGCCACCACAAAGGCCAATTCGAGGTAAGCGGAACACAGGTCCGGCAATTCGCCGGGGTGCCATCCTGCCGTGGCATGTCGGCGTTAGGAAGTGGCAGCTTTGATCTTGATCCGCCGCAGTCGCAGTACAGAACATGTCGCGTGGTCTGCGACCCTCTGGGAGCAGGACTGGCTGAACACCTCGTTAATCTCGCGCTTGCGATTGTGGTAGACCACAATCAGATCCGCGGCCCACTCTTCGGCGGCTTTGACGATCTCTTCCCAGTTTTTTCCGGTTCTCAGGGTATAGGTGACCGGCTGCGAACAATGATCCTTGATAAATTGTTTCAGAGACTCAGTGAACCGTTTCTTGGCGTTTTTCCGGATGTCTTCGGAGATGTAGGATGCCACCAGCGGCATGCCGAATCCGGGCATCACGCTCACCAGCTTGATCTCGGCGCCGCAGCATCCGGCAAGTGTGACGGCGCGTTGATAGACCGCGGCAGCTGTTTCAGGGTAATCCACTTCGATGGGCACTAGAATTTTTTTGAACATGATCTGCTCCCGAAAGTAAACTATCGGTGATTTCAGCCAACCCCGTTCATGGCCGATTCTGATAAGGAAGCGGCAGCCGGTTGGCAACCAAAACCGGTAATCAATGGCAAGCGTATGCCATCACGCGGCCGAACGGGCTTTCAGCTTGCGTTTCCGTCCCCGCTGAACAAAAAAGATCAGCCCATACAACACCAGGGCGGGAATGAACATCAGCTGTTTGGGCGGCCGCCTGCTCGGCACCTGAATGTTCAGGATCTCCTGATCAAAGTCGACGCCAGCTTTTTCCGCGGCACTGGAAAAGACCACATTATCAATCAGTATTTTGCCGTCTTCCGTGCGTGTTTCCAGCCCGATGGCGTCCAGTCTCTCTTTACCGGTCGCCGCGTCTCCCACCGGCAGCATGATCGTCTTGGTATATTCACTGCCGTCCATTTTTTCACCCTTCAGCATGATCCGCACCCGGGCTCCCGGTTCCATTCCGCTGACCATCTCCTCTAACTTGGCGGCCGGCTCTTCGGTAAGCGGTGGGAACACCATGTCCCACCAGAATCCGGGACGGAACAGCGTAAATGCAATGAGCAGCAGCGCAATCGTCTCCCAGATCCGGTTCTTGACCTGGAAAAAGCCCTGGGTGGCTGACGCAAATGCCAGCATGGCCGCCACAGCCGCCACGATGACGATGATCAGTTGGAACCAGTTGGCAACTCCGATGATCAGCAGCTGGGTGTTGAAGATGAACATGAACGGCAGGATCGCCGTGCGGATATCGTAGGTAAAACCCTGGATGCCGGTGCGGATCGGGTCCCCGCCGGAGATGCCGGCCGCGGCAAAAGCCGCCAGCCCCACCGGCGGGGTGTCGTCGGCCAGAATTCCGAAGTAGAAGACAAACAGGTGCACGGCAATCAATGGTACGATCAGACCGTTCTGGGCTCCGAGTTCGACAATCACCGGTGCCATCAGGGTGGAGACGACGATGTAGTTGGCGGTTGTGGGCAGGCCCATCCCCAGAATCAGGCTGATCACGGCTGTAAAGACCAGAATCAGGATCAGGTTTCCGCCGGAGATGAACTCGACAAATTCGGTCATGACCAACCCGATGCCGGTCAGGGTTACGGTACCGACTACGATACCGGCCGCGGCCGTGGCTACGCCGATGCCGATCATATTTTTAGCGCCGTTGACCATCCCTTCGATCAGCTCCTCAAAGCCGCGCCTGAAGGAAAACTCTTCCCCTTTCGCCTTTCGGAAAATTCCTTTCAAGGGTCGCTGGGTGATCACGATGACAATGAGCAGCATGGTGGCCCAGTAGGCGGACAGAGAGGGGGAGAGGCGTTCCACCACCAGACACCACATGAGCACCACGATGGGCAGCAGGAAGTAATATCCGGCCTGGGCCGTCGATCCCAGCGGGGGCAATTCCGTGATCTCATGGCTGGCATCCAGTTCCGGCACCTTGCAGGCAAACCAGAGGAGCAGCAGATAGCCAGCGGCAAGCAGCACACCGACAATGTAGATGGCGGCGGCGCCGGCAACGGTTTTAATCCAGCCCATGCCGTAGTAGGTGATCCCGCCCATAATGATCAAAAACAGAAAGACCATCACCGCGGAAAGCAGTGATTGGGAAAAGGTCTTGGTCACCGGTTTTTCCATGCCCTTCAGCCCCATCTTTAACGCTTCCAGATGAACGATGTAGACCAGGGCCACATAGGAAATGATGGCCGGCAGAAAGGCGTGTTTGATCACCTCGACGTAGGAGATCCCCACATACTCGACCATTAGAAATGCCGCAGCCCCCATCACCGGGGGCATAAGCTGGCCGTTGGTGGAGCATGCCACTTCGATGGCCCCGGCTTTCTCCGGCGAGAACCCCACCTTCTTCATCAACGGGATGGTAAAGGTGCCGGTGGTGACTACGTTGGCAATGGATGATCCGGACACCAGACCGGTCAATCCGGAAGAAACCACGGCCGCTTTGGCCGGGCCGCCCTTCATGTGACCGAGACCGGCGAATGCGGTCCGGATAAAATAGTTGCCGGCGCCGCCCGCTTCGAGCAGCGCGCCGAACAGCACAAACATGAACACCATGCCGGTGGAAACGCCGAGCGCCACGCCGAACACACCCTCGGTGGACAGCCAGTAGTGGGACATCCCTTTGGACAGGGAGGCCCCCTTATGGGCGATAACGGACGGCATGTAGGAGCCGAAGAACGTGTAGATGATAAATACGGTGGCAACCACCATCAGCGGGGGGCCGAGCGCACGCCGGGTCGCCTCCAGCAGCATCACCAGGCCGACAACGGCGACCACCAGATCGAGCTGGGTGGGATCGCCCGGGCGCTCCGACAGTCCCGCATAGAACAGCCACAGATAGGCGGCACAAAACGCACCGATCAGCCCCGCGATCCAGTCCTGAACCGGGATATAGTCCCTCGGAGACGATTTGAGGGTGGGGTACGCCGTGAAGGACAGAAATATGGCAAACGCCAGGTGGATCGCCCGTGCTTCGGTGGAGTTGAACACGCCGATGTTGAATATAAACGGCAACGGCGATGCGTACCAGAGCTGAAACACTGTCCAGATCAGCGGGACGTAAAAGAGGACTTTCTTCGGAATCGCGCCGGTCGGATTGCGAGCCCCGCTTTCCGTCTCGGCAACCATTTCCTGAAGTTCTTCTGCGGATTTGGGGCTGTCTGTCGATTCGGTCATTGGGATAATTCCTTATGTAAGAAAAATGACAGAGAACTGACTGCTTCGGGCGGCTCTTCTTCCGGGGGAACGGTGGAAGCGGAAGTGGAAAACGATGTCTGCAAATCTGCAGCGCTGTGTTGCCCTGGATGGTATCATGATCGAGGGGTGCGCCGGCAACCCGGCGCACCCCTCGGATTGCTTGTGGATTACATCAAGCCTGCTTCTTTGTAGTACTTAACGGCGCCCGGATGAAGGGGGGCAGAAAGCCCGTCTTTGATCATCTCCGGTTTCTTCAGATTTTTAAATGCCGGGTGAAGCTTTTTGAATTCGTCGAAATTCTCGAAAACGGCTTTGACCACGTTGTAGATGACGTTTTCGGGAACCTTGCACGACGTCACGAAGGTGGCTCCGACACCGAACGTTTTCGTGTCCATGTCGGTCCCGCGATACATACCGCCCGGAATCGTCGCCGTCCGGTAGTAATCGTTTTGCATGACCAGTTTATCGATCTTCGGACCGGCCACTTCCACAATCACGGAGTCGCAGGAGGTGCTCGCCTCTTTGATGGAACCGCTGGGGTGCCCCACGGTAAAGACCATGGCATCCACTTTGTTGTCGCACAACGCTTTGGACTGCTCGGCGGATTTCAGCTCGGAGGCCAGTTTAAAATCACGCTTTGTCCAGCCGTACGTCTTCATCACCACTTCCATGGTGCCGCGCTGGCCGGAGCCGGGGTTGCCGATGTTGACCCGTTTCCCTCTGAGGTCTTTGAATTTTTTGATGCCGGAATCTTTTCGGGCAACCACCGTAAACGGTTCGGGATGAACGGAGAACACAGCACGCAGGCACTTGTTCGGACCCTTCTTGGCGAACTTGCTGGTTCCGTTATAGGCGTGGTACTGCCAGTCGGACTGGGCCACCCCCATGTCCAGCTCGCCGGCGGCAATGGTGTTCAGATTGTAGACGGATCCCCCGGTGCTCTCCACCGAGCAGCGGATACCGTGCTCCTTTCGGCTTTTGTTGACCAGACGGCAGATGGCACCGCCCGTGGGATAATAAACACCGGTCACGCCGCCGGTGCCAATGGTCACAAAGGTTTGTTCGGCCTGCACAGGTTCCGGTGTAACGCCGACCAGGACGGCAAAACAGAACAGAAATACAATGGAAAGAACAATACCTTTTCTCATTTGACCCTCCTTTGCTGTCTATCTGTCGGTAATTTGTAAACACGGTAGTTTGTAAAAACGATCAACCTGTCGAGAACGGTTTCGATCCCCCCTTTCCTGCGAGTAGACGATGATGCGGATTTTTGGGCTGGATTATTTGCTTAAAATTAGGAATATCATTCTGGTAACAGATAGCTACACCCAACGCAAGGTTTTTATCCGGTATCGCGGCGGCCGCCCAACGCCACGGCCATTCGGTATTTCCAACGATAGATGGACGTCTTATGGCAATTTCGGATTCCGTTGTGAACAACACGCCCATCAGCGCCGATCCCCTCGTCAGTGTGATTATACCGACGTTCAATCGCGGGTGGACCATCGCCGACGCCGTCGAATCGGTTCTGGCCCAGGATTACCGGCCGTTCGAGCTCATCGTGGTGGATGACGGGTCCACCGACGACACCCGGCAGGTGTTGATGCGATACGGAGCGGAGATAACGGTCATTCGGCAAGGGAATCGGGGCGTCAGTGCCGCCAGAAACACGGGTATCCGAAATTCACGGGGAGAGTTGATTGCGTTTCTGGATTCGGATGACTGCTGGCGGCCTGGAAAACTAGCCGTTCAAGTCGCATTTTTCAGGGATCGACCGGAGGCGCTGATCTGCCAGACTGAGGAAATCTGGATTCGAAACGGCCGACGCATGAATCCGAAACAGCGGCACCGCAAGCAATCCGGCATGATCTTTTACGACTCGCTGTCCCTTTGTCTGGTCAGTCCTTCCGCCGTCATGATGCGTCGCCGCCTATTCGATACGATCGGCCTTTTCGACGAGACCCTGCCGGCGTGCGAAGACTACGACATGTGGCTTCGCGTCAGCAGCCGCTACCCCGTGTTCCTTATCGACACCCCCCTTACGGTCAAACGGGGGGGACACGGGGATCAGCTGTCAAAAACGGCCGGGCTGGACCGCTATCGGATTCAGGCCCTCGCAAACGTCCTCCGCAGCGGAAATCTCACCGATGACCAGTCCAGGGCGTCGGCGGCCATGCTCCGGGAAAAGGTGCGGATATATAGCCAGGGCTGCCTGAGGCGGGGCCGAACAGATGAAGCGCGGTACTACAGCCGCTTGGCTGAGGAGTTCGCACCATCTGGAGGCTTGCCAGAGATTCCCCCTTCGTAGTAAGGGAGTTGGAATGTGCGGCAGTGCCCCTGATCCCAACGGCTCACATGCCACACCACCGGAAAGCAGGAGAAACCCCGTCATGGAGATGCAGCAACTCGCCCAGCGCGCCAAGGCCGCCGCCATTCATCTGGCGGCTGCGGGCACCGTTGAAAAAAATCGGGCGTTGGAAGAAATCGCCCGGGCGCTGGAATCCCGCTCTGCCGATATCCTGTCTGCAAATGCCCGGGACATCGAACGCTCCAGGCAGGAGCATCTTGCCGCGCCGCTGCTCAAACGGCTCCGTTTTGACGAAAATAAAATCATGGAAGCCTGCCAAGGCTTACAGAGCCTGATCCGTCTTCCGGATCCGGTGGGAAGAACCCTTAGCGCCCTGGAACTGGACCAGGGTCTGGAACTCTACAAAGTCAGTTGTCCCATCGGCGTCATCGGGGTTATCTTCGAATCCCGACCCGATGCCCTGGTGCAGATTTCATCCCTTTGCCTGAAGAGCGGAAACGCCGTCCTGCTGAAAGGCGGCAGTGAAGCGGCCGAGACCAACCGGGTCCTGGCCGATGTGATCACCGATGCCGGCAACCGTGCCGGCATGCCCACGGGATGGCTGGCCCTTCTGGAAACACGGGAGGATGTCGCCGGCATGCTGAGCCTCGACACGGCGATCGACCTGATTGTCCCCCGCGGCAGCAACGCGTTTGTCCGCCATATCATGAGCCACACCAACATTCCGGTGCTCGGCCATGCCGACGGCATCTGCCACGTGTTCGTGGACCGGGATGCCGATCCGGACATGGCGGTCCGCATTGCCGTGGACAGCAAGTGCCAGTACGTGGCTGTCTGCAATGCCGCAGAGACATTGCTGGTTCATCAAGACATCGCCGGGGAATTTTTACCGAAGATTCAGCAGGCCCTCGAGGCGAAAGGGGTAGCCATAAGAGGCTGCGAACGGACCGCAGCGGCAATCGACTGCCGGACGGCCACAGCGGAAGACTGGTCCACCGAATACCTGGATCTGATCCTGTCTGTCCGGGTCGTCGACAGCCTGGAGGCAGCTGTCGATCACATCAACACCTACGGATCGGGGCATACCGATGTCATCGTCACCGGGGGAACCGGCCGGGGGACCTGGTTTATGAATCATGTCGACTCGGCGGACGTGTTTTACAACTGCAGCAGCCGTTTCAGCGACGGTTTCCGGTTCGGCCTGGGAGCCGAGGTCGGCATCAGCACAAACAAGATCCACGCCCGGGGTCCGGTGGGAATGGAGGGCCTGTTGATCTACCAGTGGCGGCTGATGGGCCATGGCCATATTGTGGCCGATTATTCCGGGCGTAATCACAGACCGTTTACCCACCGGAAGCTCGACACACCATTTCCGTCTTAGGAACAGCACGCATAGAAGAGATGACAGCGACCATGAGCATTCAAGTCAAATTTTATGGGACAAGAGGATCCACGCCGATTTGCGGCCCGACCTATTACCAATTCGGAGGGAACACCACCTGCATCCAGTTGACCGATCTGGAACTGAATCGGACGGCGATCATCGACGCCGGCACCGGCATCCGCGCCCTGGGTAAAGACATCCGGGCAGATACACATAACAGGGAAAATATCATCATCGTGTTCACCCATTTTTACTGGGATCACATTCAAGGCTTTCCGTTTTTTGCACCGGCCTATGATGACACTCGGAAGATTTACATGCTCGTCTTGGGCAAAGGACGTAAAATGCGCAATCTGAGGGACATCTTTGCCATGCAGATGCAGCATGTGTATTTCCCGGTTCAACTGGGCAGCATGGGAGCCAAATTTGAATTTCTCCAGGTGGACAAGGAGGATGAAACGTTCGAGATATCCGGGGATGAGATCACTATCGCCGCCAACCGACACCAACACCCGGGCGGGGCTTATGGATACCGGTTTGAGCGAAAGGGCAAAAGCATCGTTGTCTGCACCGACATCGAACACGGGGAGAACATCGATCCAAATGTGGTGGCCCTGGCAAAAAATGCGGATCTATTAATACACGACGCCCAGTACACCACCGAAGAATACGAAAGCAAAAAAGGATGGGGGCACAGTACGTTTGACCAGGCGATCGAGGTTGCCGAGATGGCGGGCGTGAAACAGCTCGCGATCACCCACCACGATCCGGAACACGACGACGAGTTTCTCCTGGACATGGAGAAAAAATGCCAGGATCGATTTTCCGACTGCTTGCTGGCCCGTGAGCAGATGGAACTCATCGTGTAGGCCGGGCTGGGGTCGCCGGGCATCAGGGCCATTCCGCAATATCGCTATTTGTATTTTTTCAGAATGTCTTTTTTCGCCCGTTCGTACTCCCGCTCGGTAATAACGCCTTCATCAAAGGCCTTCTTGACGTCTATCAATTCCTGGCCCATAGTTTGATTCGAGAAAACTATGTTACCAACGTGGAACCCGATGAAACCTCTGCTACGAAAGATGGGGATGGTGGTGGTGATTGTCGCTCTCCTGTTCTCCCTGCGGGACCCGGGCCAATCCCAGACATTTTTATCCGATACATCAACCGTCCGGTGCTCGGGCGGCATCGTGCGGGTCAACGATGATGCGTTCCGTGTCCAGGAACAATGCGGAGAACCGTTCCGCACGTTTATGAAAGACGGCGACCAGATATGGGTGTACAATTTTGGTCAGGGCCGCTTGGTGTATTACTTCACTATTTTTCGGGATAATCTCCGACGAATCCAGAGCCAGCGCTGCGATATAGACAACAGAGACTGCTTATATATGGGGCGCTGACGCCATGGCTGCCAATGATATTCAGTTTCACTGCGGTATGACGCGTGAAGCCAGGCAAGTGTTGGAATGGAGTAAAGGCGTACCGGCGTCGTGGGGTCTTTGGAAATATCGTTGTTGCCATGAATATGTTCCGTTTGAACATATCGGTTTCTGTCAAACGGGCACCGTATTGGGGGATTCCGAATTTGGACATGTTCGGATTCGGATGATTCAGCAACGTTCAGTCGCGCAAACAATCGACAAATCGGAACGGAATTCTGTCAACTGCTCCAGTAGTTGATATTTCACGAGCGATCTGCGTCAAATCATCCGTTCTATTTCCGCGGCCTTCTTCTCCAACCGCTTTCGCGACACCGGAACCGCTGTCCTCAGCTCCTGGGCGAATAACGACACCTTGTACTCTTCCAGAAGCCAGAAGAACTCCTCCACGGCCTGTTTCTTTTCATCGGATGCCCGTGTTTTGAGCGCGACCAGCATCTCCGTGAGTTTTTCCGAAAATGGACGGAGCGTTTCGGCCCGTACCCGATCCTTCTCGTAATGATCCACCCCGCGCCGCGCCCGGATGCCAAGCGCGCGGACATAGCGCGCCAGGTGGCGCATGCGATCCACAGCATACAACTCAATAAAATTCGAAGGGACGAGTTTCTCGAGCTCTTGATGGATATCGCCGAGAAAATCTTTCAGGAGGGGGCGGTGAGCGACCGTCTGCACCATTTCCAAAAGCGCCGTGCGTACTTGAAACACGGATTGGATGACCGGGCCGGCGGCGGCTGAGATACGCTGTCCCATGGGAAAGAGCTCCGACCGGCTTGATACGACCTGGGCCAAAAAAGCGTTTTCGGTGCGGATATTCTTATGGAAGAATGACCGGGTGACCCGGAGATACAGGCTTTCTTCGATATGCGCAGCGCCGCCGAGATAGGCGCATTGCCGGGCCGTCGATGTCGACAGCGTCAGCTGTCGACGGAAATGTTTCAAATCCCCGGCAAGATGAATTTCAAAAAGAGCCGCCACGCCGGCCCGATGAGATGCCATTGCCTGGACAGGGTTCTGAAACAGGCGGAGGTGAATACCGGTTTCGGTGTTCTCCAGCCCCGGGTAGACCATCCAGGTGGGCGTGTCGTTTAGGACGACGGGAATTTCTTCCGGAAGATCCCCGAAATCCCATTCAACTACCGATTCGCGCTCCCATTTCGACCGGAGAGCCTTGAGTTCTGAAGAATCCAAAGCCGAAGCACCACTCTGCTGCAGCATGGATAGGTCCCGTCCGGCACGCAGTTCCTGGCCGGCCGGCCCCAGAATCGAAATGCGCATTCTCAGGTGCTCGGGCAAACCCTCATCGGGCCATGCAGAGGACGGGATGTCGATATTGAATCGTTCATAAATAAACCGGCCCAGTTGACCCATGAGGGCTGTTTCCGTCCGTGGCATTTCCGAAAGGATCCGGTCGACCGTATCGTTGATGGGCACCAGGCGTTTTCGGTAGGCCTTTGGCAGCCCCCGTATCATGGCGGTAATTTTCTCCCGCAAAAGCCCCGGGACCAGCCAGTCGAGACTATCCGGGGAAAGGTTGGGCGCATCGATGCCCGGAATCCGGACGGTCACACCGTCATCGGACTTTCCCGGATCATACCGGTAATGGCATGAAAACGCTTTGTCTCCCAATGTCAGCGTGTCTGGAAACATGGCCAGTTCATCGTCTTCCGGTGGCTTGCGGAGGAGATCGGCCTTGCCCATGTGCAGTGACGCTTCATGATCGCGAGTGTCCAGCCACTGCTTCAGGCTTCGGACATCAAAGACGTTGGACGGCAATCGGTCCCGGTAAAATAGAAACAGATCTTCATCGCTCACCATGACATCCCGTCGCCGGACTTTGTCTTCAAGAGACCGGAGTTCGTCGATCATCTGCTGGTTGCGCGCCATGAAGGCAAGCGGCTGCCGCATGTCCCCTTCAACGAGGGCCTTTCGGATGAAAATATCGGAGGCATGCCGGGAATCGATGCGTCCATACGGGACCGGTCGACCGTCCAGGATAATCAACCCGAACAGGCTCACCTGTTCCCGAACCATCACTTCACCCCGTTTGCGTTCCCAGTGGGGGTCCCGATGGGTGTACCGGCAGAGGTCTCCACCCAATTCTTCCAGCCAGGCATTGTCGATTTCTGCCACAGTTCGGGCAAAAAGCCGGGTGGTCTCCACAAGTTCGGCAGCCACCACCCATCCCGGGGGGTGTTTGAACAGACCGGAACCCGGGAAAATCATTGTCTCGCGGCCTTTGGCGGCAGTATAGAGCGTATCGCGTTTCTTCTGGGCGATACTGGAAAGGAAGCCGCTGAGAATCGAGGTGTGAATCGCCCGATACATTTGGATGGGAGGGCCCCATCTCCGGCGACACAATGATATCGTCTTTCAGGCTGCCTTTGAGCATCCCTTGCTCCCGGAGTACCACGGCAATTTGCTGCAACACATCCCGCCACTCCCGCATTCGACGAACGGAGAGATAGTGCATTTTGCAGAAGCGTTTCGCCGGCCCCCAGGATTTTTTGGCGCGTACCGCCTCTTGAAAAGCATGCCAGATATTCAACAGGGTTAGAAAATCCGAAGCCGGGTGCTGGAAACGGCCATGGGCGGCATCGGCGGCCTTGCTCTGACCGGCCGGTCTTTCGCGTGGATCTTGAATACTCAACGCAGCCACAATCACGGCCGCGGCATGGAGGCATTTTTCCCTGTGGGCGCGGATCAGGATCTTTGCAAGTCGGGGGTCCAGAGGCATTCGGGCCATCACCCTACCCTCCCCGGTTAGGACACAACGGCGTTTGCCTGCTTTGCCGCCCGATTCTCGGATAGCACCCAATTCGCTCAGATGATCGAAGCCGTCGCGAACAGACTGGGGCGCGGGACCATCGACAAAGGGAAAATTTTCGATGTCGCCCAAATTCAGGGCGATCATCCGTAAAATGACTTCAGCAAGATTGGCCCGCAGAATCTCGGGCGGAGTGTGGAGGGGCCGGGCCAGGTATTCCTCTTCAGGGTAGAGACGTATGCAGATACCGTCGGCCACCCGTCCGCACCGCCCCTTGCGCTGATCCGCACTGCTTCTGGAGATGGGCACCACCGGTAGCGCCGTAATGCGTGTTCTCGGATTATACCGGGGAATGCGCGCCAAGCCGGTGTCCACGACGTAGGTGATCCCCGGGATGGTGATCGATGTCTCAGCCACGTTGGTGGATACGATGATTTTTTGCCCACGGCAGGCGGCAAATACCCGCTGCTGATCCGATCCTGAAAGCCGGGCATACAAGGGAAGAATCGTCGTGGGGCGGTCTGCAATGCCACCCAGTGCCGCGCAGCATTCCCGTATGTCCTGTTCAGTCGGCATGAACACCAGTATGTCTCCCCGGCGGCGAGTCTGAAGTAAACGACTGACAGTCGCCACCGCCGATTCGACATGGGTGTCATCTTCGCTGGGTAAAACGGTCCCCGGGTCCCCGGGATACCGAACGTCCACCGGATAACGTCTGCCGGAGACTTCAATAATCGGGGCGTCGCCAAAAGCCTTTGCGAACTTGCCCGTATCGATCGTGGCCGATGTGATAATGACCTTCAGATCGCGGCGCTTATCAATAAGGGTCCTCAAAACACCCAGCACAAAATCAATGTTGATGCTGCGCTCGTGGGCTTCGTCCACAATAATCGTGTCATAGGCGTTGAGGTATCGATCCGACTGGGCTTCTGACAGGAGGATACCGTCGGTCATGATTTTTATGAATCCATCGTCACGGCTGCGATCCGTAAAGCGAATCTTGTATCCAACGGAACCTCCGACGGATTCACCGATCTCTTCGGCAATGCGCTGGGCGACGGTTACGGCGGCAATGCGACGCGGCTGCGTGCAACCGATCATCCCGTCGATGCCGCACCCGGCCATGAGGCAGAGCTTCGGGATCTGGGTCGTTTTGCCCGATCCGGTCTCTCCGGAAATCACGACCACCCGGTTCGACGTGATGGCATCGATAATCAGGTTTGCTTTCTTGGCGATGGGAAGGTCGGCGGTTAAATCGGGGCTGGGACGATGGGAGCGTCGCCACTGCCGCCGTTCGATAGACTGTTTCAGTTGCCGGTCCAGGCGATCCAGTCTGCCCCGTGCCTCGTGACGTCGTCCGGTTTTCCAGAGACGATGCAGCTCTGAGAACCCTCTTTGGATTCGATAACGGTCCCGGGACATGGCTCCCGGCAGACGGCGTTTCAGGTTGTTCACCCGCTTCTGAAAAGAATCGCTGGCCATCAGACTTTGGATGGAATGGTTTCCGGTAGTTTAAAAACGATGCTACATACCATACTATCATTATGGTTAAAACCTGCAACCGATTACGGAAGCACGTGCGACGGAGTTGAAAAAATCAGCAGGCTCAAGTATATTATGGATGTTTCGCTGGGGCGCGTTAAATCCTTTGATGCGGCACCACCGGAGCAAAGATCCGCGAATGACATTACCCGGAGCAACCGACGGGTGGATGACGAGGTAATGACCATGGCCTTGAAAAATTCTTACGGTATGAAAGAACTTGCGGAACTTCTTGATATCGGGGAAACCACCCTTCAGAACCAGATTATCCCGGTTATCAAAATGGTCATGACAGAAACACTGGATAAAACCTTGAAGACCATCGCGAACCAGTCCGAACGAATCGATTTTCTCGAAAGGGAAAACCGCCGACTCTGCGAGCGGCTGGAGGCACTGGAGGAACACGCGTTTGCGCCGTCAGAGAGAATACCGGTACGGCAATCAGCGGAAGCCGAACCGGCCATGGTGGACCTGGAGTCGGTCCTGGGGATAGAGCTCGACGCCGAACCGGCGGGTACCGATGAACCGGTGTTCACGGTGGAGTCCCCCCAAAAGCCCCACGGCAGGCGTCATCAACTATTGAAACGCGTACAGAAATGGCGTAAAAACGGTCTCACGTTCCGGCAGATCGCCGACAGGTTAAATTCAAACCGCACCCCGACACTTTCCGGCCGCGGGCGCTGGGACGCTCCCAAAGCCCGACGTTTGTTTACAAAACGGTGATACGCGCCCGCACATTCTGCACCATACCTTGCTGAACATACCACAATGCCCACTGCCAGAATTTCACTCCGAGTGGTGGATTGTGCAGGGGTATGAACATAGCAGATCGGAATCGGTATCGGATTCGGATTCGGAACCGGTATCGACTTCGACGATGGCCGGCCTGTTTCGATTCCAATAGCGATCCCGACGCCGGGCATGTCGAGGTCTGAATTCCCACGACATAGTATTATATCGATAACACGCGCGATATTCTACCTGACCAGATCGATGACAATGACGAAAACATGTCCGCGAGGGGTTATGGCGTCGGAGACGAATTGGATGGCATGCTGGGCGGTTCTGCCGGGAGCCGCACAATGAAACAGGAGCCCTTTCCGGTTTCAGATTCGATGCGGATATCGCCGCCGTGGAGTTCCACAATTTTTCGGGTCATCATCAAACCGATACCGGTCCCGCGCATCCCTTTGGTACTGAAAAAATTTTGAAAGAGCTGTTCACGAACGCCGTCGTCTATACCGGGGCCGGTATCCAGGACACGGTAGACGACTCCCGCCGTCGCCCGTTTGTTACTTTGAATATGGACCACATGCGCTCCATCCTGCGATTCATAATCAGCGCAGGCATCCAGCGCGTTGGTCACCAGATTCAGCAGGCAGCGTTCGATGCCATCGGGATCCAGCACTATCGGTGCAAGGCCCTGGTCCAATGTCATTTCCAGGCGGATCTTCTGCTCTTCGGCGCGGGGAGTCATCAGCCGGAAAACTTCCCGAATCGGCAGGTTCGGGTCGACCCTGCGAAAGTGAGCCGCTCCGACTTTGCCGTAGTTGAGAAGATCCATGGACAGGTTTCGAATGTTGTCGACGTTGCGTCTGACCAGCTGCCATCCCTGCTGAAGATATTCCCGGTTGTCCAGCTCCAACCCTTTTTCAAGGACAAAGAGCCCGCCCTTTAATCCCCCGGCGATATTCTTGATGGAGTGGGACAGTCCGGCCACTGTTTCGCCAATGGCGGCCATCCGCTCGGCATCGATCAATTGTCTCGACTTTTCCTCGACCAGCTGCTCCAACTTCTCCGTATACTCCCTGAGGCGAAACCGCATGTCGTAGCGCTCGGTGGCCCGCTTCAGGGCAAATTCCAGGACGTTCTCTTCGATCGGCTTGGTGATGAAGTCCGTGGCATCCAGCTGCAGGCACTGAACCGCCAACGCCATGTCCCCATGGCCGGTGATCATGATAACTTCGGTGTCGGGGCTTTCTGATTTGATCTTTCGAAGCAATTCAATGCCGTTCATTTCCGGCATCTTGATATCGCACAGGACCACCGGCGGATGGTCTGAACATACTATCTCAAGGGCCTTTTTCCCGCTGGCCGCCGTTAACACCGAGTATCCGATCTCCGACAGGAAAAAGCGGAGTACCTCCCGAATATCTTCTTCGTCATCGACGAGCAAAACCGTTTCTTCCATTGGATTACTCCGCCGTCGGAAATTCCAGAATGAAGCAGGTGCCCTCTGTCTTTGCGGGCACACAACGGATGTTTCCGCCGAAATCTTTTACAATGCCGTAACTGATGGATAGGCCGATGCCCGTTCCCTTCCCAACTTCTTTTGTCGTAAAAAACGGTTCGAAGATCTTCTCGGAAAATTCTTCAGACACCCCGATTCCAGTGTCGCAGATTTCAACCAAAACACGTGCCGAGATTCGCCGGGAGATGATGGTAACTTTTCCTTCTTTGTTGATTTCCGCATCGGTTCCCCACCGGGCTTCGATGGCATCGCGTGCGTTGACCAGAAGATTTGTGAATACCTGTTCCAGACGATCCGGGTCTGCTTTGATGAGCGGCAGCTGGTCTTCCAGCTGCCATTGGACCTGAATACCTCGGACTTTGAACTGCTGGCTGAACATGTCGAAAGCCCGCTCCAGCACTTCGTTAACACCCACCTGCTGGAGCCGCACCTCGGATTTTCGGGCGAAATCCCTCATGTGGTTAATGATCTTGGTCGCTCGATCGACATTGCTTCGGATTTTGTCGGCCATGGTCCCCAGGGTCTCATCACCGCCGTCTTCGGATAATCCAAACCGTCGCGCAAAGACGGCACTCGCGGTTTTGATAACCGTCAGGGGCTGGTTCAGTTCATGAGCAACGCCGGTGGCCATCTCTCCAAGGGTGGCCATCTTACCGGCGTGAATGAGCTGCTGTTCGGCTTCAAGCCGCTGAGTAATATCGCTGGTTGTAATCAGCAGCACCTCCCGGTCGGAGTATTCCGATACAGACACCCAGATTTCGACATACAATACACGCCCGTTCTTGTCACGGTGTGTCACTTGGGTCAGGGGGGCTCCGGTTCGCAATTTCTCCCCGTAATTCTCTTGATCGGAATTCGCAAAGAGCCTGAGAAACGGGGTGTTGAGCAATTCTTCCGGCGCATAACCGTAAACGGATTGAACCATTTCATTGCAATCAAGAATTTGAAGGGTGTCGATGTCCACGACAAAGACGGGGTTCGGAATATTGTTGAAGATGGCATGGTAATTCTTCTCGGATTTTTCGAGTTTCTCCTCGAGAAGCCGCCGCGGGGTAATATCCAGGCACATTTCCATAGCGGCAACAATCTCGCCGTTTTCGTTCCGAATAGGGGTTGTGCGTACGACCCAGAAGGCAGGTGTGCCGTCCTTGTAGAAACCGGTCTCCTCGCTGTAATGGGACTCACCGTCTTCAAAGGTCTTTTCCACAGGGCAGATGTCGCACTTTTTGTCTCTACCTTTGTAGGCATAGTAACAGAAATCCCCGGGCTTTGGATCAAAGGTCGTTTCGAAGTCCCGGTTGAACTGGATCAATCGATAGTTTTTGTCCTGAACCGTAATATAGCAGGGAACCTGCTCGAATAGTGTCTGGTACTCGTCCTTTTTGCGATTCAGCTCGGACTGGGACTCCCTGATTTCTGCGCCCATTTTGTTGATCGCGTTGGCCAGCTGCCCCATCTCGTCATACTGTTCCAGCTCCACCTGGGGTGAATAATGTCCTTTGGCAATGCTTTCAGTGTTATCGATGAGGAGTTGGATCGGCTCGTTGACAAATTTCTGCACGATAATAAAAACGATCGTGGAGATGATCAGAAATACGACAATGGCAAAAATGACAATCCCGTTTTCATATTCTCTTAGCTCACTGTCGGTTTCATCCAGGGAAACCACCAGATCCAGAGCACCGAGGACTTTTTTGTCTTCCGGGTGCACGTGGCATTCAAAGGACGAGCAGCCCGGTTCATTGTGGATCGGGCTGATGATACCCAGGTAACGGGTCCCTTCGTCGGATTTAAAAATGCGAATCCGTTCCGCCAACTCGAGCTTGACAATGGGCGGGCTGGTACGGTGGCAGATATAGCACGCTTCGTCCTTGATGTTGGTAGCCTGTTCGATCTCATCGTGATCGTTGGAGAATTTAATTTTTCCTTCCTTGTTGTAGATGCGGATATTCCGAATCTCTTTTTGCCTGCCAATGTTGCGGATGATTTGAGTGATGTCTTCCCGGGAGTTGAGCATCATGGCGTAATGGGTGCCCAACATGACGGTGTCACTCAATGTCTCGGCAAGTTCGGTAATCTCCTTCCGGGTCTTATCCTTATGATACTTGATATTGAAGTAGGCCCACGTGACAACCCCGGCCACCAGTGTAATGCCGACGAAAAAAATAATTTTGACAAAAAGCCTGCTTCGAAAATGGTAAAGTAATCCCTTCATGGATGCCGTTCCTGTGGCTTACCGTTGAAGAACCATGTAACTTCGAATAATTTTCGGGTTGTCGCAACGGTGCCGTCGTTACGCCCCGGAGGCTATCTTTGACATCTCACAGTGAAAAAAATCTGGAACCCGAACCTTCTCTGCAACCTGTCGGAACATATTTATGGGAACAGTTATATAAGCGTGTCCATTTGGGGTACCTGGGCCGGGTGTTTTTGTCAAGGCTGTCGGTTCTTCCGAAGATCTCATAAATGCGGTTATCCAGAGGGGCTAGACGCAGTAGAGCGTCCTTCTCTCCCCCTCGGTGTCCGGAGTCGTCTCCTTGAGGGTTTTTGGTATGCTTGTCGGAAGAGTAACGACAAAGGTGGATCCTTTTTTAGGTTGGGAGTCCACACGGATTCGGCCTCCGTGTTTTTGAACAATCTTGTTGGCCACAAAGAGCCCGAGCCCGGTGCCCTTGTTTCCTTTGGAAGAATAGAAAAGGGTAAAAATATTATCCAGGGCAGAGGCCCCCATACCGACCCCGTTGTCCTGGATGGTGAAAACAGCCTCCTCGGATTCCCGACGCGTGCTCAGACGGATACGGTGTTTCTCTTTTGAAGCATCTTCCACACATGCTTCCACGGCGTTTTCGATGAAACTGATGAAGGCGGATCGCAGCACACCGACATCGATTTCCATTTCTCCGGCGTCCGCATCAAAATCACGGACCAGATCGATCCCGTGGCTGTCGAGTTTCGCCTGCACGCTTCCGGCGACGTCCTCGAAAAAGTGGTTCACTGATATCCGTTCCCAGTTGAGCTCCCGTTCCTTGGCGTAGTATAAGATGTCAAGGACGACCTTCCGCAAGCGCCCGACGACCATCTGAACCACTTCCCAACCGTCACGGGTCTGCTCCCGATTGTCCTCGGCGAAACCGCGGCTGAGCTGATACATCCCGCTGTCCAGGCCGGTCAGGTGGCCTTTGATGGCATGGGACAGGGAGCCCATCATCAGTCCGAGTGATGACAGCCGATCCTGGAGCCGCCGGATCTCCGTGATATTGGTCGCCATTAGCATCACCTGATGGACAGTTTGGGCGGAATCCCGAATCGGAGCCGTCCATACCAGGACATTGTTAGGAGATCCGGATCGTTCGGTCACGACCATCTCTGCCTGGTGGGGCTGACCGTCCTCAAAGGTTCGTCTCACCGGGCAATCCGCGCAGGGGCCTTTCGCCCCATGTAAACGGGAAAAGCATGTCGTCCCCAGTTCATGATCGAAATCTTCCTTGAAGAGCCGGTTGGCCGCAGTCAGCCGATACTCCCGGTCACGAACGGAGATGTAACAGGGAACCTCATCGAACAACTGCTGGAAACGCTCCTGGGTCATCCGCAGCTGCTCCTTGAGCCGTTGAACTTCCGACATGTCGGCTGATATTTCCAGAACAAGTTCCGGACTTCCGGCCCTGTCACTGATGGGAGCGGTATGGACCATTACCGGAATTTTACCGCCATCGCGATGATGGACGGTCTGTCGGGACTGCTGCCCTTTTCCCGTTTCAAACGTCCTTGCCACTGGGCAGGCCGTATGATGATGTGCGCCGCCCTCGTAAATTTCCCAACTGTTGGCCCCGACTTTATCCCCGAGGCGGTCCCGGAAAAGCTGGTTGGTTTGAAGCACCTTCAGATCCGGGCTGTGAATGGCGACAAAGCATGGCATGTCGTCAAAATAGCGGATGCCGCCCTCCACATCTCCCGCGATACCGCTCATGGCCGAAGACAGTCCCTCGATGGCTTGTCCCACCGCCAGCTGTCTCTCGATTTGCACCAGACGGGCGGATTTCTCTTCGACCATGCGCTCCAGGTTCTCGGTGTACTCCCGCAGCTGGTGCCTCATGGAAATTTTCTCCATCGCCCGCTTCAGGGCAATTTCCAGGGCATCTTCGTTGATCGGTTTGGTGATAAAATCGGTGGCTTCGAGCTTGAGACTCTCAATGGCCAGTTCAATGTCACCATGGCCGGTGATCATGATCACTTCGGTGTCAGGACTCTCTTCCTTGATGACTTTTAGTAGCGCGATACCGTCCATTACCGGCATCTTGATATCACTGAGAACAATCGGGGGGTTCTCCCGGCGAAATATATCGAGGGCCAGCTTCCCGTTTTCAGCGGTCAGGACGCGGTAGCCCAGTTCACCAAGGAAGATGCCCAGCACTTCGCGGATATCGTCCTCATCATCTACCAACAGCAGGGTGATCTCATTTTCAGTGGACTGTGCCATGGCCTTCCTGCGTTCCGATAATTTCCCTCGAACCTTACGCGAGCAGATCCCGGATCACGTTCAATAACACATCCGGATCCGGCGGCTTTTCGACATAGGCGTTTGGCGGAGGAATCGGCCCTTTCGTTTGGATATTGAGCATCTTTATGTAATGGTTGTAGGTCTCTTCCTCGACGGCGGACAGCATGACCACCGGGATATCCCGGAGCCCATCATCGGTCTTGAGTTGCCGATACATGGTCACCCCGCCTTCTCCGGGCATCATAACGTCCAGAAGGATCAAATCCGGAAGGATGTCCCTGGCCTTTTGAAAGCCTTCATCGCCGTTCCTGGCCAGCACCGGCAGGTACCCGCTGGTCTCCATGGCCGTCTTCAGGAATATCCGCATATCCAGTTCATCTTCAACAATCAGGATGGTCTTGGGATTCATGGCCCGAATTACTCTTATGATTCTTGGATAGGCAGCCCCGGGGGAGGTTCAATGACGGTTTCGGCGCCCCCCGGTGGCATGTGTCGGACGAGCTGGCGTATTGCCGGGGTCCGCCCCGGCCGGGCATGTCCGCATCCGGCGGGAAGGCCGAACGCTGAAAAGATGTTGTGTGATGTCCGGACTAGGCGACGTCGGCCACCTTATCCGGATGATTCACACTGGCAACCGGGCAGGAGGCCCTGAGCACCACCTGTTCGACAGTGCTGCCGAGAAGTGCCAACTCCGGATCGATCTCCCGCGTGTGGTGGGCCATCACGACCAGATCGGCCTGCTTCTCTCTGGCGTACTTGAGCACTTCGACATACGGCGTTCCCTCCCGTATCTCGATGTCGTAGCTCTTGACGCCTTTCAATAAGGGAACATATTTTTTATCGATGCGCCGTCGCGCGTGTGCCAGTTTCTCTTCGATCTCTTCCTGGCTCGATATCTGGCCGTTGTTCAGCGTTTCGATGTCAACGGCATGAAACAGGTGCAGTTCGGCCTTCACCTCCCGGGCAAGTTTGACGCCGAAGCGAAATGCTGAAAATGCCGCTTTGGAAAAATCTGTGGCCACAAGAATATGGGAGAACAGTTTCCAGCAGGTGGTACAGGGGCGGCTGATGATGACAATGGGGCACCGCGCGGCTTTGGCTACCTTCTGCATGGTGCTGCCGACAACGGACCGGTACCGTGTCGCACCGATGTCCTCTTCCCGGGTGTGGGCGCCCATGATAATCAGGTCCACATCTTCAGCCCTTGCCTTGCGCAATATTTCCCGATGGGGATTGCCCACGACCGCATCTATTTCTGCATCGCTCTCCTCAAGGTACTTGTCATAGGTATTGCGCATTTCTTCTTCTACCCATTCCAGGTAATCGGGATCGACGGATTCCGTTTCCCCGGTTCGGGAATCGGTCACAAACGGGCTGTAACCGCGGGTGGGAAGGCCCAGGACATGAAACACAAACAGTTTGGCGTTCCATTTCAGTTCAAGATCGAACGCCACCATCGCGGCATTGTCACAGGTTGGAGAGGCGGTCGTGGCAAAAAGAATTTTCTTAAACATGGGTCATCTCCTTAGTTGACATTGCTTCGGCGTTCCGTGGAAACTGAGTTCCCATGCAATCCCGTCGATGAATTCAAATAGGGTATAGATGGTTTCGAACTCGAACAGATCTACTTTATCCCCAAACACGATATGCTTGAGTCGTCCGAACCGCATGGGCATATCGAGAAGACACTCCAGCTGAAGGCCGCGAATCCCGACCGATCCGGTGCCGCCGTGACCCACCAAAGACGTATAGATCTCCATTTTCGGTTTGCCCGGAAAGCCAACCATTTCCACAGTCTTGGTAAACAGCAGCGCTTCAAACTCCGGCCACCGGCAGCCCTCATCGGGGCTTCCGCGATACTCCTCCATTTGTTGCGCAATGAAACGGTTCAGCTTCGTTAACTGATCATGTTGTTCGAGCATCCGAAAGTAGCTTCGGAGGGTGTAGCCTTCTTCCAGGTCCACCATCAATCCGAGGCAGTCCAACCCATCGGTCTGGATGGCACGCCCATCCGCGACAATACTGCCATCGCTGTTGAGGACAACTCGATTCATTGCCGTTGGGTCCGTTTCGTCCGACTCTGCCCGGGTAAATCGCCCCGCCAGGCCTTCCCTGAAAAGATATCATAATATTATCAGGTTATTCTTCCGGTTTCAAATGCTCCGGGACTTCTACCATGCTAATCAACAGCGGCTTGAGAAATGTCCACCGGATCCCCATGTGATAGATCTCTTCCATATCCCGAATCGCATCCCAGCAGTTGTGACAAGGCGAGATGACAAGTTTCGCACCGGTGTCCAGGATCTGATCCCGTTTGACCTTCATGCCAATGTTGCGTTGCTCCCGGTATCGCCCGATACCGTTGAGACCACCACCTCCACCGCAACAATAATTGTGCTCCTTTGTCGGCGTCATTTCCCTGAAATCTTCGGCGACATAACTCATGATCTCTCTGGCGAAGTGCCCCAGGCCCCCATTGCGAACATAGTTGCAGGAGTCCTGGTAGGTTACCGGCTCTTTGATCTTCTTGCTCGGGTCGATTTTCAGCTTTCCGGTGCGCAGCGCCTCGGCGACCCATTCGACATAGTGGATGCTCTCAACAGGTGTCTGGCCGCTCTTGCGCCCGGCCCAGTAAGGGCCTTCGAGGACCGTCGCCCGGTAGGCATGGCCGCATTCGGTCACGACCATCCGCTTTGGCTTGAGCCGTTCCATGGCATCATAAACAGTTTCGACCTGCATTTTGCAGGCCGCCCAGTCGCCGGCAAACATGGCCAGGCTGGTCTCTTCCCAGCCTTCACTGGGCACCGTCCAGTTTTCACCCGCAAGATGGAACAGAATGGCCGCCTCGGCCAGGTCTTCCGGATAGTGCTTGGGTTCCCTGGCGTTGACCGTGTACATGATATCGGCGCTTTCGACGTCCACCGGGATCTTGAGCCCGGGCCAGTCTTCTTCGTACTCCTCTGCCATCCACTCACAGGTGTCCACCCAATCTTCGGTGGTGATATCCATCTGGGCGTGATAGATCCGGTGCATCCCGGTCCCGATTTTCATCTCCCACGGCGTAAATCCCTGGGAAAACAGCAGGCCCCGCAGATAACTGAACATGATCCCCATATCGATGCCGAAGGGGCAATAGATGCCGCACCGGGTGCAGCAGGAGCACTGGGCAAATGCCACATCCATGCAGTGCTGCATGAAGTCGTTGTCCACCTTTCCCTTTCTCCGGACAATTTCGCCGAGGGTGGACTGGATCTTGTATGACGGCACCTGTTTCGGGTCCCCGTTGTTGGCCGTATAATGAAAGCAGCTTTCCGCACAGAGGCCGCAGTGGGCGCAGATCTCCAGCCATGTTTTGAATCTGGAGCGAAACGTTTTCTGGATGATTCCCCAGAGCGCTTTTTGATTGACCTCCAGGTCATTCATCTCCTTGTAATATACCTTACCGCTCTTGTCGGCCAGCAGTGAGTCCAGGTGTTCTTTTGTATCCACCGTCAGTTTGTTGCAAAGTGTTCCTTCCGGCATTGTTCACATCCTTTATGCTAAAGGGTAGTTAAGGTTTTACCATGGAAAACTTCTTCCCTTCATACCGCCGCGTTTAATCCCATAGTCCATCCCGAGCTGGGCCCGGGAGGCAAAGAAGAGGACGAAGTGGGAAAGCTTGGTAAAGGGGATGGCGATCAGCATGATCTCCCCGCAGATAATGTGCAGAATCAGCCAAAAGTTGTAGTCGGGGACCAGGTGGAACGCCATAAATCCCGTGATAAAAGGCGCTGTTGCGATCAGAAGCACCAGATAGTCGTATGCATCGGTCAGAAAACGGACCTCGGGCAGGGCAATCCGCCTGAGGACCATAAAGAGGGCGGCCACAATCACGCCGATGGTCAGCAGGTCGGCCGTTGTCTCGGACATGGTCCACAGGCTGAACCCCCACCGTTCCTTGAGTAGGATGTTATGGGATAGCAGGAAGATCGGTGTCAGGATCAACCCCACATGAAATACAAAGAAGACAATGGTAAAAAAGGGATTCACCCGCCAGCTTCGGGTCCCGAAGGGGATCAGCCAGAAAAAGATGGACCGGGCGGCACCCTTCGCCCCATAGCTCATGTGCTCTTTATAGGCGACCCTGTCCATCTGCCAGCTAAGCCCTTTGAAGTACATGACCAGCCGGACGATACACCCGATGAAAAAAATGGTGAAAGACAGCCACAACATGGGCCCGGTAAGCAGTTCGTACATTGTTTACTCCTGCATGTGAAGAGTTGAGTTACACGGCTTCCGGCACAACGGCGGCACCCGAAATTGTCGCTCCTGTAAATGCAGCCGATTCACAACGTGTGATTCGGGAGTCTAGTCCTCGTCCCTCTCTGTCAGAAACCGCCAGAACCCGGCCAGTCCGATGAGAGTGATGATGACCAGTATATAGATCACCCCTTTGGTAAAGGTGAAAAAATCCTGCAGCGTGTAGATATCCATCAGGTCTCCTTTACGATCCCCATCAATGGGCGTCGTCGTATCCCGCAGCCTCGTAAAAGATCGGCATCCGGGTGGCGATAAACCGGAAAAGAACCAGGCCCAAGGTGACGATAAACACAGAGATAACGACCTCCATCCAGTGGGGGAAATACCGCTCCGACGCCGGAAGATGATAATTGAAGGCGATCAGGGAAATATTGAATCGGTTCAGGATGATGCCCAGTACCGTCCAGGCCGCCGCCCACCGGATCAGGGTTGTGTTCTTTTCCCGAACCCCGACGGCATACACAAAGCACGGCAGGGCGATGAAGCCGAGCAGTTCCACCAGGAACCAGGCGCCGTATCCGGTCGCCAGGTAGTGCCAGTCGTTGTCCGCCGCGACCCCGATAACCTTGAGAAGGAAATACCCCGCCAGGGTGTAGGCCGCAGCTTTTCCGAATCCCAATGTCACCCCCCGGCTTTCGGCCAGATGGGTTTCGTCCATCTTGTCATGAAAGTATCGGTGGGACAGGGTGCTCTCGAAAATGACCATGGAGAGTCCGGCAATCACCGCCGAGACAAAGAAGTAGATCGGAATATATTTCGAGTACCAGAGGGGGTGCAGCTTGGACGGTGCGATCAAAAACAGCGCTCCCAGGGAGGACTGATGCAGGGTCGACAAAATCACACCAAAAATGGTCAGCAGCAGCGTCAGCTTGATGACAATGCCCCGGATCTTCTTTAGTCCCAGCCATTCCATGGCAGTGGGGCTCCACTCGATGAAAAGCACCGTGAGATAGAGGGCGACACAGGCACCCACTTCAAAGAGTACCGAAGACGTCCCTTGCTGAACGATAAACGGATACGGCAGACGCCAGGGTCTGCCGACGTCGTAGTGCAGGGCCAGAACCACCAGGGCATAGCCGAGAAAGGCGGTCAGGATGGCCGGACGGACGGCGGAGTGGTATTTTTTCAATCCGAAAATGTATACGGCGGCCGAAGTGACAAACCCCCCGGCGGATAGAGCGACACCGACCAGCAGGTCAAACCCGATCCAGATACCCCAGGGGTTGTAGTCGGTGAGGTTGGTAACGGCACCCAGCCCACCGGTAAATCGGAGGATCGTCACAATCACGCCGAGGATTACGATGACGCCGGCAACCATATTAAACGGAGTCATTTGAAATTTGCCGGCTGTAGTGCCTTCATTGGACATCAGGTTTCCTCCCTCTATGCCTTGTCGGTTTCTTCGGACGGTCCGGAATCACCGGCATCGCCTTCCGCCTCGGCCTTTTGCTTTTCTTCGGCTTCTTCAAGAGCCTTCTTGACGGCCATTTTAACCATGGCTTCCTGTTCCTTCTTGGCCTGCTCCAATGCCTTGTCCAGCTCGGCCTTGGACTCGGCCCGGGCCTGTTCGGCGGCCAACGCGACCGCACCCGCCTGCTCTTCGGCGGCGATCTTGTCCTTCCGTTTCGAGATGGCGTAAATCCCGGTGAGCAGCACCGGCCAGAGGCCCACAATGACCGGGACCGACCCCAGGGCTCCGGCGGTCAGTGTCGGCGCCGGCGTCGTGCCCAGGTCCTCCCGTAGGCCGATTTCGTTGAACGGTTCCGTGGAGAGATAGAGCCAGCTGGTGCCGCCCATCTCATGTTCGCCATAGATATGGGGCACGTAGCGATCCGGAAATTTCCGGATCCGTTCCCGGGCGATCTTCAACAGATTTTCCCGTATTCCGAAGGAGAGCGCCTCCGTGGGGCAAATATCGACACAGCCCGGCAACAACCCCTTTTCAAGGCGCGGGGCACACAGGGTGCACTTCTGGATGCGGGGGCTAAGCGCTTCGTCGTATTCATACGTCGGAATTTCAAAGGGGCAGGCAATCATACAATACCGGCAACCGACGCAGACCGACGCGTCATAGGTCACCGGTCCCTTGGGAGTCTTGGTAAATGCCCGGACAAAACAGGCGGACGCACACGCCGGTTCGAGGCAGTGATTGCACTGATTCTTTCGGAAAATCGGAGGCGTTCCATTTGCCGGGGTCCCGTACTTATTGACCACCGTATAGTTGCCGGCCGACGTGCGTCGCCGCTCTTCCAGGACCTGCAGATCGTCGAACGGGCGGTCCGGTTTGGGAAGCTCATTGACCTCATTGCAGGCTTTCTCGCAGAGACGGCAGCCGATACAGAGTGACGTATCATGCAACACTCCGAAGCTGTCCGGAAATCCGGAAAATTCCCCTTTAGCCGCGGCGCGGGCCGAAGAGCCAACCGTTGTGCCCAGACCGGCGGCACCGAGCCATCCCAGAAACTTTCGTCGTGATATGGTCATGGATGTCACCTCACGCTGTTATTGCGAATCTATTTCTTTTCCTTGTGGCAGGACGCGCATTCCCTCGAGTCCGGCTTCTTCAGTTCCATGGCGGCATGGCACTCCATGCATTGCCGGTGATAGGCACCGGCCAGGCCGGGTTTGAACAGGTCCTTTTCATTGAACGGTTTCCCGTGGCAGCTTGCACACTTCGGCGGCTTCTTGGCCGGCGGGCTGTGATGATGGCAACCCTGGCACAAGGTGCCGGGGTTATCGTGGAAATACGTGGCCAGACCGTTGTCCCGGGTCCCCTGATATAACGTGTTGAAGATCTTCCGATGGGGAAGGATGGCCGGCTCGAAAAGATTGGAAAGACCTCCGATCGTGACCGTCTCCGGAATGTCTTCTTCCGGATAGACCTGTGTGGTGGGTTCCCGATCCTTCAGCATCTGCGCGGCCAGGGTTTTATTATCGGGCCGGAGCGCTTCCACCGGTATGCCGGCTGGAGGCGTCATATGGCAGGTCTGACAGGTGGCCGTATCCGGTTTCCGGTCCTTCGGGATAGCACCATGACATCCAACGCAAGCTTTCTCTCGTTGCTTGTATTCATGGCATCCCAGGCAGCTCTGTTCGTTTCGAAGCTGATGAAACGCTTTCTGGAGGTTAATGTAGTTCCCTTTTTCCGATCCGCCAATCACATGGCATTCACTGCAGGATGTCAGGGACGCATGGTGGCAGACACGGCAGGTGTCATTGTATTTTTCGTGGGCCTGATGGTTGAACGGCACCGGATTTACCTGAAGCCGACTGGCCTGTCCGGGATCCTGGGATACGCCGGTTTTGACAAACACCATGTCCGGCTGATTCCGCTCCATTCGGGGGACCGTCGCCAGCCTTTCGACCATTTGCTGTTCCAGCGGGTCATGGCATCCGCCACAGTCCACCGAGCCGGCTTTTTTCTTCTTGGCTTCGAGCCGCTGATGACAGGCGACACAGGAAAGATGAGACGCTTCCCTCATGGAAATCCGATTTTCTACTTTTTCCTCACCGTGGCAGTATCGGCAGGATCCTTCCTTTCCCTTTTCATAAACCAGCTTTTTGTTCTGCTCGTCGTAAACGTGATGGCAGGTCTCGCACTTCTTATCGAGGGACTTGACGTGGCGAAAGTGAAGGGAATTATCCATGCCCATAGGTTTTCGGACCGATACCACCTTGCTCGTTCCGGTATGGCAGTTGCCGCAGACGACAGGACCGCTCTTTTCACCCGCCGACGCGGTATCCCGATGGCAGGCAATACAGTTCAGATGGTAGATATCCATCAGGGCTTCCTGGTCCACCGCTTCCGTGCGCATATAGAGCGTCGATTGCACATCGTCCCTTTTTATGTGGCAAATGAGGCAGTCCTTATTCTTCTTTTCCAACGCCTCGGTATGCCGGTCATGGAGAAACTCAACCGGCGGACGGCTCAGCGGACCGAAAACCTTCATTGCGTCGATGGTAATCACATCCGCTCTGGGCGGCTCCGATACCGCCGATAGGCGCTCCACCCCGACCGCCTTGATACTGAAGACCATCGCAATGAAAACTCCAGCCAGGATACCAATCCACCTAAACGTGCTCTTTTCCATATGAAGGGTTCCTATATGTTCGGTTTGTCGATCGTTGCCCCGTTCACCAATGCATCGGCGGCCGATAAATCGGTGCCGCTGTTTTCGTTATTCATCAAATCCCTGATGGTGGTGTTATCGTAGATATCGTAGACCGCCGCCTGCACCCGGTTCCACAGGGGTGCCAGGGCACAATTGCCGTAGAAAGGACAGTGCGCATCCGAATCACCGGCAACACACAGAACATTGTTTTTCTCACCCCGCATAAAGCGGAAAATGTCTCCGACGGTGATATCTTCGGGATCCCGGACCAGGGCGTAGCCCCCATAAAAGCCCCGCTTGGAGGCGACCAGGCCGCTCCCTTTGAGTTGACTCAAGATGACCTCGAGAAAGCGTACGGGAATCCGCTGGGCACTGGCGATCTTGGAGATTTTCGTCGGTCCGGTACCTTTCCGTTTGGCCAGTTCGAAAATAGCTCGGAGGGCATATTGATCTCTCTTGTGCGGTCTGAACATAATCCCTTTCTTGATGTTTATGCTCGGGATATTTCTTGATCTCTCAAGTCGATAAACTTTCCGATCTTTTTAGTCAAGATGTTCAGATTCTGTCAATCTTTTTTTTACGTCTCGGGATTCGAGCAGGCGGGATACTTGAGGGGGTTCCCGGCGATTTGCCACAAGCAACTTAACAAACTGTAATTATATCAAAAATATGTTTTCCAAATCTCAACGCTCAAGAAATTTCTTGAGTTTTTTAGTCAAGTAACCAGATTTTGTCAATCACTTTTGGAGATCCCAAACACACCCCGGGGTGCTCCGCGCCATCATCGGTGCCCGCCGGTAAACCGATCCCGCTTTATAGCCGTTGCCATAAATATGTTCCGATTGGAGGTAGGGGTTCAAGGTGTGGCTTTTTCTCTGCAAGATGAATCTTACAGCGTCAGACCGGAGCCTCCCCCCTTGAACGGTTTTGGCAAAGGCACGACACGCTTTCCCGCAAAGGCCCGGGGACCCATCGTTTTCCTCCATCTGATATGTGATGTACGGGTGCCGTCATGAAGGCTGAGCCGAAATTTTCACATCCTGCAGAGAAAAAGCCACACCCTGAACCTTAAGTCAGGTTTCGGAACGGAATTCTGACAATCGCTATAGGTGCGATTCATGGCAGGCCCTGTGTAACGGTTTCATCTGATATCACCCGAAAATTGACATAAACGCCCATTCCCGCTATGGAAAATGACCATCCCAAAAACGATATCGCGCTGCCGCCGCTCCGTTTGTCGCGCCGCTTACTGCCGATCATAAAGAAAAGGCAACCACACCATGAAATGCCCGCAGTGTTTATTCAACAACCCGGAGACGTTCCGATTCTGCGGCCAGTGCGGTTCCAGCCTTGAATACATCCACTACGAAGGGCCCCCACCCGGCGGCGGCGAGACGGATCGGAAATTTGTAAGCGTTCTATATTCGACGCTCCCCGGGTACAACCTCCTGACCGGGGCGACCGATACCGAAGACGTCAAGGCGTTTATGGGCCGCCTGTTTGCCGAAGGCGCCAGAATCGTACAAAAATATTCCGGGACTGTGGAACGTTTTTTCGGTGATGAAATCGTGGCTGTCTTTGGAACGCCGGTATCACATGACGATGACGCTGTCCGGGCGATTCAAGCCGCCAGAGAAATCCATGACACCCTAGAGGATCTGGGACACCGGATCCGACAGCGCATCGGGGAGGACTTAAACCTCAAAACGGGCATTCATACCGGTATGATGGGCACCGGTGACCCAAACGGCGACCTGCTGGGAAAAAGGCGCATCGGCGATGCCATTGATCTTGCCAGACAGCTGCAGAGCGTAGCCCAGCCCGGGGACATCCTCGTTGGCCAGGAAACCTACCAACAGACCGTGGGCCTTTTCTCCTTCGAATTTCTCGAATCCTGTCATGTCACGGGGAAAATCAACCCGATTCCCGTCTACAGGTTCCTCGCAGTGAAGGAAAAACCGGCATCCACACATGGCGAATCGAGACTGCAAGCCGACTTTGTCGGCAGGCAGCCTGAACTGGACAGACTGCTGACCGCCGCGGCTGACCTCCAACAGGGCAAAGTGGGTATCATCTCCATATGTGGCAATGCCGGGACCGGCAAGAGCCGTCTTGTCAAAGAATTCAAAGCGACGCTGAATCTGGACGTCATCCACTGGTGCGAAGGATACGCCTATGCCTATGCCCGGAATATTCGCTATTTTCCGGTCATTGATCTGCTTCAACGCTATTTTCAGATCCTTGAAGGAGACGGGCCGGAGACAATACGGAGCAAGGTGACGACCGGCGTTGCCGAGTACGTCGAAAGTGATGACATCACCCGATACCTGGAAGGGCTTTTTTCCGAAGGCGGAGGAGCCGAAGGGATCGATCCGGACCAATGGGTATCCGGATTCCAGGATGCCATTCGAACATTCTGTGAAGCGGTCGCCCACAAGCAACCGACCATCATCTTTCTGGAAGATCTTCAATGGGCGGATCCGTCGACGATGGAACTGCTTCAATCCATGCTCTCGAATTTCGAGTACCCGGTCCTGTTTCTGATAGCATACCGGCCACCGTTTGCGCCGATCCGCCATTGCCTTACGGCAGGAATCAGGATCCCCCACCAGGAGATCCGGTTAAACGACTTGTCCCCATCGGATACCCAACGCATGGTGAGTTCCATGCTTCGATCGGACCACGTGCCGCCGGGACTCGCGACATTTATAGAGGAACATATCGGAGGCAATCCGTTCTACCTGGAGGAGGTCACCAACTCCCTTGTCGAATCGGATATGCTTCACCAGTCCAGGGGCTCATGGAATTTGGCGAGATCGATCCGCAAATCGGAAATCGCCCGAACCATCAACGGCGTCATCTCCGCACGGCTGGATCGCCTCCGACCCGAAATGAAACATATCCTTCAGGAGGCATCGGTCATTGGTCGCTCATTCGGGTTCGATGTTCTGGACAAAACCACCTTGCACCGGAACCATTTGAAGTCCAGCCTCGATGAGCTGGAAGGCCTTGATCTGATCCGGGCCACCGCGAGGGCTCCGGAACCGGCGTACGAGTTCAAGCACACGTTGACCCGCGACATTGTCTATTCGGGACTGCTTAAAACCGAACGCCAGGAAATCCACGAGCGGATCGGACGGGAAATCGAAGGCCTGTATCCAGATGATCTGGAAGCGTTTTTCGAAACACTGGCGTATCATTTCAAAAAGGGCCGTTCCCTGCATAAAGCTGTGGACTACCTGGTTCAGGCCGGTCGAAAAAGCCTCAAACAGCATGCCGTCGAAAAGTCTCACCTGCATTACACGGAAGCACACAACCTTCTGGCCGGCCGTCCAAACCGGTCCACGGATGAAGACACGCTGATTATCGACGTACTAACCGACTGGGCACCGGTGTTCTATTTCCGGGGCCGGTTTCAGGAGCTTGAAAAGCTCCTGCAGGAGCACATGACTCTGGCCGAGTCCATTGCCGACAGGGAAATCCGGGGGCTATTTCTAGTCGGACTCGGGATTGCCAAGTGGGGTCGTGAAAAATTGAGAGAATCCTACCGCCTGTTGCAGCGGGCCCTGGGTATCGCTAAAGACATCGGCAGCAAACGGCTCCGGGCCTATACCTGCTCATGGCTCCCATGGATCTGTGTGGAACTGGGGCTTTTGGATGACGCCCAGGCCCACGCAGAATCGGCCCTGGCGTTGGCAAAGCATCTGGAGACAGACCATTTCCCGTATTATCAATCCCAGGATGCCTTCGGATTCATCCACTGGACCAGGGGCATGAGCCGCAAGATCCACGAATCCGGCCAGACGCTTCTGACATATGGTGAAACATCTGCCAATGTCAGAGGCATCATCTGGGGGCATGTGGTGAGGGGTTGGGGCTTTCTCTCAGAGGGCGATTTTGAGGAAGCCATTCGCAGTAACCGGCACGCCGTGGAAGCTTCTGCCGATCCATTGTATACGAACATTCCCATGCTGTTTCTCGGTTTGAGTTACGTATCCGACGGTCAGTTTGAGGCGGCCAAGCCGCTGCTGAAGGAAGTCGTGGAGCACTCCCGACATCACGGCAGCGAAGTGCTGGGCAGTCCTGCCCAAGTTTACCTGGCCGTGGTCGCCGTGGCCGAAGGGCACATCAAGGAGGGGATTGAAAAAATACAGCACCTACAGCGGACATGGCTCGAAAACGATGCCCGTCTGCGTTACGGATTCTCGGAACTCGTTCTCGGGAACATTTTCCTGGGAATGACTCGAGCAAAGGCCCGAGTGTCCATTTCGACAATTGTTCGCAGCTTCGGCTTTCTGATTAAGACATCGGCAAATGCGGCCCACCAATGTGAAGCCCATTACCAGCAGGCCATTCAGGTCGCCAAGGCCATCGGCGCAAAAGGAATCCTTGGACAGGCTTATGTGGGCCTGAGCCACCTGTACCATTCCCAGGGGAAGACTGAAATGGCCAGGGAGTCCATTATCGTGGCCATTGACACGCTTATGGAATGTGACGCCGGTGTCTATCTGGAGGAGGCAAGAGCGTTGGGGGCAAGGTTAAAATAGCGGGAGTGTTTCCTCACCGGTGTTGGATTCGGGTCATCCCCAAGTAATACAGATGACGGAGGTGGTTTATTAATAGGGTCCAAGGAGCCAAGGGGTCAAGGGTTCAAGGGTTTGGTTGATGAAATGATGATTCTTTCGACTAACGCTGAAGGTCTCTGATTGAATTATCTAAATATGCTCTTTCAATATTTAGATGCCCCATGTCTTTTTAGTCTTTCACTCGACCCCTTGAACCCTGGAATCCTTGAATCCTATTTCTATCACAAAAACAAATGCCTGAGTTTCGGCTGTAAATACCCCAAAAACGATAACGGAACAGTATAGGGTATTAAAATGAACTCATATCGCAAAGAACTCTGGTTCGAGGTACCCACCCGGCGTGGGTTGATCAATATCACACCACAGGTTGAGGCGTGCCTCCGAGACAGCGGTATCACAGAGGGGCTTGTCCTGGTAAATACGAAGCAAATTACAAACCTCCTTCAATAATAATCCCGTTTAAAAGTAGAGGGCAGATCACAGGAGCCCTTCGAGCAGTCAAGAAAAAGGCTGTTCGAAGGGCTTTTTTACGTTCTGCCGAAGGATGTTCCAAATGAAGTGCAAAATCCAATCAAAAGACGGTCACAAAATCCTAAACTTAACTCGCCGAAGTGCCTGCCGCGAAAAGTGTTTGAACTGCTCGGGATGGTCGCACTCCGAAGTCCGAGACTGCCAACACCGAGACTGCGACCTCCATCAATTCCGGATGGGAAGGGGCAAACAGGATGCGAAAAAGCGCTACAGGGCAATCCGGCACTACTGCCGATGGTGCTGTAACGATCAGACAGCCGAGGTGGCGAAATGCCCTACCCCTGACTGTTCCCTCTGGCCGTATCGGCGAGGGCGGGTCGATAAAACCCACGAAATCCTGCCTCAGTCCTAAAAAGAGCCGCATAGGCGGTGATTTTCCAATAAACGCAGGCTGGGGAATACCCTACTAAGGGTCGGACGGACAAACAACGAAAGGAGGGCCGTATGAAACGATAATCGAAAATACGGAATAAAAGTTTTTATTTGTGCTGCCCCATTGGGGTCAAAGAGCCGGACATCATGGTGATGCCGGCTCGCAGCACAAGCAGAGTGGCGCCAAATGAGGTAGCCATAAATGAAAGGTATTGAAAAATGCATGATGAATTTGGACCGGAGGGAAAGCTTTGCTCACGAGAGGCCATAATATCTTATCTTAATGAAATAGGCCCTCGTTTCTGTACCATTTGTGGAATAAAGGAGCTGGACTATTACGAAGCCACATGTTCGACTTTCCAGTCCCATAAAGATCATATTTGTTGCAGTCGCTGCATGGATGATCTCTTCCTGGCCGAGAAGATTAACTACCTCAAGGAGAAGGGACTTCTCAAGTAGTAGGTCTTGAAACGCGAAAAACCATGGAGCTGGGAACAGGGAGCGCCTTCCCCTGTCCCCCTCCATGGAGTTTCTAATGTGCACACCGCCATATGATTAGTCCCAAAATAAAATACTGTTATTACACCGACAGGTGCCGAGTTATTAGCAGGGTACCACTTGAAACCATCAAAAGGACCCTCCCAGTGGACCTTCTGACAAAGGAGGCTCGTCACTTCGAGGTCAGGTTCGCCTCGAATCCCGCTCGAAAATGGGGCTATAGGACGGCACTGGAAATCACGTGCCCAACGACTCGATTCATTGATCTGTTGTGTGAATTTGATGCCGAGTTAATGCATGATAACGGACGGCGTATTTATCCTTACAAGATCAGCTATATTGAATTTTCGCGGGACATTCCCTGCTCATCCGAGCGGGAAGCGGAGACCGCCATGGACAGAATCGCCGAAACGCTCAATAAGAGATGGCTCTCCACGAGTGGTAGGTATGATGCCTTTGAGGGGAAGACCAGGAACAAATATGCTGATAGGGGGTTGTTCGGGGAAAGGACCTGGTACTATGGTGGACCGACATTTGAATATGTAATGTATCCTCGGTATTCAAAAATCAATCTCAAACCGTGCGTTCATAGTGAATGGTGCATAACCGGGGCTGCTGCTCTTCTGGTGAAAACCGGAATCAAAACACTCAGGGATCTGGCCGCATTCGATATCGAGGCCTTTTTTGAAGCCAACCAGGTAAAACATTTAGCCTATGAACGGATTAACCATCTGAAGCATGGAAAATGGCTCCTAGGCTGGCGAAAGATAAAGCTCACAGAAGTCGAGATCCGAATGGCCGAAATGCAGAGCTACCTGTTTTGTAGAGATCATAAAATCAAAACGCCTGCCGATTTCGTCCGGGTTTACAAGGAAATCAAAGCCGAATTGAAAAACAGGCGTGGACCGAAAAAGGACTTTGAAGAACGGATTTTGAGAATGAGGCCCAGAGACTTTCTCATACGAGTGTAAAATATTATATATTTTTTACGAAACTATATCTTAACATCCCGATTTAACGTAATATTTCCAAAATAATTAATTTCCACGCAACCCCCATGACCCAAGCCCCTATGCTACCTGATACATAATCCTAATGATTCCATATAGATAAACCATGTAACCCTATGATACTTGACCTAAAAAATCATTGGTATCATCCCTATCCATCCCCCTGTAAATTTCCATGTATCATTCCATGATCCTGCTACTTTTTCCTCTGATTATCCGATTAAATGATTGATTCCAGATATTTACTTTCTCTTAAATAATGAAATCCCTTTCTGTAGAAAAAGAAAAGCAGATAAGAATGTAAGATTTCGGACTATTCTTATAATTAAAGCTTGACAAGAATTAATCTTATGGCTATTCTTATTCTAAACTATGAATAGATAAATAGGAGGAGGCCATGAAGACAATTGAAATCGATGACGGAGTTTATAAATTTCTTCAAAGTCAAGCAATCCCTTTTGTCGATAAAACGCCAAATGACACATTAAAAAGGTTGTTTAATCTTGAAAAAAAGTCTGATGGGTCAGACAACTTCTCGCCTAAAAAAGATCAGCCTAATCGAAAAATAAGATTTAGAAAGAAACAGCCTAAAACAGACTTGAGTAAACTTATCCAAGCTGGACTCGTTCAAGATGGACAGACCCTATACCTCCACGACTATAGAGGAAATAAGCTGCCCGGTTATGAAGCAACCATTTCAGGAAAACATCTTTTGTGGAATGACGAATTGGTTTCAATGAGTGAACTCGCAAAAAAATGCCTTAAGAAAGAAGGATATAGTAGCGATTCCGTACAGGGACCTAAACGTTGGTACACTACCGACGGAATCGACATTAAGACCTTATGGGACCAATATTTAGCAGGAACTTGATCTTTTCGGAGGGGCTATCATCCCTTTACGTCGAACGTAATGGTATATCCCCCATGACGTGATGATGAATAATGAACTGAACCGAATGATATCACAGTGAATGTTTATAGTGTTCACTAAAATTTATGTAATTGCATGCAACGAAAATTCGACATAAAAATTCCTGTATGGAATTCGGGTGATACATCAGATGATCTATCCTGTATCATGACCGTGTATCAGAGGGTATCACTGGAATAGTTTATGGCGTCTGATGCTCGGTGTTTCCGGAGAATGATCGGAAAATTATGAGATGATTCTGACGTGGGATGGTTATGACGACACCTTGAATAGGGTAGCATCGGCATCGAGGTGGTCGGTGTTATTCTGAAAATCAGTATAATGAAAAGTAAATATTTTTCTTTCCACCGAATTTAACCGATTTTTGCCTCTGAAAGCACCCGTATAATAAATGTTCATTAAATTTCGCTGTTTTTAACTGAGCCATTAAAGAAGTTATTACCAAAAGTAGGACAATTACGGGAACCCAAACGTGTCCCACTTTCTACCTTGCCCCGATAATATGAAAATGATCTGATCCTGGCCCAATTTGTGCAGATTTTGCTTCAAATTCCTTGCGCTTGTTAAAAAATAAAATCGTTGTTATGAAATCATAACCTTCCTAATTTGGCGCAAAAAAGTTTATTATCATTATCATATACTATTTCAAAACCTATTAATATCATTACTAAACCCATTAATTCTGAGAGGTGCGCCATGTCCGATCTTTATTCTACTCTCTCGTCCGCAGTCTCCACTGCATCTGCAATCCGATTGACCGTCAATTTAAAACCAGCAAATGCAGACGGTTTAGTGTTTCCTCCGACCTACGATCAGGGGCAGCATATTTTCAGACCTGCCTGGATCGACGGCGAAAAACGTGATGCGGTTCTACTCGACTCGGTTCAAAGTCAAGCAAACCGGGTTGAAATGGCTGTACTAGATGCCCATAGACGAAATTTTATCCGGTACCCGGACATTGAATTAGTCATTCCCGCGGAAACCGGCGAAGAGCGGTATTCGGTACTCCAGCTATCGCACCGGATATATGATGCGACACTGCGTCTGACGACGATAGATGGTGTACCCTTTGCAAAATCTGAAATCGGAATGGCTATTTATGCAGCGCGCGCCGAGAAGGCAGAGGCACTTTATTCGCACGCACCAATCACCTTGGCCCTTGGCGGCTGGGACAGTCACGGCGGTGGTGGCCCATTGGTGGCGAAGCTTCCGCGTCTGTTGACATCTGAGATAGTCGGGCTGGACGCCCTTCCTATTCAAAGTGGCGCTGTCAAATTCGATCCAATGGATATTCGAAAGGATGCCGGCCCTCTCTATCAATCCAAAGATCCGGATCGCCTGTTTGAAGTCGACGAAGATAAAAAAGCAGCACCCAGGGATAAGGGTGTCGATCCTTCCGTGAAAGGTTTCGGCAGCGTTCCAAACCTATCTGAACGGGGTGCCGTGATCACAGAAGCGATTCAGACAAGCATTGTTTCATGCTCCGGCCTTCGTCGACTTCGATTTGGAGATAACGATGACGGCAACCATGCCTGCCAAACTACGATCGCAGCACTGGGCCTCTATGGACTTCTTGCCCAGATGGACGCCGGGTACAACTTGCGTTCCGGATGTGAATTATTTCCAACAAAGAGTCCAGAGATCGAAATTATTGGCCGTGCACTTGAGGATACAGAAATTTTCCCGATTACCTCAGAAAAGTGCCTTGAAGCCCTTGAAGCTTCTCTTGAGGCGGCTTCAAAATTTGGATTTCAGTGGCGTCAGGAACCACTCATTGCTTATGCAAACAAACGCCTGACCACATTGGTGAATCGGAGCCGAAACGCAAAAAGTGGTGAATAGTCATGTATCTGAAGGTTATTTATCCATCAGGACGCTATTATGCCGCTCGGGCAAATGATCCTTCGATAGCTGAGTGGCCACCGCATCCAGCCCGCTTATTCTCAGCCATGGTGGCGTCGGCCTATCGCAGCGGTATCGGTATGACCCCAGAAAGAAGGAGCGCACTCGAGTGGTTGGAGGCATTACCGGCACCATCCATTTATTCACCACCTGCAGATCTGTCAACAGCTCCGGTAAATTATGTACCGCCTGGTGATTTGATAAAGCGAAAGGGGAAAAAAGGCCAAGAAGAATTCGAAAACCCCGTATATCGCTGGCGTCAACCGCGACATTTCCCATCTGCGGTCATATTGGGAGAGCCAATCCTTTATTACGATTGGAATGTCGATACAAATTCTGAAGCTCTCGCTACACTCGATGAGATCGCAAGTGGTGTCACTCACCTCGGAACATCCCATTCGATGGCGTTGATAACAGCCGCTTCGGGCAGAATGCCCACAAAGGCCTATTGGGTACCTGACGAAAGGGGTACCGAATTCATCAGAACGACTTTACCCGGCCGCCTCAACGAACTTGACTCTGTATTTGAACTCTCAGGGGGTATCCGTCGACCGGTTTCCACATGCGAGACTTTAACCCGGTATCGCCGCAATTTTGAATCCGCGACGACCATAAAAAGCGATGGTACGTTGTTGATCCCCTTACGCATAAGCGGGACCATGCATGGTGCAGATACTGCGGCATATCTTGGGCGTGCACTTCGACGGGCGGTTATGTCTGTACTTGGTGATAATTGCCCTGCAGCGGTACATGGGCATACAAAAGGGGTGCATGTCGGATGGGTTCCTTTGCCCGATGTTGGGCACCGCTATGCAAAAGGTCGGGTCATGGGAATTGGAGTCTCGATTCCGGCATCAGTAGACATGAATGAGCGAGCCGTTTTATTGAGAGCCATAGATCAAATTCACAACCTTCGGTTACCCGATGGGCGAATTGGCCAACTATCCTCTCCCGCTCCGGATGAAGTCCTACCTGCTGCATTAAAGATTCAAACATGGACTCGCCCGTCAAGTGAATGGGCAACGGTTACACCAGTGGTTATTGATCGTCCACCGAAGCGCCTTACAGAGGATCGTTTGCGTCGTGCTTTGCGCCAATCTCTTGAATTTGCAGGCTATCCGGAACCTAAAGAGGTTACCATATTCAGTTTTAGCGTATTTCAGGGAGCACCCCCTGCCTTTCGAGTTCCGGTTAAAAAACCCCGGTATCATGCCACCGTACATTTTGATGAACCGATCGCGGGTCCACTACTGGCGGGAAGACTGCGTTTTTACGGTGTGGGACTGTTTCGCCCATTAAACTGAAGCTTGGTTTATTCCATTATGAACTTCGATCACATGTTTCGGACAATTCACGGGTATGAGCCATTTCCCTGGCAAGCGGAAGCAGCCCACCGATTGACATCTGGCGAAAAATTTAACGCCGTTAATGTGCCCACTGCATCTGGCAAGACAAGCATGATTGATGCTGCAGTTTTCGCAGCCGCCCATGGTGGTGCTCGTCGGATAGCCTTCATTATAGACCGCCGTGTTGTTGTGGACGAGGCATACAACCGTGCCCAGCGGATTGCTAACGCATTATCCGAACCAGCCTTAGATGAATTCAATCAACGGATAGGACCGATTCAAGTTGTTCGCCTCCGTGGTGGAGTGCATGGTGATGACGATTGGGTATTGTACCCGGAGCGAGTAACCGTCCTTGTGTCTACGGTAGACCAGATCGGGTCTAGGTTGCTGCATCGCGGTTATGGAGTGAGTACACGAATGGCTCCACTACACGCCGGATTTGTCGGCAACGATGCCCTATACATTGTTGATGAAGCCCATATCTCGACGCCCTTTATTCAGACGGTGCAGGCCTCTTGCCGCTACGGGGCCAATGTTCGCATGATTACGATGACCGCGACTCCTACGGAGACAGATGTAGATGAAATCAGATTATCAAAGGAAGATACCTCTCACCCTGTTCTGAAAAAACGTCTGAAGTCTTCAAAAAAAGCTCGCTTATTGAACAGTTCCGACGCTGAAAAAGATTTTGTGAAAATTGCGGCGGCAGAGGCTCAGAATTTAGTAAAAGATAGTCGAGTGATCGGAGTGGTCGTTAATAGGGTAGACAGCGCCCGCCGAATCCAGAAGGCCCTTATCAAGCAAAGGCATAGAGCGGAGCTACTCACAGGCCGTATTCGGCCATATGACCGGGATCAACTGATGGCCCGTCTTTTTCCGGAAATCAGGGCTGGGAGAAATCGCACGGATGGAGAGCCAATTTTCATCGTTGCCACCCAAACTGTTGAAGTGGGTGCCGACATCGACTTTGATTCACTGATTACAGAAGCCGCGCCTCTTGATTCCCTTCGTCAGCGCTTTGGTCGGCTAGATCGAATGGGCGAAATTCGGACTGCTAATGCTGTCATTATTTATCGAGATCCGAAGCGCGATAAAAAAGGTTCGCCCGTTCCAGATCCAATTTATGGGATGGCTATCCACCATACTTGGGAGTGGCTCAAACAAGTAGCTCAAGACGGAGTTATAGATTTCGGTATCACCGAACTGGAAAAAATAATTAAGAAGAAAGGTCAGCCGCCTCCGTCTGAACCCGCTCAAGCTCCCGCCCTGCTTCCTCCACACATCAGATTACTGTCGCAGACAGGCCCAGATGCACCAAGGATTGATATTTCTGCTTGGTTGCACGGGGCCGGTAACCGCGCTTCAGACGTATCGATTATCTGGCGTAGTGACCTGCCCATAGAAGATCCTTCCAGTTGGAATGACATCGTTAAGCTACAACCCCCTCTTACAAGGGAATCATTGGAAATACCCTTATACGCAGCGCAATCATGGTTATTGGGACTCCGACAGCAGTACGTAACAGATATTGAAGGGGCCAATTATCTGGTATCTGTACCCCGATCTCAGCTGGTGGAAACGCTTCCGGTTTTACGCTGGCGCGGTCCAGACGATATAGCGTTAGTGTCACCGCGAGATATACAAACAGGGGATACCCTAATAGTTCCTTCCCTCTTCGGAGGTTGCGATGATTATGGTTGGAATCCCAATAGCAAAAATCCGGTTACGGACGTTGCCGAATACTGCCGCCTTGATAGGGGAAAATACCTTGTTATCCGATTGGTGCCAAATTTAACGAACTGGCTCGGCTCAAAGGAAAAACAGATTTCTGAAGCGGTGACCGAGGTTATTGCCGCAGAGACAGAATTGGTGCCTGAGTTTGGAGTTGATAAAGATCGTGTCCAATTCGCCCATTCGACCTTGAGATCTCTTTTAGCCGAAATCAAGCATCCCTTTATTGATGCTTTCAAAGGTAAATTCGAGATCGAGCGATACCCAATGGGAATAGTGCTTCGAGGGCGAATAATCGATGAGGTTAACGCAACCCTGCATTCCGGGGCACGAGTGGAATTGCAGCGGCACCTTGAAGGCGTTACCCGTAAAATTGAACTGATAGCTGACGGACATCACCAACTGGAAAGATTGAAGACCGCAGCGAAACTACACGACAAAGGAAAAGCAGAGCATCGGTTTCAAGTGATGCTATACGGTAATCCCATTGATGCGGCTGCTGGTCCTCTTTTGGCCAAATCTGGTATGCGAAAGCTATCGGAAATATACGCCGCATATGCACAGGCAGATATACCCAAAGGATTTAGGCATGAACTGGCGTCACTGTCGTTATCAAACGAAACGGATCGCTTAGTTCGTTATCTGGTGGGCAGTCATCATGGGTTTGGCAGGCCGTGGTTTCCTCCTTGTGCCGATCCAGATGCCCATGGGGTTGAGGTGGCCACGCTTGGTAGTGGTTGGATCGAGGCTTTTTCGGCCTTGAAAGCCGAGTTGGGTCCATGGACTTTGGCGGAGATGGAGTTGTTGCTGAGAGCATCGGATGCACGACAGTCTATTGCAGAACAGGAGGAATTCCTTGCATGACATAAAAGGAATGGCGGCTGCTTCGCCCATCGGTTTTCTGTCCGCTCTTGGGATGCTGCGGGTGCTGGCATCTGATAGGGGTCTTGATGTTAAACTTGGATGGCAAAATGGCCATGCGGTAATCGAGGGGATCGATCCGGAGAGTGCAATAAATGAGCTTATGGCTAACATGACCTATCGTTCTGAATCGCTAGAGTTTAATTGGGCCGACTCAACGAGAAAAGTTCCTCCAGAGATATACCGCAAGACATGCAAAGGCATGTTAGATGATCGTCGTGCACTTGAATTTATGGCTGGTTGGGCGACGGATGCTGTACTCTACAATGGATATGTTAAGCCCACGCGTATGGATATGACATCGGGTGCGCAGAAATTACTGCGCGACCTACGAGGCCTTGCCCAAAGGGTTGAAAGAAAACATTTTAAAGTGGCGCTCTTGGGCGGAAAGTACGAGGGACAATCTTCCTTCGGATTAGATCCCATTGCCGTCCGATCACATGCCCATGAACGCCAGGCCCCAACAAAAAGTAAGGCTCCGGGTAAGCCGGGATCTGTATGGCTCGCGTTTGAATCGATACCATTGCATCCAGTGATTCCTATATCAGCCAACCGAGCGATAACAACAGGTTGGAGGGCTCACCCAGATTCAGCATATGTCTGGCCCATCTGGGATGCCTTCCTATGCCTTGAAGAAGTCTCACTGCTGCGGACGCTTCCACTCGAAAAATTGCACGAAAGGCCAGGTGTGACTGAAGTCTGGTCAGCCTCCTATGGCTCCAGTGGAAAGTATGGAATGCTTTATCCACCTTGGCGCGAACATTAAACGTACATAGAAAAGCAGGGGGATTCGCGGAAGGATGATATCATTTAAAATCGGTGAATTATCAAATATTATGCGAAACGGATCATCGAAAGAATTCAGAATGAATGGTGGTTCGCAAAAAGTCACAAATATTCGGTGTATATACAAGAGTTTGAGATATATGCAGTGATCTCCCAGTGAATGCTGGGACTACGTTGAAGCAATCGGGTACTTTTCGTACAGCATGTCCGGTGGCGTGATCTCCCAGTGAATGCTGGGACTACGTTGAAGCCCTGTATAATCACCTGCCGGGACACCCAGATAATTGGTGATCTCCCAGCGAATGCTGGGACTGCGTTGAAGCATGGAAAATGCGGCCCGTTATGGCGGTCGCTACAAGTGTTCTCCCGGTGAACTCCGGGACTCCGTTGAAGCTGTTATCGTATGCGTGAAGGGTTTTACGAGCGGTCGTGATCTCCCGGTCAAGGCCGGGACTGCGTTGAAGCTTATGGATTGCATAAGATTAAACTTTACTCGATCCGCACCTTCCACTGTCTGGGTTTCAGCTATTCCAACATTGAAAGGCCTATGAGAGAGTTGACCGCCGGAGTAAGCCTCCGGTTAACACTACAGCAGGCAAGCTATCACTGTATTCTGCTTTAATGGGGTACGCATAGTGGCAAGCTAGACGTAATGAGGTCTGATTTTTCTATTGATTAAGGTGGGTTATCTGCTGCTTTCCTGTTTCATTTTTCAGCGTTTGTCAAGTCCAATT
>CAFBRK010000105.1 GCA_903231505.1 Olavius algarvensis associated proteobacterium Delta 3 | reverse complement strand
CCCCATCATAATCGGTTACCTCAGTGCTCGAGTGGTTTATGAACACCTAGCAACTAAAACCATGCGATTCAATGGCTATTTGGGCAACAGCCCGGCAAGGTTTGACCCCT
>CAFBRK010000104.1 GCA_903231505.1 Olavius algarvensis associated proteobacterium Delta 3 | reverse complement strand
GACACAGAGGACGCGGAGAGTATGTATTTTTATGAATTTCGTTGAGAAGGACGAAATTCATAAATAGCTCGGCCCTGCGGGCGGCTAGCTTCAGTCGGGGTCCAGGCACAGTCGAAACTCCAAAGGGGGGGGTTGCGTTGTTGCATTTGTAAACGTTCGGCGAATATTATCTCACGGAGTTCACGGAGGGCGGAGGGCAGATGACAGATATCAGGTGTCGGGTTTCAGGTTTCAGGAATCAGAGGGCTGAGAGCTGTCTTTAGCCGGCCGATTTTATAATCCCGCAGCCGG
>CAFBRK010000103.1 GCA_903231505.1 Olavius algarvensis associated proteobacterium Delta 3 | reverse complement strand
TCAGGACAAACAGGACATAGAGGGCGAAATGCAAACCGATCGTCTGGAAAAATACATATAAATTCAATATGCTGCTGGGGCTCTTTCCCCGAATCCCCCTCTCAGGGATTCGGGGAAAAATACAGTTCCTTTGCGTCCTCTGCGACTCTGCGGTCATCGTTTCC
>CAFBRK010000102.1 GCA_903231505.1 Olavius algarvensis associated proteobacterium Delta 3 | reverse complement strand
GAGATTCGCGGTAGTCGGACTACAGCTTCACTCTCGTAGTAAGCAGCGAATCGCGAAGCGAGGCGCCTTGCCGGCTCCGTGTAGCGGATAGACGGCAAGGGGTACGTCAGTACCTGTG
>CAFBRK010000101.1 GCA_903231505.1 Olavius algarvensis associated proteobacterium Delta 3 | reverse complement strand
GACCAAAGCGTTCCAAACCTTTTTTGAAAGAATCGTCATTCAATGCGCCGATGCCGGACTTGTCCAGGGCCGCAAGCTGTTTATGGACTCCAGCGACATACAAGCCGACGCATCCAACAACTCGGTGGTCAACACCAAAGACATCAAGCGGTATTTG
>CAFBRK010000100.1 GCA_903231505.1 Olavius algarvensis associated proteobacterium Delta 3 | reverse complement strand
GTCAATAATCAACGGGCTGTTGCCCAAATAGCCATTGAATCGCATGGTTTTAGTTGCTAGGTGTTCATAAACCACTCGAGCACTGAGGTAACCGATTATG
>CAFBRK010000099.1 GCA_903231505.1 Olavius algarvensis associated proteobacterium Delta 3 | reverse complement strand
TTACCGCAAAGTTAATCCGTTGAAAGTCAAGAAAGAATTTTGGGTTAGGTCATGCCCACAGCCAATGTCAGATTCGAGTACGGATTAACTTGATTGATTTT
>CAFBRK010000098.1 GCA_903231505.1 Olavius algarvensis associated proteobacterium Delta 3 | reverse complement strand
TCGGTTACCTCAGTGCTCGAGTGGTTTATGAACACCTAGCAACTAAAACCATGCGATTCAATGGCTATTTGGGCAACAGCCCGGCAAGGTTTGACCCCTAACAGTTCTTTGATGACGATCCCGATTCCGACCCTGATTTCGATGAGGCCAAAGCTATAGATGAAATAACCGGGAGGGGGTGTCCTGAACGGCCACAGAGAGGCTGGCTCGATGTCCGTTTAGCACCGGAGCGACGGCGTCACGCGCCCTTTCCGGGGTGTTGTTGGTCTGGCTGAGGTGGGCCAGGATAATGTGGTCGAGCCGGTCGTGGAGCAGCTCCCCGATAAGATCCCGGGATGCGGTATTGGACAGGTGGCCGAGCCGGCTTTTGATCCGTTGTTTGAGATGCCAGGGATAGGGCCCCGATTCGAGCATCTCCAGGTCGTGATTGGCTTCCAGTATGAGGATCCGGCAATCTTTAAGATGCTCCCGAACCAGCGCGGTGGCGGCCCCCAGGTCTGTGGCCATGCCGATCTTCATCCCGTGTTGCTGGAAGGTAAACCCGGCGGATTCCTGGGCATCGTGGGATGTGGCAAATGGTCGGATGGCCCACCGGCCGATTTGAAAAGACGCCCCGCAAATAAAGGATTCGATCTCAGTGATTTTCCCAAGGTGGCCGCGGGCCGCCTCCCGGGTCCCGGACGACAGGAATATCGGCAAGTGGTAGCGGCGGGCGAGAACCCCCACGCCCTGAATGTGATCCATGTGCTCGTGGGAAACGACGATGGCGGTCAGATCCTGCGGCCGCAGATTTCGCAGCGCCATCCGACGTTCGATTTCCTTGCCGGACAGACCGGCGTCCACCAGCAGGCTCGTATCCCTGTCGCTCAGATAAAATGCGTTGCCGCGGCTGCCGCTGGCCAGCAGGCAGAGCTGGATGCCGTTGCCTCTTTCATCCGATAAGGTTTGTTGTTCCGGGTCCGTCATTTGTCACTTCATGTAATTCGGAGGAAAAACGATATTCCGCCCCCCCCCAGCCTCCCCCCCTAAAGGGGGAGGAGCCACGTTGATCCCTCCCCTGGTGGGAGGGATTCAGGGAGGGGGACAAAAAGCAAAGAGATCACCCTATTAACCTTATTTAAATTTAACCTTTAATTAGGTCAGCGGTCGGGTAGTTTCTGCACCAACGCTTGTCATTCCGGACTTGATCCGTCGTTCGACAGGCTCAACACCCTAAGTCCCGCCTTTGGCGGGATCGAAGGGGAATCCAGATCTTTTTAAGGGGCCATCTCTGGTTGCCGGCCGGAGCCAGTCCCTGCGAAGGCAAGGGCCGGCATGACGGAAGAAATACCCTGAACCTGAAGCAGGCGGCCCTTAATCAGAATCCCCCTCTCAGGGATTCTGATTAATAGATCCCACCTCTGCGTCCTCAGCGTCTCTGCGGTGAATATTATTGCCCCGCTATTTTCCGGTATGCCCGAACCCCCCATCATTCCTATCGGTTTCATCAAGGGTTTCAACCACTTCGAACCGGCTCTGAAAGACACGGCTGACAATTAACTGAGCGATCCGGTCCCCGCGGTGGATGATGTAGGGCTCCCGGCCGAGGTTGATGACGGCAATGCGGACTTCTCCGCGATAGTCCGCATCGATGGTCCCGGGTGAGTTGATGAGACCGATCCCGTGGCGAACCGCCAGTCCGCTGCGCGGCCGCACCTGAACCTCGAAACCGTTCGGAATGGCCATGGCCAGGCCGGTTGGAATGAGGCGGATATCGCCCGGAGCCAGATGCACCTCATCTTCCACTGCGGCGCGCACATCCATGCCGGCCGACTGGGGCGTCATGTAGTCGGGCAGCGGGATATCCGCGTCCTGGTCGGGATTCAGACGCCGGATCTGTATGCAAGGTGTTGTGTCGTTCATTTGTTGAGCCCACAAAATACAGCATTGGGCCGGTGAATTCAAGGAGGATTTCCAGCGGTGTTTTTATCAGATAGTACAACGAGATCAACAGGTGCAGGACGACTGGTACAACGATTTCAGGGAACGATTTGGGTTAGGTTCTGGCAGAGGGTTCCGTTATGACATGTTCTTAAACTTCGGGCCGATAAAGAATAATAAGGAATATTTCGAATTTCGGGCCAACGGGCAGACGGGCTAACGGATCAGCCGATTGGCTGATCACAGAATGTCCGCCGGATCCTTCGGAAGCTCCGCCGGCGACACCGGGCCCAGGGTGGTCAGGGCCAGGCGGTCGGAGCTGAAAATCGTTTCGGCAAGCTCCAGGATGCTGTCCCGGGAGACCTCTTCAACCTTTTCGATGACCTCGTCCAGGGGAATGTCCCGCTCGAAATTGATTTCGTTCTGGGCCAGGCGGACCATATGGTTGTCGACGCTCTCGGTGGAGAGGAGCAAGCTGCCCTTGGTGAACTCCTTGGCATCCTGCAGCTCCGATTCGCTGACCAGCTCCGTCTTGAGCCGTTTCATCTCCGAAAGCAGCAGTTGCGTTGCGGCGGCGGCGTCTTGAGGTGCGACACCGGCATACGCTCCCACCATGCCGGTATCGATAAACGAAGAGATAAATGAATATACAGAGTACGCCAGTCCTCGGCGCTCCCTTATTTCCTGAAACAAGCGGGAGCTCATGTTTCCGCCCAGGATGGTATTCAGCAGCGCCAGGGGATACCGGGCCGGGTCCGAGGTGGCCACGCCCGGGGCTGCCAGGCAGATGTGCGCCTGTTCCAGATCCTTTTCGTGAACGGCTATCCGGGAGCGCCCCGACGGGGTCTGGCGCGGGGGCGTTCCGTTTCCCGGCTGGATCGGTTCAAACGCCGGCGATACCAATTCTACAAATGCTCTATGGTCAACGTTTCCGGCCGCTGAAATGACGATGCGTTCGGGTTGGTAGTATTTGTGGAAGAAATCGGTTACTTTTTCCGCCTGGAACGTGGCGACGTTTTCCCGGGTACCCAGAATCGATCGCCCCAGGGCGTTGTCTCCCCAATAAGCCTCGCCGGAGAGCAAATGGACGTACTCCTCAGGGGTGTCTTCCATCATCCCGATCTCCTGGAAGATGACCGGTCGTTCCCGCTCAATCTCCGCCGGGTCAAAGACCGAGTTCAGGAAGATGTCCGTCAGAATATCGACCATTGTTGCCATATGGGCGTCGATGACCTTTGCGTGATAGCACGTGGTTTCCATGGTCGTAAACGCATTGGTGTGGCCGCCGATGGCATCGAACTCTTTGGCGATCTGGTAAGCGGATCGGCGACGGGTGCCCTTGAAGATCATGTGCTCGATAAAATGGGACAGGCCGCTCTCGGCAGGAATTTCGTCCCGGGCGCCGACCGCCACCCATACCCCCATGGAAACACTTCTGACCGACGGCAGCTCGCGGGTCAACACCCGGACACCGTTTTTGAGAACGGTTTTATGGACGGTTGGCTCCATTGCTTCCTTCCAGCACCGCTTTACGGCTTAGTTTAATTTTTCCGTCACGGGCGATATCCAGAACCTTCACCGTTATCGAATCTCCTTCCTTGACGACATCGCTGACCTTGCGCACGCGATGCGGTGCCAGTTGGGAGATGTGGACCAGGCCATCGGTACCTGGGAGAATTTCGACAAAGGCGCCAAAATCGGTAATTTTTACGACTTTTCCATCGTAGAGCTCACCGATCTCGGGTTCTTTGGTAACGGCATTGATTTCATTCATGGCCGCCTCGCCATCTTCCGAGCTCAATGCGGCGACCTTTACCTGACCGGAATCATCGACTTCAATCCGCGTATTGGTCTGGGCCTGGATTCCCCGGATGACCTTGCCTCCAGGGCCGATGAGATCCCGAATTTTGTCGGGATTGATCATTGTCCGAAGGATCTTGGGGGCGTAGGGGGAAATCTCTGCCCGCGGCGCGTTGATGGCGTCTGTCATTTTATTCAAGATGAACAGTCGTCCCGCGTTTGCCTGGTGTAGGGCCTTTTCCATGATGTCACGGGAAAGTTCTTTGATCTTGATGTCCATCTGCAGTGCGGTGATGCCGTCCTTTGTCCCGGCCACCTTGAAATCCATGTCACCGGTGTGGTCTTCATCGCCCAGGATATCGGATAAAATGACCACCTGGTCGCCTTCCTTGATGAGGCCCATGGCGATTCCCGAAACCGCCGAGGTGATCGGGATGCCGCCGTCCATCAACGCCAGACTGGCAGAGCAGACGGTCCCCATGGAAGAAGACCCGTTGGATTCCAGGACCTCCGAGACGATCCGGATGGTGTAGTCGAATGCTTCCTTGTCCGGCAGCACTTTCTCAATGGCTCTGGTCGACAGACCGCCATGACCGATGTCCCGTCGGCTGGGGCCCCCGAACCGTTTGACTTCTCCCACGGAATACGGCGGGAAATTGTAGTGAAGCATAAACGGCCGAAACTCTTCGCCGCTGAGTGTCTCGACACGCTGCTCGTCTAAACTGGACCCCAGCGTCAGGACTCCCAGGACCTGGGTTTCCCCCCGGGTAAATAACGCGCTTCCGTGGGTTCGCGGGAGCAATCCGACTTCGCAGGAGATCGGGCGGATTTCATCGAACCGGCGGCCGTCTATCCGGCGACCTTCCTTGAGGGCAAGGTTTCGGCTGATGCTTTTTTGAATATCTCTGAGAATATCATAGACCTCCCGTTTTCTTTCCGCAAAGTCTTCACCCAGAGATTCAAAAATTTCCGTCCTGAGTTCCCGGAGGGCCTTGTTTCGGGCCACTTTTTCCGGCGTGACGAGATTCTCCCGGATCCGCTCTGACGCCTCCGATGTCAATTTTTCCACCAGCGCCTCATCTTTGGCCGGCGGCGTCACTATCCGCTTGGGTTTGCCAAGAGTCTCCTTGAGCTGCTCCTGAACGTCGATGAGCGGCTGCAGGGCCTGATGGCCGAAAAAGATCGCTTCGAGCATGTCGGCTTCGCTGACGAATTGGCCGCCCCCTTCGACCATCACCACGCCGGTTCGGGAACCTGCCACGATGATGTTGATGTCGCTTTGGTCATATTCATCGATGGTCGGGTTGACCTTGAACTGGCCGTTTACCCGACCGACCCGGACACTGGCAATCGGCCCCTCAAACGGGATGTCGGAGATCTCCAATGCGGCTGAGGCACCGACCATGGCCAGCACATCCGGGTCATTCTCCTTATCCATGGAGAGAACCGTCGCGATGACCTGGGTTTCAAACTTGTACCCCTTTGGAAATAGGGGACGAATGGGCCGGTCGATCAACCGGGCCGTCAATGTCTCTTTTTCGCTGGGCCTTCCGATTTCCCGCCGAAAGTAGTTTCCGGGAATACGGCCGGCGGAGTATATCTTTTCCTGGTATTCGACGGATAGGGGCAGAAAATCGACTTGTGCACGTTCATCCTGTGCGGCAACCACCGACACCAAAACGACGGTTTCGCCATAGACCACGACGACTGAGCCGGAGGCCTGCTTGGCGACTTTACCTGCCTGAATGGTTAGCGTTTTGCCACCTATCTCTGACTGTAGTGTTACTTCCATGTTACTCTCCCTGCCGATCGTGACCGTGTTGGTCAACCGTCGGTCTTTTCCATCGCTGCCGGATGACTCCGGTCCGATGATGTCGACATCCGAAATGGACTATCGTCTCAATCCGAGTGTGCTGATGATATCTCGATATCGTTGAACATCCTTGCTCTTCACATAGTTGAGCAGCCTTCGGCGCCGGCCGACCAGCATCAGCAGGCCCCGGCGGGAATGATGGTCCTTTTTGTGAACTTTGAGATGTTCGGTTAAATATTGAATTCGGAACGTCAGTAGCCCGATCTGCACTTCCGGAGAACCGGTGTCCGATTCATGCAGCTTGTACTTTTCGATCAGCTTTTTTTTGTCTTCCGTCGTGAATACCACTTTTTTTACCCTCCTCTGTTTAGGATAAACTTTTTCTTTTTCGACGTAAATGGTGCGGGTGTGTTCCGGTCATGTCGTGAGACCGGTGACGCGTTTATCTGCAGCCGCCGCCTCAGACGAACACCCCTTCATATTTAAAAACTTGTGTTTCCCTCGGACAGCATACAACAGCCAGAAGCCGGTTGGAACCGTCCACCACCTTGAGCATGCCTTCCGTCGGTATCGGGCGCCCCCTGGCGTCCTCACGGGTTAAGGGGCGGCCGTGGGCAATTTTTTCATCAGTAACGACCCGGCCCGCCAGGAGGGGACCCCCCTGAGTGCCTCGGCCATCGGGATAATCCGGTCCCAAATCGTGCCGTTTCGGGTGAGTTTTGCAATATCCTCCATCCCGTGAGCTTCGCTGATCGAAAACCGCCCGCTCTGAAGACGCCGTAACGCCTTCAAGTGCCCGCCGCAACCCAATTGCCGACCGATGTCGGCACAGAGGGTCCGTATGTAAGTGCCGGCGGAACAGGTGACATCAAACTCTACCTCCGGAAGAGAAACATTCCGAAGATCAATCCGGTCAATGGTCACCCGCCTGGGTGGCTTCAATACCGGGGTCCCCTGTCGTGCCAGCTTGTACAGCGGCGTACCCTTGTGTTTCAGTGCTGAAAATGCCGGCGGCTGCTGATCCTGTTCCCCGACAAAGCTCCCGACAACAGGGTAGACCTGTTCAGGGGAGATGTCTTTTATCTTCCCTGTGGCGGTAATCCGACCCGTCGCATCCTGGGTGTCGGTCTCGATCCCCAAATAGAGAAGCGCCCGATAGGTTTTGCGACTTTGCAGAAAGAATCGCGCCAGTTTGGTCGCTTTGTTAATACAGCACAGAAGCACTCCCGTGGCAAAGGGATCCAGGGCACCGGAATGGCCGACCTTTTTAACCCCAAGCAACTTTTTTATGTTTGCCACAACCCCCGCCGATGTTATGTTGGCGGGCTTATCGACCACCAGAACACCATTTCGTGATTCGGACGTTGGCATTTACAGCGACTCGGCCAGGCGGATAAGCTCCGATTTGATTTCGGCCAGAGGCATTTCCAGGCTGCACCCGGCTGCGCTGGCGTGTCCGCCCCCGCCGTATCTGGCAGCGAAACGGGCAACATCCACCGAGCCGTCCGATCGCAAGCTGATATTGTAACTCTTGGCGGTAGCGGCGGGGTCGTCACCGTTGGCATTTTCCTGGATGAGCGCGGCAACCCGGACATCCTCTATGCTTCGAGCGTAATTGATGAGGCCATCCACGTCTTCCGGCCGCGTTCGGGTTTGCTCCAGCATACCATGGGTCAATATCATCATCGACAGTTTTCCGTTGGGGGACAATTCGATGGAATCCAGCGCCAGATTCAACAATTTGATCCGTCCAAGGGAATACGTTCCGTACACGTGCTTGGCGACTTTATAGGGATTGACCCCCAGCCCGACAGTTTCTTCGCAGATGGCAAACGCTGCCCGGGTGGTGTTCGAAAACCGGAACGACCCGGTATCGGTCAGAATCCCGGTATAGATCGCTGTCGCGATGTCCCTGTCGATCGGTGCGGCCATCTCTTTTAACAGGCGCCAGAGGATTTCTGCCGTGGCGCTGGCGTCCGTGTCAATATACTGAAATTGTCCGAATCCGGTATTTGTCACGTGGTGATCGATGTTGATGACAGCCGGCACCCGGCCCACCTCCGTGGCGGCTTCGCCGATCCGGGCGATATCCCCGCAGTCCAGTACGACGGCCGTGTCGTATCCGCCAAGTTTCGGAATGCGACGTTGCACCCGATGGACGGCCGGTAAAAAGCGATATACCGCCGGAATCGGGCTCTCATTGTACATCACCACCCGTTTGCCCATCTGTGCGAGCGATTGTCCCATAGCGACAAGGGAGCCGATCGCGTCCCCGTCCGGATTGCTATGGGTCGTCACCAATACCTGTATACTATTCCTCAACTGGTCGATGATCGATTTCATGTTTGGCTTCTATAGATGATAAAAGCTTTTCTATGCGCGATCCATTATCGAGTGAGGTGTCATAGAAAAACCGAATTTCCGGCATATAACGGAGGTTCAGTTGACGCGCCAGGAATCGTTTCAGATAGCCGCGCGCCGTTTCAAACCCTTGGCTTACCTGCTCCCGGGCCTTCTCATCGCCGTTCACCACATAGTAGATCCGGGCATATCGCAGATCCCTCGACATATTCACACCGGTGACTGTCGCCAGTTCCAGCCTGGGGTCCTTGATTTTTTTGGCCAGGATGTCTGTCAGCACACGCTGAAGCTGAGAGCTGACCCTTTTGGCGCGGGCATAGGGTTTCATATGGTCATAATCTCCATCTCCGAATCGACAATTTCGGCCAGTCCGAGATCTTCGGCCAGATTGAAGATTTTATCGATTTTGGAGTTGATCAGCGGGCGACTGTTTCCGACCAATGCAAAACCGATCTCGGCACGCTGGTAAATGTCATTGGCACCGACTTCGGCAATCGATACATTGAATCGATTTTGAATTCGATTGATGATCGCTTTGACGATTTTCCGCTTTCCCTTCAGGCTCCGGCAATCATGAATACGGAATGTAATGATTCCCAGCCCAATAACCATGCGCAGCTTCTTTCAGTTCAATCCATCATGTCGGGCCGGTTACCCTTGCAAATACAACATGTCCGGGATCCAGACACTTCAGGTTACAGCTCCGGCTTGATTTCCTCAAGGTAATAGCATTCAACCACATCGCCAACCTTGACATCGTTGTAATTTTCCACGTGGATGCCGCATTCGTAGCCGGCATGTGCCTCCTTGACATCATCCTTGTAGCGCTTGAGGGACTCGATCTTCCCGTCATAAATGATGATACCGTCTCGCAGTACCCGGATGTTCTGCCCACGCTCGATTTTACCGTCGGTCACGTAGCATCCGGCGATCGTGCCCACCTTCGGCACATGGAACGTCTGACGCACATCGGCCCGCCCCAGCATACGTTCCTCGAACTTGGATTCCATCATTCCGAGGATGGCGTCTTTGATGTCTTTGATGGCCGTATAAATCACATTATAGAACCGCATGTCCACGTTTTCTTCCTGCGCCATGTCGTGGACCTTGGCGTTCGGCCGGACGTTGAAGCCAAGAATTATGGCATCTGAACCCGCAGCCAGAAATACATCCGATTCGGTAATCGTACCGGTTGCGGAGTGGATGATCTGGATCTTGACTTCATCGGTGGACAGTTCCGTCAGAGAATCCTTGAGCGCTTCGATGGATCCCTGGACATCGGCCTTGATGATGAGGTTCAAATCCTTGACCTCACCTTCCTGCATCTTTTCGAACAGCCCTTCCAGGCTCATGCGGCTTGATTTGGCCAATTCCATGGAGCGTTGCTTCTGTAGACGATTTTCACTGACCTGTTTAGCGCTTTTCTCATCCGCCACTGCAATCAATTCATCACCGGCGGTCGGAACACCGGATAGTCCGAGGACTTCCACCGGGATCGATGGACCCGCAACGTCGACCGGGTTTCCCCTGTCATTGAGCATGGCCCGAATTTTTCCGTAGTGGACGCCGCACACGACCGATTCTCCGGCTTTCAGAGTGCCCTCTTCGATGAGTACCGTAGCCACGGGGCCGCGTCCGGAATCGAGCTTGGCTTCGATAACCCGCCCGCTGGCCGGTTTGTTCCGTACCGCTTTGAGCTCCAGGAGTTCCGACTGGAGAAGGATCATTTCCAGAAGATCGTCGATACCGGTGTTTTGCTTGGCGGAAACCCTCACGAAAATAGTGTCGCCGCTCCAGTCTTCAGGTACCAGACCCTGTTCGGCCAGTTCCCGCCGGACGCGGTCTTCATCGGCATTTGCCTTGTCGATTTTATTTACAGCGACAATGATCGGCACCTCTGCCGCCCGGGAGTGATTGATGGCTTCAACGGTCTGAGGCATCACCCCGTCGTCGGCCGCAACGACAAGAACAACGATATCCGTTACACTGGCCCCTCTGGCCCGCATGGCCGTAAATGCTTCATGCCCGGGGGTGTCCAGAAATGTGATCCGACCACTTTCGGTATTGACGTTGTAGGCGCCAATGTGCTGGGTGATGCCGCCCGCCTCGAGTTCCGTGATTCGGGTTTTGCGGATGACGTCCAGCAGGGAGGTCTTGCCGTGGTCGACGTGACCCATAATCGTGACCACCGGGGACCGCTCACTCATCTTGGACGGATCGTCCTCCTGCTTGAGAACACTGAACACGGCTTCTTCCTCGAAGGAGGCCTTCTCCACTTCGTATTCAAATTCCGCCGCCACCAGAGTAGCGGTTTCAAAATCGATCGTCTGGTTGACCGTGGCCATGACGCCGAGTCCCATCAGTGTTTTGATCATTTCGTTGGCTTTGATACCCATGCGTTTCGCCAGATCCGACAATACGATCGTTTCGTCGATCTTGATGCGGCGCTTGATGGCCTTCGGGGTGGTAATCTGGGTCTTCAACCCCCCCTTAACGGCTTTGGCGGCCTTTTTGCCGCGCATTTTTCCGGGCATACGGAGATCCGCGCCTTCAACGACTTCCTTGCGCCGGAACGAGATCTTTTTCTTGAAGAATTTCTTGTCCCGAGTCGGCTCGGCGGTTTTTTTCCGGCCCAGCTTTTTCTTTCCGGGCTCTGCCGGTTTCGCTCCAGGAGCTCCCGATCCCGCGACTTCGGTCCGGGCAGGTTCTGCGGGTTCCTTTGGGGGCGGGGGCTTGACCGGCAGCTTGATAATTTTTGCCGGTGCTTCTTTTTTGGCCTTTTTGGTTTTTTTCAGGGCTTTGGGTTTGACCGCCGTTTCGGCCGGCGTTTCGACCTCCGCTGGGGATGTCTCCGTGGCGTCTGCCACCATCGGTTCAATTTCCACAGGTTCATCCGTTGCGGGCGCCTCTGACGCCTCCGGCTCAGGAGTTTCGGATGCGGGCTCAACCGGTGCCGCGGTTTCTTCCGGAGCAGCCGGGGCCTCTACGACAGGCTCGATGTCGGCGACTTCCGTCTCGGGTGCGGCAGTCGCTTCTGCAGAGGCCTCTTCTTCTACAGTCGGCTCCTCTTCCGGTACCCGTTTTCTAACCACCACCGGTTTTTTGCGTCTACGGATAACCGTGGGCCGGACTCGAGTGACCTCGACATTGACAGTTTTCTCTTTCCCGAGCAACTTTGCCTTTATCTCGTCAACGGTGTCCTCATCCAGAGAACTCATGTGACTTTTTACGGAAAAATCGAGCTCGTTCAGCTTTTCGATCAGCACCTTGTTGGTCATGTTCAGTTCCCTGGCAAGCTCGTAAACTCTGATCTTTGCCATTGAGTCCCCCTCTGAGTTGGCTCCAAATTGCTCGAGTCCCATCGGCCCCGGATCAACCGCGTCAAAATCATCCGCAGGTTGCACACGCCGGTTATGATGTTGGGTGCTCTGCCCCTTCTGCTGCATCGGTCTTCGCGTCGTTTTGGGGTTGTGGCGCATCTGTGTCGCGACTGCCGGGATCGGTGGCGGTTTCCGCCGATGCGTCATCTGCCGGCGTCTCCGTTATCATCTCCGGTGGAACATTATCTGTTGCCGCGGTTTCCGAATCCGCCGTCAGGGTATCTCCGATGTCCTCTTCTTCAACGGCCCCGGCGGCGCTTTCTTCGTCCGCCGACTCGTCAGCCTGGTCGGTTTCAGCGTCCTCTCCAGGGGCATCCGCGCCGGCATCCGGAAGTTCTTCCGCTTCTGCTTCCGCCCTGGCGGCGGCTTCAGCTTCTGCCAGGGCTTCTGCTTCAGCGGCTGCTTCTGCTTCGGCGGCGATTGTTTCTACGGCCGTTTCGGCGGATTCGATCAGTTGCGTGGCCTTTTCTTCATCCATATCACGGATCTGAAGCAGATCGTCGACCGTCGCCTTGGCGAGCTCTTCTGCAGAGAAGAATCCCTTTTCGTAAAGCGCGTCCGCCAAACCGATACTGACCCCGTCCGTTCTGATCAGCGAGTCATAGCCATCTTTCAGCACCTGGCTGTAGCGGGTCTCGCTCTTGACATCGAGATGCCAGTTCGTCAGCTTGGAAGCGAGTCGGACATTCTGACCCCGCTTTCCGATGGCCACCGACAGAAAATCATCTGGAACGATGACCTCCATGGCACCTTCTTCCTCGTCGATGATGACCCTGGAGATCTCTGCCGGAGCCAGTGCATTGCAGACGAATTTCGCCGCGTCCACATGCCAGGGGATGATATCGATCTTCTCTCCCCGAAGTTCCTGGACGACATTCTGTACGCGGCTCCCTTTCATTCCGACACAGGCCCCCACCGGATCGATGTCCGAATCATTGGATGAGACGGCGATCTTCGCACGGCTTCCGGGCTCGCGGGCGGCCGCAACAATATTGACAATGCCCTCGCTGATTTCCGGGACCTCCGTCTTGAAAAGATGGATCAGGAAATTCGGATGTGTCCGGGACAGAAGGATCTGGGGGCCCCGGGATTCGTGAAGAACATCGATAATATAGGCTCGAACCCTGTCACCGCGGCGGTAGCTCTCACGGGGAACCTGTTCCTTGGTGAAAAGGACGCCCTCGGTTTGTCCAAGGTTCACAATGATGTTGCCCCGTTCGATCCGTTGGACGATGCCGTTGATGATTTCGCCCTTTCGGTCGATATAGCTGGTATAGACGGCATCCCTTTCAGCGTCTTTCATTTTTTGAATAATCACCTGCTTGGCCGACTGGGCGGCAATGCGACCAAAAGTGGACGTATCCATTTTAACGCCCAGACTGTCGCCGACCTCGCATTCCGGATCGAGCTCCCGACCTTCGTCCAGTCCGATCTCCAGTTCCGGTTCCATAACGGTTTCAACGACGTCTTTGAATTGAAAAACCTCTATTTCCCCGAGTTCTTCGCTATACTGGACCTCGATGTCGACCCTGCTGCCGTATTTTTTCCGGGCCGCCGAGCGCAACGCCTCTTCCAGTGCTTGAATCAGGATCTCCCGTGCGATCCCCTTGTCTCGGCTCACCTGTTCAACGACGCGTTTGATATCTGCGATAAACATCAGTTCTCCTCGTCAACCAGCCGTGCCCTCCGAATTGCGTCCAGAGGAATGCCAATAGTGGTGTCATTGATCCGGAGACGGATATCCCCTCCGGAAACACCGTCTAAAATGCCTGTAAAATTTTTACGACCGTCGATTGCCTCGAAGATTGCAACTTTAGCACGTAATCCCTTGAACCGTTCGTAGTCGGCAAGCCTGCCCAGAGGCCTCTCCGGACCCGGCGAGGAGACTTCCAGGTTGTACGGTCCGATATCCTCCATACCGACATCCAGGTAATCACCGACTTGCCGGCTGATATGTGCACAGTCGTCCAGACGGACACCGTCGGGTTTGTCGATGAACATCCTGAGCGTTCGACCACCGGGGGCTCGAAGAAACTCGACGTGGACCAATTCCACGCCTTCGGCCTCGCAGAGCGGTTCTGCAAATTGTCTCACTCCGGAAACAACCTGTTCAATCAGTGCCGGACTGAACGGGATGCCCCGGGCAACATTTTTTTTCACCTTGATTTTCTTGTTTTTTTTCAAATTTTCGCTCTGTTCAAAAAAACAAAAACGGGCATTCGCCCGTTTCCGTTTATCTAAGCTCGATCGTTACTGCTAATCGGTTGAAATCCGACTATTACATAATCATCATCACATAACGACAGCCCGCTTCGATTGAAGAGTACCTACCTTAGATAAACTACAAACCCGTTAGGCGTAAAATCTCTTGGAGCGGGCAACGAGATTCGAACTCGCGACACCAAGCTTGGGAAGCTTGTACTCTACCTACTGAGCTATGCCCGCGCACCAAATATAAATAGGACAAGATACTATGGTTGTCAACAGAATTCTGGCGCCAAATCGCGATCCACAGCCGATTGGTAGCCTCCCGCCGGGATTCTGTTTTCGGCCCGTCAGGGCAAAACAAAACCAATGATCACCACAAATATCCCAGCCGCATTGTCTCATTTTGGCATCTTCTAAAAATGAACCGTCCATCTATTCTCTTTGCCCTCTGCCCGCCCCGGTCACGTTTCCAAGGACGATGACGGGGATTCCGTATGGTAAGAACATTATCGGGTACTATCTTAGCCCGAACAATGTATGAAATCTTTCAGCAAATGTCTTATAGGGATTGCCAAAAATATGTTCCGTTTCACGACCACATCAGGCCGGTACGGTGACCGGCCCTACATTGCGCTGTCCTTCTGTCTCGTAGGGCGGG
>CAFBRK010000097.1 GCA_903231505.1 Olavius algarvensis associated proteobacterium Delta 3 | reverse complement strand
GCAGCTTGCATCTGTTCTTTTCATCTTTCAGCCTTCAGCTTTCAGCTCCAATCCCTGTCCCCTGAAACCTGAAACCCGACACCTTTCCTCTGTCCTCTGACCTCCGACCTCCGACCTCTGACCTCCAACCTCCAGTATCCAGAATCCAGAATCCAGAATCCAGCATCCAGCCCGCCATCGGCGGACAAACATCGGGTATTCAGGATCACGTATCCGCCGCCATCAGCTTTCGTCTCAGCAAATCCAGCGCGGACATCGCAAACATCTGTTTGTTCATCTGTCGTTTCCCGAAAGGAAAGAAAAAACGACTCCCTTCAGATCCCTCCGGGGTGGAGATGCCGATACAGACGGTCCCCACCGGTTTGTCCGGTGTTCCACCGTCCGGGCCGGCAATGCCGCTGGTGGCAATGCCGTACGTGGCGCCGGATCGACGACGAACCCCGTCGGCCATTTCGCGGACAGTATGCTCATGAACTGCCCCGTATCGATCGAGGGTCTCGGTCGAAACACCCAGAACGGACATCTTCGACGTGTTGGCGTAGGTCACCGCGCCCAGCAGAAAATATCCGGAGCTGCCGGCCACATTGGTCAACCAGTGGGATATGAGGCCGCCGGTACAGCTCTCGGCAACCGCCAGGGTTGCCTGCCTGTCGCCAAGAAGGCGGCCGATGACTGCCGCCATCGGCTCTCCTTCCGAGGAAAACACACGGTGTCCGATCTTTTCCCGCACCCAGTCGGCGGCTTCCCTCATGTGATTCGAGAGTGTTTCTTCGTCGACGTGGCGGCCGTATAGGCGAATCTGGATCTCCGGGAATTTGGCCCGAAGCCCCAGTTTAATGTCGGGAAACCGGTCACCGAAGCCCTCGAGACGCTCTCCGGTGGTCGATTCCGGGAGACCAAATGTGGAAATGGTCTGGATGCACGAAGCCTCTCTGGTTCGGCCCAGCAGCTTCCGGCATTTTGGAAGGACCGATTCCGACAGCATACGCTTCATCTCCGGAGGCACCCCTGGCAGACAGAAGAACACACAACCACCGATGCGCATTGAGAATCCAGGCGCCGTACCCACGGGGTTGTCGATCCGCTGCGATGCAACGGGCAACATCGCCTGTTTTCGGTTGGAGTCGGTCATTGTCCGGTGTCGTTTCTCAAAAAAGCGAAGAATATCCTGCAACGCCACCTCGTCCAGGGCAAGTTGAACATCTGCCGCCCTGGCGGCAGCCTCTGTCGTAAGATCATCGATGGTCGGCCCCAGCCCACCGGTGACCACAGCGATATCCGCCCGGCCCCCGACCTCCTGGAACAATGCGGACAGCAGGTCGATATTATCACCGATCGTGTCATGCCGAAGCACATCGATACCGAGAGCCTCCAACCGATCCGCGATATACGCTGAATTGCTGTCGACCAGGGCGCCGGTCCGGATTTCATCGCCGGTGGCTATGATTTCTGCAATCATGGTTTAATTTTGTTCCCTTTCTTGTTGCGTTTGCAGAAATACGGAAAAGATAACCGCCGAGCCGCAGAGGACGCAAAGGAAATCTTTTTTTCCCAGAATCCCTGAGAGGGGGATTCTGAGAAAGAGTCCCTCAAAAACATATTGAAACTCTCAATATGTTGACAGGCGATCGTTTTGCATTTCGCCCCCTAAGTCCTGCCTGTTCTGAGCGGAGCCGAAGGGAGGCTCTCGAAGGGCAGCGAAATGCAAAATCAAAATCTACTCCGCGGCCTCGGCGTCTTTGCGGTAATATGTTAAACGCAATTATGACAACCGCTGTAGGATGAATCCGAGATCACCCAAAATAAAAAGGGAAAACCTTACAGTTTTCCCTTTTATTCGATCGTGGAGGCGGCACCCAGATTCGAACTGGGGAATGGAGGTTTTGCAGACCTCTGCCTTACCACTTGGCTATGCCGCCAAAAAAAATGGAGCGGGAAACGGGATTTGAACCCGCGACTTCGACCTTGGCAAGGTCGCACTCTACCACTGAGTTATTCCCGCCCAGCTGAAGCAATACACTTAATTCCGCATTCCGGTTTTGTCAACAGAAAACTCCGTCAGGTTTGGAGCAGGCGTCGAAACCGGATGAAATAATCCACCCCCGACCAGATGGTCAGGATCAGCGCCACCCACAGGAAGATGCCCCCGATGGTCTCCATATCGACCCCGAAATACGGGTAATGGAACAGAAGCGGAATAATGGCCGCTATCTGAAAACCGGTTTTGTACTTGCCAAGACTCGATGCGGAGACATCCAGCCCGCTCTCGCTGATGATGTTCCGCAGACCCGTGACCGCAATTTCCCGTCCAATGATCACGCAGACAATCCACGCCGGTACCCATCCCAATGACGTCAGCATGATAAACGTGCAGGACACCAGCAGTTTGTCGGCCACCGGATCCATGATCTTGCCGAAGTTGCTCACCAGCCCGCTGCGTCGGGCCAGATAACCGTCGAAATAATCGGTAATCGAAGCGGCACTGAAGAGAATGGCTGCCAGAAAGGTGGTCAACCGATTCGGATACAGCAGCAGGACGACAATCGCCGGTACACTCACCACCCGAAATAACGTCAATGAATTCGGGCGCCAGAGTAGCTGTTTGATGTTCTCGCGGGATATCATAAGGTTATGTGCTGTTTTCTACTTTTTTGCCTTGTCCCAGTCATCCAGGAATGCTTTCAGCCCCTTGTCTGTCATGGGATGAGCCGCCAGTTTTTTGAGCACACCAAAAGGAATGGTTGCAATGTCGGCCCCCATCAGTGCGGAATCCAGGACATGGAGGGGATTTCGTACGCTGGCAACGATGATTTCCGTATCAAAGGCGTAATTGCTGTATATCTCAACGATCTGCTCGACCAATACAAGACCATCCTGGGAAAGGTCGTCGAGACGACCGACGAAGGGGCTGACAAAGGTCGCCCCGGCCTTTGCGGCCATCAAGGCCTGAAGGGCTGAAAAAATGAGCGTGACGTTGGTTTTGATGCCTTCCGCCGTGAGCTGCCGGACAGCCTTCAGACCATCCACGAGCATGGGAATCTTTACCACGATGTTCTCATGGATCCCCGCTAATTCCCGGGCCTCCTGGATCATCCCGTCGGCATCCGTACGGATGACTTCCGCACTGATCGGGCCATCCACAATCGCACAGATGTCCTCGATGATTTCCCTGAATTCCCTTTCTTCTTTGGCGATCAGCGTTGGATTCGTCGTGATGCCATCCACCATGCCCATGCTCATGGCTTCCCGGATTTCCGCAACATTGGCCGTATCTAAGAAAAACTTCATCCGCCCCTCCTAATAAAATCGTGACACGATTTTATAAAACGCGACGATGTCGCTCTTAAGATTAGAAAATTTTATTCGGTGTAATCCCGGTAGATTAAAGTTCATGGTCCCCGTATCTGCCATGGGAATATTTCGAACTCAAACTCCCCCCGTTCGGTTCATAAAGCACGTCAATCCGCATCATTTCCGGTAGACACTTTCTTCTGCGAGAAACTCATCCCGACACGCTTCACTGCAAAAGTAAATCTCCTGGTCGTCTATACGCAGCCGTATGCCATCCCTTTTGGGGAAATATACGTTGCACACCGGATCCTTTATCATCTCGTCGTCGATCGCCCGGTCACTGCTTCCCCCGGCAGGCGGCCGCAACGACATCGTGTTATGGAGCCAGGACTTGAGTGCTCGATACGCCAGATAGATCAGCGCGATAAGGATGAGAAGTTGCATGGGATTTCTTCAATCGGCTGTTGGTTGCCGTCCAGCAGCGCCAGCAGATCCGCTATTTTCATACCGAGTACCGGGTGAAGGGCATCCGGGTTTATATCACAAACGGGTTGAAGGACAAAACGTCTTTCGTGCATGCGCGGATGCGGCACAATCAAGTTCTTCTGTTCGATCACGTCATCGTCGTACATTACGATGTCCAGATCCAAAATCCGAGGTCCGAATCGGACCGGAGATGGTTTCCGACCCACGTTTGTTTCAATGGCCTTCAGTTCCCGAAGCAGTTGGGTGGGTGGCAGAGAAGTTTTAATTTTGACAACGGTGTTGATAAACCAGTCTTGCTCGAGATAATCAACGGGCGCGGTTCGGTAGCACGAGGCTAACCGAACGACCGCGATCCCTTCTGTCTGAGCTAAGCCGGCAATCCCATTGCGGCAGTTGGCGATTTTATCTCCCATATTGGATCCGATGGAAATGTAAGCCGTATGTTCCATTTGGTTTCGCATTTTAGAAACGGTGGTGTTCCGTGAATAGCTTGGAGCTATAATTGATTCAGAATATAAGCGACACTTGAAAAGATCCGACTGGGCAGGAATGGGTCGCTGCGTTGTCACCCATCCTTGCCGGGCAGATTACGCCTAGATCCCATCGAGTAATTCCAGGCGTCTTCCCAGAGTGCGCCGCTGTAAATGACCCGGGCGTCGCCCTCCAATTCGACCCGCTGGAATGCGCCGTCCAGAACCGTGAAATGGATCGTCAAACAGCTGCCGCTGCGCGTCATCATACGGATGGGAGATGACAGCTGCATTTTGGATGCCATGATCAGGGCACCGGCAACCGCCCCGGTGCCACAGGCCAGGATCTCGTCTTCCACCCCGCGCTCGTAGGTTCGAATGGCAAACGTGTTGTCAGACATGGTTGAGACAAAATTGGCGTTGGTTCCGGCCGGCGCGAAGAGCTTGTGATAACGGAGCTCCCTCCCCAGCGCGACAACCTCCACATCGGCGATCCGATCCACGGAAACCACGGCATGGGGGACACCGGTATTGATACTGCTGATCGAGATCTGACCCTTTTCGAGATCAACGGTATAATCGAGTTTCAGGTCAACCGGATCTGTCATCTGAATCTTCACCTGGTCTTCCAGGACCTGTGCATGCACTGTTCCGGCGTCTGTTACAAAAGACATGCGCTGACCGGCGATCTTATTCAGGTAGGCAAATCGCGCGGTGCACCGTGCGCCGTTTCCACACATTTCGGCTCTGCCACCGTCCGAGTTGAAAAACCGCCACTGAAAATCCGCTTCGTTGGACCCTTCAACAAGTATGAGCCCGTCTGCCCCCGCGGAAAGCCGTCGTCGACAGACATTTTCGATCAACTGGGGCAGTTTGGCATCGTCGACAATGCTCTCGCGGTTATCGATGATAATAAAATCGTTTCCACTGCCGCTCATTTTGAAGAATGGAATGGTCCTCATACATGTTGCTCCATAACGTTACACCCTGCGAGGGTGACCTATGATGGTTTACTTACCACAGAGGGGCCGAGAGTTTAATATTTTTCTATCAATAGGACCGTTTGCCGGTTTGCATGTTGGCCCGTGGGCCGGTTTAGCCGGTTTGCCGGTTGGTCGGTTTGCCGGTTGGCCGGTTGGCCGGTTTGCCCGTTGACCCGTTAGCCCGTTGACCCGTTGACCCTTGCGCCCGTTGGCCCGTTGGCCCGTTTGCCCTAAGCGAGTGAAACGAGTCGTAGGGTTGGCCCGTTGGGTCAAGATACAAGTTTCAAGATTCAGGATACATGATTAAGGGGACTGCCAGCGATCAATGAGCTCTCGATCTCTTTTGGGTGCATCTTGTATCCTGCAGCTTGCATCTGTTCTTTTCATCTTTCAGCCTTCAGCTTTCAGCTCCAATCCCTGTCCCCTAAAACCTGAAACCCGACACCTGCCCTCTGTCCTCCAACCCGCCAAAGGCGGGCAAGCCTCAGACATCCGACATCCGACATCGGTCAGTTGCCCTCCGTCCTCTGTCCTCTGTCCTCTGCCCTCTGCCCTCTGCCCTCTGTCCTCTGTCTTCCGTCCTCCGTGTTCTCTGTGAGCCCTGTGAGAGCTATCGTTCTTCTTTCAGAAATTCCGGAACCGACTCTCCGGCGATCAGGTCATCGTAGGTCTGCCGGGTGCGGATGACCTCAAACGTATCTCCCATGGCCATGACTTCCGGCACCCTGAGGCGGCTGCAATAATTCGAGGACATCACAAAACCGTAAGCGCCCGCACTCATGACCGCCAGCAGATCGCCCTTTACCACATCCGCCAATTCGCGGTCCAGCGCAAGAAAATCGCCGCTTTCGCAAATTGGACCCACCACATCGGCACGAATCGTGGCACCACCGGACAACTCCACCGGTTTTATGGCGTGGTAGGCGCTGTAAAGGGTGGGTCGTATCAGATCGTTCATCCCGGCGTCGACAATGATAAATTCCTTATCAGGGCCGGGTTTTCGGTACAGGACCCGGGTGACAAGAATCCCTGCGTTTCCCACGATCACCCGGCCCGGCTCCAGAATCAACGTGAGCGGCAGATCCCCCATGGATTCGACTATCGCCCGGGCGTATTCGCTGGGAAGCGGCGGCTTTTCATCATCATAGGTTATTCCCAGACCGCCGCCCATATCCAGATAACGGATATGGATGTCCATGTGCTGAAGCTGATGCACCAGTTCCTTCAGACTGTCCAGCGCGTCCTGGAAAGGCCGGGCTTCGGTAATTTGCGATCCGATGTGACAATCGATGCCGATCATCCGAATGTGCTGAAGACGGCTTGCCGCCCGATACCCCTCCAGAGCGGTTTCCATATCGATACCGAACTTGTTTTTCCGAAGCCCCGTCGAGATGTACGGATGTGTCTTGGGATCCACGTTGGGGTTTACCCGCAACGCCACCGAAGCGGTTGTACCCGACTCCTTTGCCCGCTGATCGATCAGCTCAAGTTCCTCCAGGGATTCGACGTTGAACATGAGGATACCGTTGCTTAGAGCGGCATCGATTTCATCGATCCGTTTCCCCACTCCGGAATAGACTATTTTCTGTGGCGTGAAACCGGCTTTGAGGCCTCTGAAAAGTTCGCCTCCGGATACGATGTCGAGTCCGCCGCCAAGATCTGCAAAGATTTTGAGGATGGCCAGGCTGCTGTTGGCTTTCCCCGAAAAACAGACAAGCCGATCCACGCCTTCGAATGCCTGTTCGAAAATCGAGAAGTGTCGTGTCAGCGTAGCGTGGCTGTAAAGATAAAACGGGGTCCCGATCTTTTTGGCAATAGTGTTTACCGGGACGTTCTCACAGAACAACTCGTTATCGATGTAATTGAAATGATGCATCGGTTTCCCTATAGAATCGTGGAACGATTTTATGAAACGCGGCGGCGCCGCTTAGTTCGTTTAAAGATTTCCCAGCCCAATTTCCTTCGCGGGGGGTGAAAAATGGCCCCTATTCCGATTAATAATCCGCTATCTTAATCACCTGCGACGGAACTTCGGCCACTCCGTTTTCCGATACCGGCACAATCTTGTAGTAAAATATGTCTCCCGGACTCAATTGGTCGATATATTCCACAAACCCCTCCTTCGAGGCACCGGCCGCCGGCACCTCCCCTGCCAGTTCAAACGGCACGGGACAGCCCGGACACGAGGTAGCGTTCTCAGGACGAACGGATCGATAGACGCGAAAAGAGACGATTTTCCGGTCGTCGGAAACATCCGTGTCGGCCACCGGCCAGGACAGTCGCACGGTAGATCCCTGAACATTGTAATTTATGTCCTGGACGGCCGATGGGATTTTACTTTTCGGCGGTACGGGCGGCCCTTTTTTCCCGCAGGCAACCGGAAAAAGCAACAGCCCGCACAGGATTGCCATTTCCCAGAACCACAGGATCTGCCGAACGTGGTTCACGACAGGATCGAGCCCGTTGTCTACCCCCGCACACGGATTCACGTCTGGACCTCTCCATCGAGGGTCTTTTCAGCGATTTCGATTGCTTTGCGGACATTGGCGGTCGCAGTCCCGCCGGCAGAAGTCCTCCGATCGATGGTTTGCCGGGTCTGCAGTGCGTCGTAAACATCTTCCTGAATGAGATTGGAAAAGCCCCGGAGTTCGTCCAGATCCGTTTCGTGGAGCTCTTTTCCCTTGGCAAAGGCGTGGCCGACCGCACGGCCCGCACAGTTGTGGGCCTCACGAAAGGCCATTCCCTTGTTGACCAGATAATCGGCAAGATCCGTTGCATTCAGATAACCGCTCGAGCCTGCGGCCATCATCTTCTCCGTGTTCACGCGCATTCGAGGAAGCATCTTTGTGTAAATGCGGAGGCAGCTTGATAGCGTATCCAGGGCATCGAAGATCGGCTCCTTGTCTTCCTGCATATCCCGGTTGTAGGCCAGCGGCAGTGCCTTCATCATGGACAACAGGGCCATGAGATCGCCGTACACCCGACCCGTCTTTCCCCGGACCAGTTCCGGCACGTCCGGATTTTTTTTCTGGGGCATAATACTGCTGCCGGTGGCAAACGCATCCGGAAGATCGATGAAGCCGAATTCAGCACTCGACCACAGGATCAGCTCTTCGGAGCATCGGCTCAAATGCATCATGGAGATCGCGGCAGCGGACACACATTCGATGGCAAAGTCCCGGTCCGCGACAGCATCCAGGCTGTTTGCCGATACCTCGGAGAAATCCAGCAACTCGGCCGTATAGTCCCTGTCGATGGGATAGGTCGTACCGGCAAGGGCGGCACTTCCCAGGGGCATGACATCAACCCGCCGCCGGGCGTCCCGGAACCGCTCTCCATCCCGGGTCAGCATTTCGTAGTACGCCATGAAATGGTGGGCCAGCAGCACCGGCTGCGCCCGCTGAAGATGGGTGTATCCCGGCAGTACGGTGTCGATATGGATTTTGGCGAGATCCACCATCACACGCCTCAGGGCGGCAAGATCGGCGATAATATGAAGAATTTCCTCGCGCAGATACAGCCGGATATCCACCGCGACCTGATCGTTTCTACTTCTGGCGGTATGCAGTTTTTGGGCGACTTTTCCGACCTCCTGAACGAGTCTGGTCTCGATGTGCATGTGGATATCCTCGAGGCCCGGATCGAACTCAAAATCCCCGTGTTCGATTTCCCTCCGGATTCTTCCCAGCCCCTGGATCAGTTCGGACGCCTCTTCATCCGTTATAATACCGGTTCTGGCAAGCATGCGACAATGGGCGACACTCCCCTCGATGTCATATGCGTACAATCTGCGATCCACATCGATGGAGGCCGTAAAGTCTTCTACACTCCGGTCGGTTTTTTCAGCAAATCTGCCGTCCCACGGTTTGTCTGCCATATTGTGCCTCGTTTCATCGACCCTTTCATTGTCTTGTTGTGCACCTATAACTGGTTCTTCTCCAGAATAGTCACAGAGAAGGGTCCAAGGATTCAAGGAGTCGAGGGTCCAAGGGTTTAACAATAACCGAATATCGAACTCCAATTTGAAAGATCGAATAAGCTTCAGGAACTTTTCTTGTGGGTCTTTAGGAAGCGCTTTTTAATTTGCACTTGAACCTTTGAATCCTTTAATCCCTGGTCGCCTTCGGCGCCGCCATAGGCGGGTAGACCTCGGACCCTGATGTTAAAATTTCACTTGAATCCTTGAACCCTTGGATCCTTCGAGATCATCGCGACTTGACTCGGATACATCGACGCATGACTCATGAATTATCTTCCCTTTAGCTAAGATCCCATTTGTTCCAGCATCCGCTGGATCCTGAGCCGCAGAGAATTGAGACGGATGAATCCTTCGGCGTCCTTCTGACGGTAGACGCTGTCATCCTCAAACGTGGCAAAGTCCTCCCGGTACAGGGAGTGGTCCGATCGACGCCCCAGAACCCGGCAATTTCCTTTGTAAAGTTCCAGCCGTACCAGCCCGGACACCATTTTCTGGGTTTCGTCGATCAAGGTCTGTAAAAGACGCCGTTCGGGTGAAAACCAGAATCCATTGTAAACGAGCTCCGCATATTTGGGGATCAGGCTGTCGCGCAGGTGCATGACTTCCCGGTCCAGAGTAATGGACTCCATGGCAATATGGGCCGCCCGCAATATCGTCCCGCCGGGTGTTTCGTATACTCCCCTGGATTTCATACCGACAAACCGGTTCTCAACGAGATCGACCCTTCCGATTCCGTTTCGACCGCCGATAACATTGAGCTTTTTTAAAAGTGCGGCAGGGGCGAGTTCTTCTCCATTGATCGCCACGGGGTCCCCGGACCGGAACTCGATGTCCATGGTTTCCGGTTTATCCGGCGCCTGCTGGGGGGATACGGTCAACGTGTAAATATCATCGGGTGCCGCCGCCCAGGGATCTTCCAGAATACCCCCCTCATAACTGATGTGAAGAAGATTCCAGTCGGTGCTGTAGGGTTTGCTGTGGGTGGTGGGGACGGCGATACCGTGGGTTTCCGCAAACGCCATAAGCTGCGTTCGGGAGTTGAGGTCCCACTCCCGCCAGGGGGCGATAATCCGGATATTGGGATCGATCGCCAGGTAAGCGAGTTCGAAACGCACCTGGTCGTTTCCTTTGCCCGTAGCCCCGTGGCTGACAGCATCCGCCCCTTCTGCCGCGGCTATTTCCATTTGCCGTTTGGCAATGAGGGGACGGGCGATGGATGTCCCGAGCAGGTACTGTCCCTCGTAGATCGCGTTGGCCCGAAAGGCCGGAAACACGTAATCTTTGACAAACGTTTCCTTCAAATCGTCGATGTAAACCTTGCTTGCCCCGGTGTGGACCGCATTTCTCCGGACCTGTTCCAGATCTTCCTCCTGCCCGATGTCGGCGGAAAAGGTGACCACTTCGCAGCCATAGGTTTCGATTATCCATCGGAGAATAACCGATGTATCCAGGCCTCCGGAATAGGCAAGTACGACTTTCTTTACATTATTCGCCACCTGGTTTATCTCCTTATTCCTGATTTTCCCGCCTGCCTCGAATCCCGATAGTGCGGAATCGAGGAAGCGAAGTCGAAGCGTTAGCCGGTTTGCCCGTTTGTCCCGCCAAGGCGGGATTGGCCGGTTTGCCGGTTTGCCGGTTTGCCCGTTAGCCCGTTAGCCCGTTGGCCCGTTGGCCCGTGTGTCTGTTGGCCGGTTTAGCCGGTTTGCCGGTTTGGCCGGTTGGGTCAAGATACAAGTTTCAAGATTCAGGATACATGATTAAGGGGACTGCTATCGATCAATGAGCTCTCGATCTCTTTTGGGTGCATCTTGTATACTGCAGCTTGCATCTCTTCTTTTCATCTTTCAGCCTTCAGCTTTCAGCTCCAATCCCTGTCCCCTGAAACCTGAAACCCGACACCTTTCCTCTGCCCTCTGTCCTCTGTCCTCTGTCCTCTGACCTCCAGCCTCCGACTTCCAGTCCGCAATGCGGACAAGCATCCAGTATTCGAATGCCTACCTCCCAATCAGCCACTCCAGAACGGCCTTGTGCATATGAAGCTTGTTCTCCGACTGGTCCCATACCACGGACCGCTCCCCTTCGAGAACCTCTTCGCTGATTTCTTCACCACGATGGGCCGGTAGACAGTGCATCACAATAACATCCTCTGCCCCGGCGTCAACCAGCGCACGGTTCACCTGATAGGCCGAAAATACATCCACCCGTTCGGTCTGCTGCTCTTCCTGACCCATACTGGCCCACACATCGGTATAAAGAACATCGGCCTGCCGGACGGCAACAGCCGGGTCCTGGACAACCCGGATTTTTCCGCCACCTTTTTGAACGGCTCGATCCAGAACAGCGGCGTCCGGTTGATACCCCTCGGGGCAGGCAAGGATTAATTCAAGGTCCAGCACGGCAGCCGCGTTGATCCATGAATGGGCGACGTTATTGCCGTCGCCGACCCACACAATCCGCAGGTCCTGATAACGGCCCTTTGCTTCCACCACGGTCATGACATCGCTGAGGACCTGAATCGGATGGTACAGGTCGGTCAATGCGTTGATGACAGGAATCGTCGAATAGTCGGCAAATTCCCGGATGCGGTCATCTGAAAAGGTCCTTATCGCCAGCACGTCCAGGTAGCGGGAGAGCACCCTGGCGGTGTCCCGCACCGGCTCGTTCCGGGCCATTTGTGAATCTTTTGCGCTGATAAAAATGGGCGTTCCGCCGAGCTGGACCATCGCCGCTTCGAATGAAATCCGTGTCCGTGTGGAGGGCTTGTCAAAAATCAAGCCCAAGGTTTTCCCCAAAAGCGGTCTCTCGGACGCTCCTTGACTCCGGTCTTTCTTGAGCTCAAGGGCACGCCGGATCAGCATGTCCACATCTTTTTTGTTCAAGTCCAGAAGGGTGAGAATATCTTTTTTCATTATCCCCTCCTATCTGTTTGAGAGTAAAATCGTGCTACGATTTTATGAAACGCGACGATGTCGCTATTAGGTCAAGTGGCTGCGGGGGCTTCATGAACGATCTTAATCTCATCTGATTGTGTCCCGCGCCGTGCCGATTGTCTCCCCCCGATGCCATGCCTTGGGCGCTTCAGGCGTCCTTCAGCAGCGGCAGGACCTCGTCCAGGCAGTCGATCAGGGCATCGATCTCGGGTGTTTCCACCACCAGCGGCGGTACGAACCGGAGAATCCGGTCCTGGATGCAGTTAATCAGAAATCCTCTTTCCATGCAGGCTGCAACCACCGGATCGCCGGGCGTTGACAGCTTGAGCCCCAGAAGGAGGCCGATACCGCGAACATCTTCCACCACGTCCGGATGCCGCCGCGCCAAATCCTCCAGCCGACCGCGAAAATAGTTACCGACCTCCGCACCATGGGCGACAATTCCCTTATCGATGAGCAAGCGCATCACTTCCAGGGCAGCGGCCGTGATGACCGGCGTGCCGCCGAAGGTCGTTGCATGGGAGCCCGGCCCGAACACCGCCGCCACGGATTCCGTTACGAGCATCGCCCCGATGGGAAGCCCGTTGCCCAGAGCCTTGGCCAACGTCATGATGTCGGGAACCGCTCCTGAATGCTCATACGCAAAAAGTTTGCCCGTTCTGCCTATACCGGTCTGGATCTCATCGTAAATCAGCAACAGGCCCTCATCGTCACAGATGTGCCGTACCTCTGCGAGATAGCCCTCCGGAGGACATCGAACGCCGCCCTCTCCCTGAACCGGCTCGAGCATCACGGCGCATGTTTCCGGGCCTATCTGTCGCCGCAAGGCATCGGCATCTCCAAAAGGTACGAAGTCGAATCCGTCCAGCAACGGTTCAAATCCTTTCTGGATTTTATCCTGTCCGGTCGCGGAGAGGGTCGCCATGGTTCTTCCATGAAAGGACCGTTCCATACTGATGATGCGATGACGGGCGCCCTGATTCTTCGCACTGAAATACTTTCTCGCCAGCTTGATGGCCGCCTCATTGGCTTCGGCGCCGCTGTTGCAGAAAAACGCCCGATCCGCGAAGCTGACCCGGGTGAGCCGTTCGGCCAGTTCCATCTGCGGAACCGTGTAATAGAGATTCGACACATGACACAACTTCTCTGCCTGGGTGGCGAGCGCCCGGGCGATGTCGGGATGGCCGTGGCCGAGGTTGCAGACGGCAATGCCGGCCACAAAGTCCAGGTAGCTGCGGTCCTGGCTGTCCCACAACCGGCAACCCTTTCCTCGGGTCAACACCAGAGGCTGCCGCTTGTAAGTCGTTGCCAGCACCTTCTCCGCCCGTTCCATATATCCGGAGTTCATCGTTCGCCTCGCTGTACTCATCTCCAAATAAAACCGTCCTACGATTTTATTTGGAGATGAGGGTTCAAGGATTCAAGGGTTCAAGGGTTCAAGGGTTTTTAAGGATGTTTCAGCTCTTTTCATCTTTCACTCGAATCCTTGGACCCTTGGCATCTTGGATCCTCTTCTCCGATTATACAGTAGGTCAATGAGTCACTTCCGTGCCGATACCCTTGTCCGTAAACAATTCCAAAAGTATGGCGTGGCGCTGTTTCCCATTGATGATCGGCACCTTTTCCACGCCCCCCTTGATGGCGTCCAACGCATACTCGATTTTGGGAATCATGCCGCCGGTGATGGTGCCGCCGGCCACCATCCTGCCGATGGTCTCGGCATCGATGGAGGAGATAAGCTGGTTGGAGGCATCGAGGACCCCGTCCACATCCGTCACATAGACTAAACGCCCGGCTCCCAGCGCCACTGCCATGCGGCTGGCCACAAGGTCGGCATTCATATTAAAGGTCTCGCCGGCCTCGCCGACACCGACCGGTGCGATAATGGGAATAAACCCTTTTTCGGTGAGCGTCTCGATAATCGCCGGCTGGATGCGGGTCACTTCTCCGACAAGCCCCGGATCGATAATTTCCGGCGGTTTGTTCTCTTCCTCCTGGTAGACGATATGAAGCTTTTTCGCCTGGATCAGCCCGCCGTCCTTGCCGCTGAGACCGACCGCTTTGCCTCCCTGTCGGTTTATCTGGGCAACGATCGATTTGTTGACTTTACCGCCCAGCACCATTTCCACCACGTCCATGGTCGGCTCGTCGGTCATCCGCATCCCCCGTACAAACCTGGGGCGGATACCCATCCGATCGAGTACCGAATTAATCTGGGGGCCCCCGCCATGCACCACGACAGGACTCAACCCGATAAATTTGAGGAGAGTGATGTCTCTGGCAAAGTCTTCCTTGAGCTGCTCGTCGACCATGGCGTGACCGCCGTACTTGATCACGACGGTCATACCGGAAAACTTCCGGATGTACGGTAGGGCCTCGATCAATATGTCGGCGACACTTGGAGTCATGGGTGAAAGATCTTTCTGCTGTATTCTTCTCTTTTCCTGCTCCGGCTTCAGGAACGGCTGATGCCTCTGAGGTGTGGTTGCCGGTTAGCCCGTTTGCCCGTTTGCCCGTTGGCCGTTTGGCTGGTTTGCCGGTTTGGCCGGTTGTACTCGGATACAAGATCCAAGACTCAGGATTCAGGATATGAAAGACAATCAATCAGTTTCCACCCCATGAGACGTGCATCCTGTATCCTGGATCTTGAAACCTGAAACCCGCACCTGCCCTCTATCCTCCGACCTCAGACATCCGACATCCGACATCGGTCAGTTGCTCTCTGACATCTGACCTCCGACATCAGACATCCGAAATCCGACATCTGGTTCTACTATCATCAAGTATCCAGTATCCGGAATACATCATCCAGTATCCAGTATCGAGCATCCAGCATCCATTCGATCCGTAACGCTCGCTACCCCCGTCATACTAGAGACAATCAAATACCAAGTACCGAACACCGAACACCAAACACCCGAAGTTAAAGAATATACCGACTTAAATCGTCATCCTCTTTGATGTGCTGCAGCTTGTCGTCTACATAGGCCGCATCGATGACGACACGTTGATCGGACATGTCCGGCGCGTCAAACAGGATATCCTCGAGCAGGCACTCCATGAGCGTGTGGAGTCTTCGGGCGCCGATATTCTCCGTCGACGTATTCACTTCTTCGGCAATGGTGGCGATACGCTCGATCGCATCGTCCTCGAAAACCGCTTCCACCCCTTCGGTTCGCATCAGCGCAATATACTGAAGTACCAGGGCGTTCCGCGGCTCGACCAGGATACGTGCGAATTCTTCCCGGCCAAGAGAGTCGAGTTCCACACGGATCGGAAACCGCCCCTGTAGCTCGGGGATCAGGTCGGACGGCTTGATCGTATGAAACGCACCCGAGGCGATGAACAGCACATGATCTGTTTTCACCGGGCCGTACTTGGTGTTCACCGTGGAGCCCTCGACAAGGGGCAGCAGATCCCTTTGAACCCCTTCCCTGGAAACGTCCGGACCGTGTCCCCCGTTGCTTCCGGCAATTTTGTCGATTTCGTCCAGAAATATGATGCCGGACTGTTCGACCTTTTCGACGGCCAGGCGAACCACCTTGTCCATGTCGATCAAATTCTGAGCTTCGTCGTTGGTCAGGATTTCAAGAGCTTCGAGCACCTTGACTTTCCGCCGTTTGGTATTCTTCAGCATCAGCCCGCTGAACATGTCCTTGAAATTGATACCCATCTCTTCCATACCGACATTTGAGAAGATTTCCACCATCGGAATACTCCGGTCGGCAACATCCAGATCGACGACACGATTGTTCAATTTACCCTTCTGGAGCATGTTGCGGAGTTTTTCCCGGGTGGCAGCGGACGGAGCCGCCGGCACACCGGCCTCCGGCTCGGAGCCGGTGCCCCCAACGGGGGCCTGAAATCCGGCTGGACCGCTTTTGGGAAGCAGGAGATCGAGCATCCGTTCCTCGGCAGCCTTTCCGGCCTTTTCCCGCACCGCGCCCTGCTCCCGGACTTTCATCATGTTGACGGTAAGTTCCACAAGATCCCGAACCATGGATTCCACATCCCGGCCCACATAGCCAACCTCAGTGAATTTGGAGGCCTCGACCTTCATAAACGGTGAGTCCGTCAGCATGGAAAGCCTTCTGGCGATTTCCGTCTTCCCCACGCCGGTGGGTCCGATAAGAATTATGTTTTTCGGGGCAATTTCGTCACGCAGGTCTTCCGGGACCTGCCGCCGTCGCCAGCGGTTCCTCAATGCGATAGCTACCGAACGTTTGGCCCGGCCCTGACCGATGATATAGCGATCCAGAGCTTCGACGATGTCTGCTGGTCTTAAATCACTCATGTTTTCCCTAAAATTATCTCTCGCTGTTTGGCCGGTTAGCCGGTTGGCCGGTCAGCCCGTTTGGCCGCTTGAACGTGGAACTCATCATCTGTCCTCTGACATCTGTCTTCTGTCCTCTGTCCTCTGATATCTGTCTTCTGTCCTCTGTCCTCTGACATCTGTCTTCTGTCGTCTTTGATTAAGGGGACCTACGACCTCGGTCATCGGACTTCCGACATCTGAATCCTCGGCCCCTATTCTCCGGCTAACTTGAAGAAGAATCTGTTTCTATCACCTCAACGGTAATACTGTCATTTGTGTATATGCAGATGGAGGAAGCAATCCGCATGGCTTCTCGAACAATGTCTTCGGCTCCCATGTTCGTGTTCTTCACCAATGCACCGGCCGCAGCCAGCGCTGTTGTGCCGCCGGACCCGATACCGACCATGCCCTCATCCGGCTCAATGACGTCACCGTTTCCCGATATCAGGAACATTCGGGTCTCGTCCACAGCAACCATCAATGCATCCAGGCGACGCAGGTACTTATCCGTTCGCCAGTCCCGGGCCAGTTCAACGGCGCTTCGTGTGAGATTGCCGTTGTACCGTTCCAGTTTTTTTTCCAGGCGCTCGGATAAGTTCAGGGCGTCGGCGGTGGCTCCGGCAAAGCCGACAATTATTTTATCATTGTAAATGCGTCGCACCTTTTTGGCATGATGCTTTACCACGGAATCGTTCAAGGTGATCTGGCCGTCACCGGCAACGGCAATCGTACCTTTGTGTTCTAGTGCCAGAATGGTTGTCCCGTGCATTCCCATTGGTTTTTCCTTGTTGAAAAAGCCACTTCGAAGCCGGCCGTTAACCGCGCCCCTCCAGGCGTGGGTCTATTTGCGTGGATGGGCCTTGTCATAGGTTTTCATGAGCCTGTCGATACTGATGTGAGTGTACCTTTGGGTTGTCGACAGGTTTTTGTGCCCCAGAAGTTCCTGTACCACCCGCAGATCTGCGCCGGCGTCGAGCATATGGGTTGCAAAGGAATGCCGCATGGCATGGGGTGACACGGCCATGGGCAGTCCGACCTGCCGGCAAATTCCTTCCAATATTCGGGCAATGGACCGGGCGCTGAGACACCCCTTGTTTTTATTCAGAAAGAGCGGGCCCTCCGTATCCGGGCGGATGGATGTTTCCGTGAAAAGACGCTTTCGGTACCCGCGAATCATCTCCGCGCAGGTCCTGCCGATCGGGACGATACGCTCCTTGTTCCCTTTCCCGAGCACCCGCATGACACGCCCCGCAAGGTCTGCATCCTCGACATTGAGACCCGAGAGCTCTGAAATTCGAATGCCGCTCGAATACATCGTTTCGAAAATAGCCCGATTGCGGATCCCGAGCAGTGAGTCGGTCGTGATGGAATCGAGCAGGCGGAACATCTCATCCACGGTTAAATAGGTTGGAATCGATTTGTCCTGCTTGGGCGTCAGAATCGCATCCGTCGGATTATTCGCAAGCCGCCCGTGCTTCACCAGATGCTTGAAAAAAGATCGAATCGCCGAAAGCTTCCGGGCGACCGTCGTTTTTTTGTTTCGCTGGTGCAAAAAGCCGAGATAGCCGCGGATCACCAGATTGTCGATGTCCTCGATGGCGATCGCGTCCAGGGCATCATCCGGGGCCACGGACGCCTCTGGTGAAAATGACGCGGCTGCATACCGTAAAAACTCTTCCAGGTCGTTTTGATAGGCCCGACACGTGTGTACAGAGTACCCTTTCTCACTGGACAGGGTTTCGATGTAGCGCTCAAGCAACGATTTGAGTGTCCGGTTGCTCATGGAATTTCGATTTAACCGTCAGCCCGTCAGCCCGTCAGCCCGTTGGCCCGTTGGCCCGTGGGATTAACGCACGAAAAGCCTGGAGTACTGGAGTACCGGAGTACTGAAAATTCTCCGAGCCCATGGTACCCCATCACTCCAATTCTCCAGATATCCTGCATCTTGCATCTTGCATCGTGGATCCTGAATCCTTTTAATCCTGAACCCACCAACGGTGGACAAGCCTCGAACCTCGAACGTTCAGCCCGCAAGCCATCCAGAATCAAGAATCCAGTATCCAGTATCCAGAATCCAGTATCCAGTATCCAGAATCAGCCCGGGCGCATGTTAAGCGGCTCGCCGCGTTTTCTTCTTCAACCGGCTAATCTTGCGCCGATAGATATCCGCCATCTTGCGATCCTCGGCCTCCAGAGCAGCCTCACGCTTCGCCTTGAGTTCACTGATCTGCTTTTTGATCTCCCGCACCGAGGACTTGGCATCCGATTTTTTGCTTTTTTCCTCGACGATGCCCCGAGCTTCTTTGATGGCGCTGATCAGTTCCGTCTTGTTCATACCGTGGACACCGACAATTTCAGGGATGTCCAGGGCCACCTCTCGAAGCTCCTTGGCCGTCATTTTCTCGAGAGGTTTTTCCTTGATTTCTTTTTTTTTCCGCCCATATCCGTTCCTTTCCCTTCGTAAAACGCAATTGAGATAACATGTTCCGATTCAGATCGACGGAATCCATCGGAACCTAATTCCGGGATTCTGTTCATGCTCGAAAAAAGCACCAGCGGAGGCATGCCGCCCCCGCTGTCAGAGCCCGTTTCCGGGCAAGCCGCTCTCGTTCGGATGATTAAAAAAGTTTATCTAAAATAGGATGTTAACCAAAGTCAATGAAATTCGTTTCATTCCGTTTTCGGATCAGTTTCGGTGCTGCCAAAATGCCTGATCAACGGTCCGAAGAGATCCATGGGAAACGGGAATATGGTCGTCGAGTTGTTTTCGGCGGCCATCTCCCGCATGGTCTGCAGGTATCTCAGCTGGAGCGCTGTGGGATGCTTTTGGATGATCTCGGCCGCATTGGCCAGCTGATTGGCGGCCTGGAACTCACCTTCGGCGTTGATGATCTTTGCCCGCCGTTCCCGCTCGGCTTCCGCCTGCCGCGCCATGGCCCGCTGCATGTCATCCGGCAAGTCGATGTGCTTGAGTTCGACCGCAGAAACCTTGATCCCCCAGGGATCCGTCTGGGCGTCGAGGATTTCCTGAAGCTGGTTGTTTATTTGCTCTCTTTCGGCAAGCAGCTCGTCCAACTCCGCCCCCCCGCAGACGCTCCGCAACGTGGTCTGTGCCAGCTGGGACATGGCGTACGTGTAGTTTTCGACCTCGACAATGGCGCTGGTGGGATCCATGACACGGAAATAGATCACCGCGTTTACCTTGACCGATACATTGTCCCGGGTGATCACATCCTGGGGGTCTACATCCATGGCGACAATCCGCATGCTGACCCGGATCATTTTATCGATAATCGGAATCAGAATGATCAGTCCCGGGCCTTTCGCGGCGATAACCCTACCGAGTCGGAATATGACGCCCCGCTCGTACTCGTTGAGCACCCGCAGCGCTGCCGACAGAAACAGAATCACCAGTACGACGATGGCAATAATTGTGTATAACATTATCATCTCCTTAAAAATTGTTACGCCGTGGTCGCTTCAGAGGCTTCTTCCACAGCTTCAACTTCCAGCATCAGATTGGTCACGTTCACCACCCGGACCTTAACCCCCTCTGGAATCGTTGTTCCAGCTTCGGCATTCCAGAGCTCGCCACGAATAAACACCTTGCCCGCAGGATCGATGATATTCTTTACCACGCCAACCTGACCGATTAACCCGGATACGCCTGTTCTCGGCTGGCTCACATGGGCTTTAAACACCATGCCGGCCACCGCGATAAAAAAAGCGGATATCAAGCCCACTGTGGGTATCATCACCTGCCAGGCAACCCGTATCTCCGGGCTGTCGCCTTCGAAGAGCATCAGCGACCCCAGCAGCAGAGATGTCACTCCGGCAACGCTCAGCAGCCCGTAACTGGCTATTTTCATTTCCATAATAAAGAACACGACGGCAAGGACAATCAACAGAAGGCCAGCATAATTTACCGGAAGCGTCTGGAACGCGAAGAACGCCAGGATGATGGCGATGCCGCCGATAACGCCCGGGAAAATGGCTCCCGGATGGGACAATTCGAAGTACAGGCCGGCAAGACCGATAAGCATGAGAATATAGGCGATGTTGGGGTTGCTGATGGTTTTCAGAACCTTGTCCCGAAAGGTTTCTTTCATTACCACCATTTGGGGATCCTGAAGGTTCAGGGTTCCCTTGCCCGCAATCTCACGACCGTTGATCTGTTTGATGAGATCGTCCATATCCTCGGCAATCAGATCGATAATGTTGTTTTCCAGGGCTTCCGACGCCGTCACCGATACGCTTTCCCGGACGGCCTTTTCCGCCCATTCCTCATTTCGATCCCGTTTTTTGGCGATCCCTTTGACGTAGGCGACCATGTCGTTGGTCACCTTGTCCTCCATGGTTTCATTGATCTCCTTGCCGCCGGCCCCCACGGGATGGGCTGCCCCGATATTGGTTCCCGGGGCCATGGCGGCGATGTCTGCAGCCATGGTTATCATAACGCCGGCAGACGCCGCGCGGGCACCGCTGGGGGACACAAAGACGACCACCGGGATCTCGCTCTTGTATATGGCCATGACGATCTTGCGCATGGAGTCGGCAAGGCCGCCGGGGGTGTCCAGTTCTATGACGACGGCGGCAGCTCCGGTCTCCGAGGCTTTTTCAATACCCTTCTTGATATAATCGGCTACACCGGGACTGATGGCATCGGCCACGGGGATAACATACACCGTATCGGACTGAGCGTAAGCCGAACCGCCGCACAGAATGAACGCTGCAAGGATGATTTGTATTATTGTAGTTAGTCGCATCATGATATTACGTTTTTTGGGTACCTTTCTGTGATTGCTCTTAAAAGAAAAACTGCTACCTCCAGTGCACCACAGAGACACAGAGAGCACGGAGTGTTCTATTTTTTTGCTAAATCGGGAGATCCGATTTAGCAAAACAGGCTCAGCCCTGCGGGCAGCTGATCATCAACAACCTGTTGAGCCTTCTACGGTAAAGACCTGTTGATCGTAACAAAATCTGTAATCCAAATGTTCGCGGAGATATGGCAACCAGCGGCTCGGGCGTATACTGCTGGTATTGCCAGCACAGCGCCCGAGACGGTTACTCTCAGCGTCTCTGTGCCTCTGTGGTGAACATGTTATTTTTTCAATCCAAGTCGATCCATTATCTGCTGGATGTCCTCCCATGTGGCCCGTTTACCTTCGGGGTTTCTGAGAAGATACGCCGGATGAAAGGTCGGCATCAACGGGACCCCCTGATAGTCATGAAATCGGCCGCGCAACCGTGAAATGGGCGTCTGGGTGTTGAGCAGCGTCTGAGCCGCAAATTTGCCCAGAGCACAGATCACCTCCGGCTGGATAGCGGCGAGCTGGCGCTCCAGAAAAGGGGAGCAGGTTTCAATTTCATCGGGCATGGGATTTCGGTTTTTGGGTGGCCGGCACTTGATAATGTTGCAGATAAATACGTCTTCCCGTTCGAGTCCCATCGCCCGGATAATTTTCGTCAACAGCTTTCCGGCAGCCCCGACGAAGGGCCGCCCTTGCTTGTCCTCGTCGTATCCGGGCCCCTCCCCGACAAACACCAGCCGGGCATCGGGATTGCCCTCTCCAAAGACAATGCGGGTCCGGGTCTCAGACAGTCCGCAGCGCCGGCAGTCCCCCAGATCGATCTGAATATCTTCAAGGGATTCAGATCGTTGGGCTTCATTATTCCACCGCGTCCATTGCTCGACACGCTCCAGGGTCTCCTCTGAGCAGTCGAACCCGGTCACTCCGGATGCAGCCAAAAACTCAAGGGTGGCCTTGACCTGGTCAAGTGTATCGAAGATGGATTCTTTTCGAGTCGTCACAGTTCACCGTTAACGTTTGCAAACAGATAATAATAAGTTTAAAGCGATTTCGCAACAGAGCAGCGCAGGACGGGTATCTCTCACAGAGCTCCCGGAGTTCCCAGAGAATGAATATTTATGAAAGAGCCACTTAAATTGTTCTCACCACAGAGATTTACCCTGTCAAATCCGACCTGGCACGCTGTTTATAGTGGTTGTCCTAAATAAGTTCCGTTTGCAGAAATATGGAAACGATGACCACAGAGTCGCAGAGGGCGCAATGCGATGTTTCGCAAGGCGATAACGGTGGCGGCTCGGGCGGACTCTGTATGTTCTGTGAGATGAGTGCTTATTGTATTAGACGAACAACACGATCGAGAAGTTGGTGGGCGACGTCATCTTTTTCCATCAAGGGAAGTGATTCCGAGCTGCCGTCTTTATAGAACAAGGTGACTTTATTCGTATCTGCTTCAAACCCGGAATCTCCCGCACCGATCAGGTTCCCGGCAATGACATCGAGATTTTTTTCCTTGAGTTTCTTTGCCGCATTGGCGACGAGGTCCTCGGTTTCGGCGGCAAACCCCACCAGAACCTGGCCGTCTTTTCGGCGTCCCAGTTCCTTTAAAATGTCCACATTCGGGTCCAGTTCGAGGGTCATTCCGTTTCCGGTCTTTTTGATTTTCTGATCCGCTGCCAACCTGGGTCGGAAATCTCCCACCGCTGATGTTTTTATAATAATATCAATTTCTTGTGCGATATCGAGCACCTTTTTGGCCATCTCTTCGGCAGTCTCGATCAACACCACATCCACGTTCAATGGCGGTTGCAGGCTAACCGGACCGGACACCAGTGTAACGCTGGCCCCTCTGTGTTCGGCGGCCCGGGCAATCGCGTGACCCATTTTGCCGGATGACGGGTTACTGATGAATCGGACCGGATCGATGTATTCCCTGGTTGGGCCGGCAGTTACAAGAACCCGTTTTCCATCGAGATCCTTTGGCGTGAGTGCAGCGACCGTCCTATCCAGAATATCTTCCGGGGCCGGTAACCGCCCGGGCCCCACCGTGCCGCAGGCGAGGCTCCCGGCATCCGGCTCCACCACGATGCACCCGTCGGATCGGAGCGTTTCGAGATTTCGCTGAACAGGGAGGCTTTCGAACATATGGGTGTTCATGGCCGGACAAACAATCTTCGGTGATATGACCGCCGTTAGAAAGGTACTCAGTGCATCGTCTGCAATGCCGTTGGCAAGCTTGCCGATGATGTTGGCGGTTGCCGGCGCAATGATGGCCGCATCTGCTTCGATGGCCCAGTCGATATGCCGAATTGTGGTTTCATCGCCTTCCTCGAACAGATCGACAGTTACGGGCCGGCCGGATAATGCTTCGAAGGTGGTGGGCCCAACGAACCATCGGGCATTTTTCGTCATAATCACCCGAACACTGGCTCCTGCCTGGGTGTACAGCCGGAGCAGTTCAACGGCTTTGTAGGCGGCAATGCCACCACTGACACCAAGCACCAGATGTTTATTTTGAAGGCGTGCTGTCATTTGCTGTGTAGCCTTTTGGGGGTGATGAGTATCTCTCACAGAAGTCTGCCACCGTTCTGTGGGAGGCGATTCCTATTTCAACAGCCCTTGTTCCATGGGGCCGCTAACAGCCCCTACTATCGTGGGTGCCACCCATATCTCGACATACGTACTGAAACGCTGATCCGTAATGTTGATAACGCACCAGCGATTTTCCTTCTGGAACAGCATCATGGACCGAGGGGATTTAAAGGCGCTGATCAAGGTCCAGTTGTCTTTGGCCATATTGTTTTCAAAAAAAGCGATCAGCGAATTGATCTCCACGCTCCCTTTCAGGGCCAGGACGCCGGCCGACATTCCTGGGGTTCTGAATACAAAGGAATCCTTCTTGATTTCATTGAGCTCCCTGGGGATGAGGATATCGCTAAAATAAAGGTAGAGAGGCTTTTCTTCCTGAACTTCCAGTGTTGCCTGTCCGGATGAAGGTGGTGGGGGCGGGCTTTCCTCTTTTTTTGTCTGTGCTCCGGAGCATCCCGCAAATACAAACGTCCAGATCACCGTCGCAGAGAAAATCCATTTTAAAATCGAACTCTCTTTTTTTCGGATCATGCCACCCTCCCTGGGGACCGGGTCAATATTTGGTATACCTGTAGACTCTATACCACATTAGGTTGTATAGCTCTATAGCTTTCCTTGAAATCAATGTCAAAATAAAACCGCCGGGCGGTTTTATGAAACGCGGCCTTGCCGCTCTCATGAACCACAGTACGTTTGAATTGGAACAGAATAACCTGGAACTCGGATTTCAGGATGGGGAATTCAGACACAGCTTGTGATGTCTGGTGTCTGCAGCGAATATTCGTTTCTCTGTGAACTCTTTGAGCTCGGTGAGAAATCCTCTCTTTAGTCTTTCAGCTTTGAACTTTCAGCTCATCCCTCATCAAGCCCGCCAGAGGCGGGGAAACATCAAGCATCCAGTATCCAGAATTACTTCAACGCTGCGACAAGCACGCCGGCGGCAAAAGCGATCTGAAACAGAATCTGGGTAATCTGGACAGTTTTTCTGAGAGCTTTGCCCTCATCCAGCCGCTTGGGGACGATGATCGTGTCCCCGGGTGCAACCGGGATCTTGTTGAAGCTTCCGGTGGAAAACCGTTTCTCTTCTGAATCCCAACCGGCGAATCCCATAAAGCTGCTTTGGGCGTTGCTGAAGACGCGACCGTTGGCCTTGACCAGATACATTTGTCCTCGATCCGCCGTCCTTGTGGTGCTGCCAACAAAGTCAATGTAATGGCGGACGGTTTTCCCCTTTTCCACGAAAATTGCGTTGGGATTGAAAACCTCCCCCAGGACATTTACAAAGTCCGGCCGTGACCCGACCGTCAACCGGTCTCCCGGCATGAGCCGGAAATTTTTCTGGGATGTGGGAATAGCCATGAGCGCCTCCAGATCGATAATCATACGGCCGGTAGGTCGGGTGGTCCGGAGCTTGTTTAACAGCTCTTTTTGATTCGCCAGTTCCTGCTGGGCGATGGCAACGTCCTTCTGCTCTAACGCCGCGCTCGCTTGAAGGGAGCTCTGGGCAAAGATCTCCTCCTCGAGCTTGTTGATGTACTCGTTAATGCGCCGCTGCTGCATTTCCCGGGCTTCTTCGCGCAAAAACACCGCACCGGCCGGATAGGCCTCCTCGGTCAGACCCCCGGCACGCTGAATGACATCAAAGAGCCGTTCCCCTTCCGAATAGGAATACTCTCCGGGGAAACGAAATTCCCCTTCCAATGTCACCTTGCGCTCCAGAGCCTGCCGATAAAGTGGAATCATGCGAATGTACACGGAATCATCGGGCGATAGTTCCACGTTGTCTTTTGTCTCTCCCCGCATGGCCTTTTCCGGAGAAAATGGGATGACGAGATTCTCGGTCCGCTTGTTACCGGGAATGATCCGGGAAACCGAAGCGTGTTCCATGAACGCTCTTTCCGTGAAATTCCCGGCCTGAAAAATCAGATCCCTGACCGTCATGTTTTCGAACAATCGATACTTACCCGGATTTTTGACCTCACCCCGAATGAAAACCTCGGGCATTTCTTTTTTTTCCCATCGATCGAAAACAATGACCTGGTCGCGGTCCTGCAGCCGGAGATCTTCAGTGACGTCCCCTTCCAGCATTTTTCCGAGATCGAACTGTACCAGCTCCGGGTGATAATCCGGCGGGACGAGTCGAACGATCTCCGCCTTCGGCAAATACGGTTCCGGCAACAGCGCTTCATAGGAGGGGATCAGGTCGCTGACGCGCATATTGCTCCGAAACTCATACGACCTTGGATATTTGACGTGCCCCTTCAGGTAGACAACTTTTTCCGTTACTTGGTGGACCGGAAATATCTTGACCAGATCACCGTCCTTGAGCACGGTGGTAAAGTCTTTGATTGTCTGCTTTTCAACAGAGATATTGAAGCTTCTGACGATACGGCGCTGATGTTCCTCGATCCGCTCGACCACGACGTTCTGCAAATGGCCGATGGCTAAAACGCCGCCGGCCAGATCAATGGCATCCTGCAGGATCTCACCTTCCCGAATCTCATAAATCGCCGGGCGCTTGACGTTTCCCGCCACTCCCACCACCGGGCCGATGACCGGGAAAAATATGATGTCCCCGGTTCTCAGCCGTTTGTCCTTGCGCATGTCGCCTTCCAGGAAGAACTCATAGAGGTCCAGGCTTTCGATCATTTGTCCGTTTCGAATAAGCCGGATATCTCTGAGACTCCCATTTTTCCGAGGCCCCCCGGCGGCAAATACGGCCGTCACCATGGTGGAAAGCGAGCTGAGCTGATAGCTTCCCGGGAATTTAGCCTGTCCCACAACAAATACCTGGATCGATCGGATGCGCCCCATGGTCAGACTGATCTGAAAATCCGGATAATATTCTTTAAATTTTCCGCTTAAAAGCGATTTAAGCTCGGCAAAGGTCAGCCCGCTGACCTGGACCATGCCCAACCGGGGCAGATCGATGGCGCCATCCCGATTGACGGTGACGTCGTATTTTTGTTCAACCTTCCCCCAGAGAAATATGGTGAAATTGTCATCCGGCCCGATCACGTAATCATCGCCTACGGGCACATTTTCCAGCGGCGTGAACGATATGATATCGACTTCGAATCCGGCATATCCAAACTGTTCCAATGGCTCTGATATTTCTTCCGGAAGGGTGCCGGCAAAAAGCTTTTCTATCCTGGACGGCCCTTCAGGTTCTGCTTTTCGAAAAGTCCTTTTCTGAAGAGTTTCTTCTGTTTCTTCTTCCTCCAACAACGTTTCCAGCTCGGGGAATTTCTCGAGCCAGTCCCTTAATGAGTCGGTATCCATGGAAGACAGGATCTGCTTCTTTTCGTCATCGGAAAGTTTCTCAAAGAGAAGTTGTTTTTCATTTTCACTGAGAGATGAGAACAGGCTATATTTTTCCTCTTCGCCCAAGGAATTGAACAAGACTATCCGCTCGTAGGTGGACATTTTGTCGAATCGCTTTTCAACCTCATTACGCTTTATCTGCTGACCCCTTCCAAGGGGAGGCACTTCTGAATCACTTTTTTTATTGCTGGTTTGTGTCGCATTTTTATATCGCTGGTAATCCTGGTAGACCGTTTGCGCCATCACCGGTTGCGCGATAAAGGTGAGCAGAGTGACCAGGCAAACAATCCGCGTCATCAGGCCGTGTCGATTATGGAATCTCTTCATTGCAACGTACTCTCTCAGCTATAATTATTCTTTTGGCTCAACCCTAATATTTTGTTATTTTTCCCTTCTATCTCTTGCATCTTGTATCGTGAATCCTGAGGCCTGCATCCAGTTCTTTTCAGCTTCAATCTTTATTCTATGTGTCCTCTGAGAGCTCTGTGAGATATATTTTGTCCCAGCACCCTGACACCTGACACCCTGAATCCGCCAACGGCGGCCAAACCTTGCGCCCTGAGCCTCTATCCTTGTACCCACGTCCGTGTATCCAGCATCCAGTATCCAGAATCCAGCATCCAGTATCTAGCCCGCCGGAGGTTCACCCGCCTCGGGCGGGCGGACAAGCCTTGTCCCTTATGCCCTGCGCCTTGAGCCCTAAGCCTTTCGCCTCAACTACGGCGTCACAGGCTCCCCAACCGTTGCGGCATCCCACGTCAGGAAAAACTGATATACTTTATCGAGCGCTGTATTTTCCTTTTTTGTCATGGCCACGGCGTTGCGGGAATCATAGAGGGCCAGAAGCTGCTCCCGCCATTGATAGGTCTCTTCGGCGCCCTTTCCGATCTGTTGGTTTCCGGCAAGGATCATTTCCTCCTTCTGATTTTCGATACCGGCCAGTTTCACCCGGAACCCGTTCAAAACGTTGCTTGCCCCACGGATGTAAAGCGCATGGATTTGCGCAAGCTCACCGTCCTGTGGTTGGATCTGCTTGAGCAGATGGAAAAATCGCTCATAGATTGGAATCACTTCGTTTTTGAGGGCGTCCAGGACTGCCGTATCGGACGTGTAGTGTTCTCCCACGACGGCGTTGTAGGGCTCCCAGGCGGCTGTCTCCAAACCGGCAATCCCAAGAATGTCTCTATTCACATAATTGCCCAGTGCCATGCTTTTCGGGTTGATCGAACAGGTCCAGAATAGTGCTGACAACACCAAGGCGCTGAAAACTAACGGTCTTTTCTTGCAGAATTGAAGGTATCCCATATTGATGGTATGTTCATAAAATCGTTTGCGATTTTATGTAACGCGACAATGTCGCTTATATGGAAAAGGCAATCGACACTTCTGTCACCCGCTCTCCCCTCTTCTATCCCTTTTTAGAAGAGGCCGGTAAAGGCGTCACTCAACAGGTTAAAGGGAGGAGGTATAGTAAATATATTCCGTATTTTGGTCTATACCTACGTTGATTTTTTAATGAGGCTTTGCTAAACGCTTGGCTGACCAGCCATTCCTCCATATTTACCCTGTTAAACACATCACACAAGGGGATTGGCGGCTCACACCGGGCATAACTATCTACAAGGCCGCAAATTAACAGACCTGTAGAACGGTGTCAACGACATGACAGAGGCCTAAACCACCAAACATGGATTGGTCTTGGTGAACAGGTACACATTAAAACGATATCTCTATAGAACCTATCTGAAAAGTGGATCAGGGTTGGAGTAGGCCCGTCAAAGGCGGTAAAGGGCGGGGCAGAATTCCTTCAGTCCTGCGCCGACCCGCAGCAATCCAGCCGATGGCGCAACTTTGGGCCTTTGACGCGTTTTTTGAGACAGGTTCTAACGGTGTTCAACGGAATCTCATGTGCTGACGCCCCTACTCTGTAGAAAATATTTCCTGAATACCTTTCGGCAGTCCTGTTTGTACCTAGTTGCTGCCCTTCTTTTCTTGCCTGTTCATACCCCTTGCATGGCCGAGGACGCCCCTTTTAATAAAGCCGCCAATTGGGGCGGCACCGGTCTTCTCGAAATTCCCAATGCAAGGGTTCTCGAAGATGGTGTGTTTCGTCTCGGCTACGCCTATGCAGAACCCTATCAATGGATCATTATCGGCATGGGCGCGTATCCGGGCCTTGAAGTGACCGGACGATACACGGAACTTACCAATGTTGAAAGCGGCTTGGGGGAAGATTTCGGAAACTATAAAGATAAAGCCATCGATTTTAAATATCAGATACTGCCTGAAACAAGAGGCCATCCAGCCATTGCCTTAGGTGTTCAGGATTTGCTCGGAACACGGCTGTTCCCAGCCGAATATATCGTGGTAAGCCGTCAGATCTTTCCGTTTGACTTCACGTTGGGTCTGGGAACGAAACGGTTGAGCGGCAACCTGGAATCCCTCGGTATAGAGGATGTCGGCCTTTTCGGTGGGGTCGAATGGGCCTTCCACAAGAGGGCTAATCTCGTTTTTGAATATAATCCCATTAAATATGAGAATGATGCCGGATTGGGGCCGGATAATAAACAAGCATTACCCGAGGGTGCCTCTTCTCCTATCAATGTGGGCATTAAAGCAGAGGTATTCCGGGGCATCAATCTGGGAGTGTCATGGCAGCGCGGAGATACGCTGGGGGTGATGGCAAACCTCAGTGTGAAGCTTGGGGATTCCCTCATACCCAAAGCCCCGGATCCCCCCAGATGGCGCACCACGGCACCGCCGCCTTTCACGGAAGACGATGCCAAAGGGCGCCTGCAGTATGTCCAACGGGAAATCCAGAAGGCCGGTTTCCGGGATGTGTCCGTGTATACGAATGGAACGGTGCTCACTGCTGAGTTCGCGAACCAGAGGTACATCCACAACCAGAAGGCAGCCGGCCGTGTACTTCGCATACTACTGGCATCCGCTCCGGATGACGTGAACATGCTGACGGCAGTGCTCACCAGGTGGCGTATACCCATTTTGCGTGTATCTGTCCGGCCCCGGCATCTGGATGAGTTCCTCATGGGAAAGATGCGGCAGGACATTTTCGAGCAGTTGGTTACCGTGGAAACTGTAAGGTCTAAAAACCTGGGACCACTTCGGGAAATGGCCTCTGCGGATACACCCAGAAGACCGGACTGGAATTGGGGCATCAAGCCCGAATTCCAAACATTTCTCAACGATCCGTCCGGAGTATTCAAGTTCCGGGTTGGGATCCAGCCCTATGCCCTCGCCACTGTTGCAAAAGGCTCTCAGCTGTTCGGATCCTATATGATCCCCTTCTTTTCCAACATCAGCTCGAGCAACAAACCGCCGCCGGATGCGGTCCGGAGCGACGTCTTTTTATACCTGGGTGATGAACCGACCGTGGATCGCCTGGAATATGATCAGGTGTTCCGCTTGACGAAACAGACCTTCGGCGGTTTCAGTGCCGGTTATTTCGACCTGATGTACGCCGGGTTTGCCGGGGAGGCCCTGACATTCCTGGGTAACGGCGGAGTAGCCATCGGCGCATCCGGAGACTGGGTACGGAAACGGGTGCCCGGCACCAGTTTCGAGTTGTTCGATGAACGGGATTATTACACGGCCTTAGGAAACTTGTATACTTATATGAAACCTTTCGATGTGACCTTGTTGACCCAGTATGGCCGTTTTCTGGGTGGCGATGTAGGATTCCGTTTCGAAGCCAGTCGAACCTATGAAAACGGCACGGTCATCGGAGCCTGGTACAGTGTTACCGATACGGACATTTTCCTAACGGAGGAAAATCGAGGATACAACGATAAGGGTGTGTTCATTCGGATTCCGGCGAACATGTTTTCGCCAAGAGAGTCCCGAACAACCTATCTATATAAGTTTTCCCCTTGGGCACGGGATGTGGCGCAAACGGTTTGGCACCGGACGAACCTTTACACGTTTGGATCAGATTTGATGCCGGCCCGGTTCAAGAGAAATATCGATCGGATACGTCAATGAGGATCATCTCCCAACCAGCGGGTCGATCGATAGGGTTCAAGGTTTACCCGCACGCCAAAGGCGCATAAACCCATGGCGGCGCCGGAGGCGACCAGGGCTTGCCTGCCTCAGGCACGGATTCCAGTGAAAGGCTAAGAAATCGTTGGGTAAAACACTTGGCCCCTTACTCCGATTCTTCATCAGCTATTGTGGCTTCTCCAACAAGGGAGTCGGAAATAGGTTTATAAAAAAACTGTAGTGATTTTTCAGTTATCCCGAAAAAAACGCTTGCAACGGATGAAATTGTGATCTAAGTAATTAACATATTTTGTAAAGGGGCAAGGCAGCAGGATCACATATTGAAGCGGGGGGAATCCAAATGCAGAGAAAACGTCCTGTTTTCAGATTATTGGCAGTGTTGACATCCTTTGCGTGTGCCTTGTTTATCATGGGGCCGACGAACGTTTTCGCTGAGGAACTTGCGGCGGCAGGCGCCGCACCAGCAGCTGGAACCGCGGGGGCTGGAACCGGAGCAACCGGTGCGACTGGAGCTGGTGCTGCTGGCGCTGGAGGCGCTGGAGGCGCTGGAGCCGGAGGAGTCAGTGGAGCTGTGATTGGAGGAGCCGTGGCCGGCGTTGTAATTATCGTTGGCGGCGCAGCAGCAACAGCAGCCGGAGATAGTGCAGCAACAGCATCGCATTCAGGAAATTAAAGGATAGCTTCGATAATAGTGGAAGTAAAAAAGCAGGGCTCCGGACCTGCTTTTTTTATCCTGTCTTTCTTGTATTTTCACGGGCGAACCGGTCCCGGGCAAACGGGCCAACCGCCCCTAGTACGCCCCCTTAGGCCATATCATCCGCCAGATAGTTTTGCCGATTATTTTTAGATCTGTCGCCAGCGTACAGTTTAAAACATAAATCCGGTCTATCTCAACACGCTCTCTGTAATCACAGACGTCGTTCCTCTCTCCTGTCTGCCACGGACCTGTTATGCCGGGTTTCATGGCGCAGTAAGTTAAGGCAGTGTCGGAATAATAATTGCGCAATTCTTCCGGAACAATTGGACGGGCGCCTACCACACTCATATCTCCTAGAAGAACATTGATAAACTGGGGCAATTCATCCAGACTTGTTCTTCTAAGAAGCCATCCGACTTTAGTTACCCTGGGATCGTTTTTCAGTTTAAAATTATGATTCCACTCTTGTCTAAGCTCTCTATTTTCCTCCAGCATTTTTTCAAGTCGCTGATCAGAATCTACACGCATTGTCCTGAATTTCAGACACATAAATTGTTTACCGCTTTCCATAAGCCTCGGATGCCTGTAGAAAACGGGTCCTCTATCTTCCAGCTTGATCACCAACACGATGAGTATCCAAAGTGGCAATGTTACGATTATAATCCCAACCGAAAACACAGTATCGAACGTTCGTTTCCAGGTAGGAAAAAGATTAAGGCCCATCAATGGCATGTTACCGATATAATCAACTTTTGCCTTCTGTATGCCAACAGTGAACAGATCCGGTACCATGAGCACGTTCACTCCCCGTGTTCCCAGCTTCTGAATCAAGCGGGAAATAATCTTTTCGTCGCTCATGGGAAGAGCAATAAAAAGCATGTCTACTTTGTTTTCCAAAATGTATGTTTCACATTCACTGATCGGTCCCAACACCGCTCCCACTTGCTTCTCATAACGGAAAACAGGAGAACCTGTAGGGGCTGCATCATCAAAATATCCGATAAGACGTATTCCCATCCATTTGTCTCTTCTGAGGTCATTGCCGATCCGCTGGCCGGCAATTCCAGTACCAACGATGACGGCAGTGCGGATATTATGACCTTGTCTTCGGATAATCATGAGAAAGATGCGGGTTAATATCCTGACCGTCGCTAAACCTGAAAAAATCAACAGCGCCCATTCATAAAAAATGGGGGCCTTAAACAAGACATATGGCCATAATAATTTGAATTGCTGTTCATTGGATAGAAACAAGATGATCAAGTTGATGGCAACCAGCACAGCAATCCATGAAAACAAAACGGATCTCAACTGTTGTGCAATAGTCACTTTTCGCCAGGATCGGTATACGTCAAAAACAGAAAAAATGACAAGCGTCAGCAGGCTGCCGAACAGAGCCAACCCTCGCAGTAATTCAGGAGGTGCAATGTCCCTGATGAACCAAGTACCTGCCAGCACAATGATAACGTCTACAATTTTTTGAATTGCAGTAAACAGCAGGGCATATGTCTTGAGAATGGACATAGTTTCCTTTTTACAGCGCAGCTACAAATTTGGATTGACAACATGGAGAACCTACGTAAGAGGGAGGAGCAAGATACATACCAGTAGTTGTCACTTATAATCAACTGTTTGGCGAAGGTCGGTCATTACGCCCGCTGTACAGAGATTTATAGAACGCCGGAACATGTATGATAACAGTGTGAAGTATGGATCCTGAGTCGAACACCGCAGATGTGAGTTTTTCATCACCCAACGGTGTTAGATTTGATCTCGGAGGTAGGCCCATGCCATTCCCAAATATTCGTGAAAAACTATCCTTGCAGTGACTATATTTTCACTTGATGGAAAAAGCTTGCTTATACCAATGCCTTGTGGTTGCCTAAAACGATAATCCGTCGGCGCTGGGATCGGATTTGCACCCCGTTTGCGCAATAGCGCCAGGGATCGAGGCATGTGGGCAGCTGAAGTGACAAGCAGGAACGGCTCTTTTTTAACGGTTCCCGATATGATTCTTGCTTCATCTTTCGTATCTCTTGGGGTTGTTACTAATATGATCGAATCAGAATCGATGCCAAACTCGGTCGCGACTTCAGCCATTACCCTGGCATGTGGCACTGGATCGGATCCTCCCCAACCAGAAAAAATGATTCTGGCATCCGGCAATAGTCTGTGCAGACGAAGCGCCTCCATTAATCTAACGACTCCTGACGAATTCAGTTGACTGTTTGCTGGCAGCCTTGGGTCTGAATCATGACCGCTTCCCAATACAACTATAAATTTTGGTTTCGGAATAGATTTGATGTCCAGAACAGCAAGATTTCTGTACTCTAAATTGTAGGCCATTTGGTCCGGCACGAAAAAAAAACTAAACAGTACAAGCATGCACGTTCCTATCGCCACAAAGGCCTTGCCGATTGTATGCCGTTTAGAAAAAAACAGAAGGATGAGTCCTATTACCAGAAACCCCAAACATACCGGCACCGGCATGAGCAGTTGACCCAGTATCTTCTTGAATAAAAATATTAAATTTGAATCCATGGATCGCCTCACCCAGAGATCTCAGGAAAATGGAGCAAAGATTGTTCAGATAAGATATCGGTTTATATTCAGAGTTCCAATGAATATAAAATAAAACGATTAGTTAAGTCTGCCTCTATGAGAGCTTAACCTTTGGCTTAGCTCTCATTGCACGCTAAGCCTACCATAATTAGGAATTTTTTTCCATATGTGGAAAAAACGTAACATTTCTAATCCAAACAGAGACAGATACCGATAGCGCATCAGCCTATCTCAACCCCCTTATAGAGGATTTCTGGTTCTCAATATTTTCCCCTTCGAGCCCACCGTGGTCTTCATGAGAGATAAAATATTGTCATCCTACTTTCACGGACTAACAAATGCCAACAATTTTGTGGGACAAGAATGCCGGTTTCGAAGATGAATCGATGCAATAGCAACGGCATGACGATAGGATTTCAACAGATTTTCGAGTACCAAATGACTTTATGTCAATTGAAGGGGTCTATTTTAGGTTAAATCTCGCTGCGCGGCCATATTTCTGTATAAACGTTATTATATTATAATTTTCAGTATCTTAGATTATATAATCGATGAATAAAAGGCTCAATCTAAAAGCTGGCGCCACTCTTTCCAACCTATATAATCAAAAAACATAGGTGACTTTTTTACAAAAGCATCTATTTTTAGTATACCGAAAATTATGTAATTAAAGATAATTGACAGCCTTTGCATATTTGGCATATAAATAGCATACATGTATAACGCCTTAGTTATGTAAAAATCGGACTTATTGAACCCACTGACTCTGTCGAAAGACCGAAGTCGCAAGATGCATAGAACTTAAACGAGTATTTTATCGGATGAGCTTAAGGATTTTTTTGGCTTTATAAATACTATGAAACGTCTCCTCATATTATTATTGATACCTTTGAGCTTTATCTTGTCGACAACGTGTGGCAATGCCGCGCTGGTTGCATCCTACTCTTTTAGCGGTAATGCAAACGATGAAAGCGGCAATGGGTTTGATGGAATCGTAAGCGGAGCATCATTGACAGAGGATCGATTTGGCGTTGAAAACAGTGCCTATTATTTTGATGGCGTTATGGACTCTATTAAGATGCCAGGTCTCGGTGATGCCGTAAACGGTGAACGAGAGATCACGATATCCTTTTGGATGCGTCCCGAAAGTCCAGAAGCTTGGAGAAATCCTCTTAGTTTCGGGAATTCCAAGTTTAGGTTCGAGTCAGGCCCATCAACCAGTGACTCCTTCATATTTGATTCTGGTTTCAATTCCACATATGTATATACTCAGCAAAACAATGATCAATGGAACTATATGGAGTTTATAGCTAATGCTTCCGGATGGAAATTTAGTGTAAACTCAGTAAATCTTGCAACAGGAACTACTTCGGGTTTCATGAACGCTGGGCTTGATATGTACTTGGGCACAAGAGATGACAATGTTTCTGCCTTTTGGAGGGGAGCTATCGATGACGTTCGAATCTACAATCATCATGTTGTGATACCCATTCCATCTCCTATTTTCCTATTAAGCAGTGTGTTTGCCTTTTTTTTAACTATTAGGAGCCTCCGTTTTTTCAAAATTAAATCTTATTTCAAGCGGTTTCTCATTAGTGCAAAACATCAGCTACTCCCGCCTTTAAAAATACTTCGCGCTTAAATAGATCATTATTCAATCGCAGTAATAATTCGTTCAACATTAAAGTTTTTCTCAACAAAATTCTTTAAGAATTTTTTTCTTTCTATATTCGGCTCATTATCAATTTTGCATATAAATGTATTTAAGTCTTTAACGAGTTTTTCAATATTCCAAGAGTGTGAACAAAATCCTATTCCAGATTCTTCGACAAGATTTGACACCTCACTTCCAAACTCACTAATTGAGAAGATCGGCGTCCCAGCACTTATAATATTTGGTAATTTAGAAGGTATCGCTCCATCAGACATTCCGAATTTTTGCGGAATTACTTGAATGTCCGATTTTAAATATAGTTCATATAAATTTTTTTCGGGAACAAGATCGTGGAAAAAAATCCTTTCAGAATCAATCCCCTGAATCTGTTTTAACTTATTAAATATTGGACCACCTGAAAAGAAATGGCATATCATATTTTTTCTTTTTTTTACCAATGCTTTGAAAAATTGTAACAATTTGTATGGATTCTGCTTTTCTCCCAGCGCTCCTGAATAAACTACGTGTTTAAAATTTGGCAAAAAAATATTTATTAAATCTTTTGTTATTTTTCTATTTTCTATATTTGCGAATGGATAGCACACTGAAATTTCTTTTTGTTCTAATTCGTAATCACCTTTCGCTCTTTTCGCCATTGATTTCGAAAGAAAAATAAGCTTTTCACAAACATGAAAACTTTGTCTTTCAAGAAAAAATATGATTTGAGCTAAAAAATTTTTTGCATGTGGTTTTTCCACATTTGCCATGACACTCTGAAGATCATGAACAATTCCGATTATTTTTGCTCTTTTCGGAATAACAAGATGTACAAATGAAAAGAAAAGACTTGGCGGAAAAACAATGATAACGATTTCGATGTTTCTATTTTTTAATATTTGCTTGATTGAATGGATAGTAAATTCTATTTCAAGACAAAGTCGTCGTAGTATCATTGATTTTGGGTAGCTAACATATCCTCCGCCACGGTATATAGTTGCTCCATCAAAGCCTTCGTTAGTCTTTTTTGATTTCCAATTTGGGTATAATGGATGCAAAGCAACAATATAAACTGAAAATCCAGCTTTTAGTAATTTTTTTACCAAGTATGTATTATATTTTCCTGTTGAGATAGATTCAGGGAAAAAAAAGGGCGACATAAATAAGATGGTATCTTTTTTTGGTAAATTTTTAACGTGTTTTTCTTTTCTGTTCATATTTCGAGACTTTTATAATTCGTTCAACAACAAAATTTCTATTTTTAAAAAAGATTTTGTATATATGTTTTTATAATTATAAATTAATTTTCTCACCTAAAATTTCTGATAATGCCTTACATACTTTATCTTGATCTTTATGTTTGAACATTGGATACATCGGTAACGAAAAAATTTCTCTTGCAGCTCCCTCTGTTAGAGGTAAATCTCCTTCTTTGTAACCAAGATACTTATATCCTCTCATAGTATGAATAGGCCAAGGGTAGCTGATATTAACATGTATATCAAATTTTTTTAGTTCTTCTATAATGTAGTCCCTATTTTTGTGTCGGCATGCATATATGTAATATACATGTGAGTTGTTTTTTCTAGTTTTTGGTAGTATTAAACTTGTATCCTTCAGTATATGATAATATCTTTTGGCCAATGTATTTCTTTTATTTATATAAACACCTATTCTTTTAAGTTTTCTTGATAGAATTTCAGCATGTATTTCGTCAAGTCGTGCGTTGTATCCATGTTCTTCAGAGTAGTATTTATCTTCCATACCATAAAATCTAAGCCTTCTAAGTTTTTTTTCGAGTTTTTTATTATTTGTAACGATCATACCTCCATCACCATATCCTCCCAAAGGTTTAGTAGGATAAAACGAAAAAACTCCCATGTCTGACAGTGATCCAGCTTTTTTATTTTTATATTCCGCTCCGTGACACTGAGCACAATCTTCAATAACAAACAACTCATTTTTTTTGGCAATCTCTAATATTGGAGTCATATCAACGCATTGCCCATATAGATGAACCGGTAAAATGCATTTAGTGTTTTTAGTAATAGCAGCTTCTACTTTGTTTATATTCATTAAATATGTATCAGTTTCAATATCTACAAATTTTGGTGTTGCACCAGCTCCAACTATTGCGGCAACAGTTGGAACTGCCGTATTCGATACTGTTATGACTTCATCTTTATTACCAATTCCGAGGGCTTTAATCGAAAGAAATATTCCGTGAGTAGCGTTATCAACTCCAATTCCATACTTGCAGTGACAATAATGAGAAAATTCTTTTTCAAAATTTTCTACACTGTTACCTAGTATTAACTTTCCTGATCCAAATACTTTTTCAATACCTTCAAAAATATCTACTTTTTCTACTTCATATTCTTCCAAATAATCCCAAACCTTTATTGCCATCTAATTCACCTTTGTTGCTACATTTATAATGTCTGATAATAATTTAGTATCTCCAAACAATATTTTCGCAAATTGGCTATATGATTTTTTGTTTATTGCACTTATCACATCTTTTATAAAAAGAGAGAAAGTATCTGCCGCTTCCACGCAGATAGAATTTTTTTTATTATTTTTTATTAAATTTATATTGCCATTGAAGTCGGCTGGTGGAGTGAAAATTCTTCCAGCATCAAGATAATACGTAGATCCATGAATTGAAAGCCGGTTTACATATTCTGCAGCTAAACTAAAAAATCCAGAAAACACAATTCCATCTTCGTATAACATGCTAATGCTAAAAGAAATATCTATTATGTCTTTTTTATTGCATTTTATTATATGACAATGAACTTCTTTAGGTGATTTTTCAATGAATATTCGACTACAACTTGCAGCGTAAGAGCCTCTATCTAACAATATTCCACCGCCATATGCTTTTTTGTATCTGTAATTCTCTGGATTTAATGGAGGTGATGTAAAAACGGCTGAAATATGTTGCTTTTTACCTTTCTCTCGATCGATAATTTTTTTTATTTTTCTTGTCATAGGATGATACATCCAGACATTCGCTTCAGCTACGCATAATTTTTTTTGCTTAGCCTTTTTTAAAAGATTTTTTGCTTCTTCCAAATTCATAGTAGCCGGTTTATCAATAATAACGTGCTTCCCTGCATCCAAGGCATGATTTGCCCATGTTGCATGCATGCTATTTGGTAATGAAATATATATTAATGATGAGTCACAGTTCGTGATCGCATTCTTATATCCTCTATAGATATTCACTTTCTTTTTTGAGGTAATCATATCCTTTGTTAGAGATTTTCTACTGCTAATTGATATAGCTTCAATTTCATCTATTTTTTCCAAAGCAGGAATAATTCGTCTTTTTACAATTGATGAGAAACCGATTATAAGGATATTCATGGATTATCCGTTTTCCTTTAGGTTACGGCATTTTTATCTCGAGACACGATAAGAGACCTCTTGCCTCTATATTAAAATAATTATTAAATCTTATAAATTCTTTTATCTGTCTTAATGTCATCCATAAATAATTCCTTGGTAAATCCAATTCATATCTTCCATCTATTTCAATTATATTGTACCGATTCTGGTCATGATAAAATCTTCCCCCTTCTTCAGATTGAATTACATCGTAACGTATACTATTATTATTTGCTTTAGTGACAATATCGTAAAAAGGAGGCAAAGTTTCTTTTTTTTGTAAGTCATAATTCGAGGGCGTACATTGCAGGGTTGGTGCTAATTCCAATACATCAAGATTTCCAGGTTCAACACGCGCTTGAACTAAAAAATGTAAAATATTATTTTTTTTCTGACAGATAAAACAAAGGATTCCAAAATCTGTCGAATCTATTAATGGTTGATCCCATTTATAATTTTCTCGATCCGATGCAGTAACGGAGACACCGATTACAGAAAAATATCTATTTTTTTCATGAGTAATTTGAACTCCATCATACTTCCATTCTTTTAGCTGATTTATTGGAACTCTTTTTACCTCAACTTCATACCTTGTTTTCATTTCTGTAATCCAACTTATTATATCGTCAAAATCATGTACTGCATGTTTTTCATTTGCAATAGATGAAATAAATAAATCTTCATTAAAATTTTTTGAATTATATTCATGTATCGCTGTATCACATTTTTGATCTTTTTTTGCATAACGAATACACGATAGCACAGTACGTGTATCCATATTCACCATGTTGTTATGCTTAAGAAAATACAATATTTGCCCTAATGTAAGCCAGCAAAAGTTCTTTCCTATACTAATTTTCTCATTTTCGGAAATCTCTACAATCATATTTCTGTTTCTTTTACGTAGAAATCTTGAACCCTGCTCTGATTGCAATTGATCTACAATAATACGAGCTTTTGATGAATTTAAGAAATATTCCAAATATTTTATACTTTTCCCTCCATGGACTTTAGTATAATTACTTTTAGTGGCCTGCACGGTTGGTGATATTTGTAGAATGTTAATATTTCCCGGTTCCATCTTCAGTTGTATTAAAAAATGTAACAATCCGTTGATGTTTTTCGTTAAAATTCCTAAAATACCTATTTCCGGTTGGTTTATAATCGGTTGTGACCAACTCCGTGTATAACCGAAGTTTGTTCTGACATGTACTCCTTCTACACGAAAGAATTTTCCGCTTTTGTGCTCAAGGTATCCAGTATCTGAAGTAAACTTCCATTCTCTTAACTTTTTTATCGGTATCTTTTCTACTTTATAGATATAATTTTTACATTTTTTATCATACCACTCATTAAACTCTTTGTTTGACACGACACCTTCTTTTTCTTGAGCAGATTTTAAATATTTATTTATATTTTTTTCTTTTAAAATTTTTTTCATTGATGATCCTGTTAAATTATTTAGTTAAGTTATTTATTTTACTTTTTTTAAATATTCTTCCCAATTTCTAATTGATTTACTTTTATCATATATTGTATCTGCTAAAACCAAACAAATGCTATTTTGACTAAAATCATATAAGCGTACCCACAACATTTGTGGTACGAAGATACCCCTTCCTGGATTATTTAGCTTAAAAGTCATCAAATCTTTTCCGTTAGAGACATCAATTTTTACAGAACCATTTATGCAAGCAACGACTTGATTAGTGTCTCTGTGCGCGTGCCCTCCACGATCTATTCCATTTTTAACCTGATGAACATAGAAAATTCTTGAAATTGATAGAGGTATATGTACGTTCTCCTCAATCGCAGTTAGACGTCCACGATCATCAACGATATCTTGAAAGTAAACCCAATCTACTTTATCAAGACTCAATTATGACTCCTTTTTAAAAAAGTTCTACCCTATATCATTTATTATTGTCTATCCAAATAAATTCTAAATAATTAAACCAAACTGGGTTGGACTCTATATTTTTTAGACCTTTATCGCTTGAAGTTTAACAGCGTAAAAAAAATAAGTCGTTTTTGATCGCTTATAACAAAAAATATATATCATCGTTAATTGATTTTGCAGCACTGCAATTATCCTGACACTGTTTTCTTGATGTTGATTTAGAATATATTTATATTAACTTTTCTTAAAAAATAAGCTGTTTAAAAATATTTCTTTTATGGTTGATGGGCTATAATACGTATTTGCAACTCTAAGTGCATTTGCCTCATAAAACTTTTGTTTTTCAATAATGGTCATCAATCTTTTTTTAGCCAAATCAATATCAAAGTCGATTACAAAACCAGCATTTTCTTCTTCGACAAAAGGCATATCTGCCTCTCGAGACAACAGTACTGGAGTCCCGCAGCTCAATGCCTCAACAGCTGACAGCATTGTTTCCTCATAAATTGTTGGAAACCCAACAAAAATATCAGCGATTCGATAATAATCAAATCTCTCAGCCGTCACATCTGTTATAATATGAACCCGTGATGTTAATCCAAGAGTGCTAATATAATATTCAATTTTATGCTGAAATCCATAATCACGACCAACTAGTAACAGTACAGCATCAATGCCAGAAATAGATACACTTTTTAATAGATCAACCACTCGATAGAGACCTTTCTCGGGATGAAATCTTCCAAGAAACAGCATTATAGTATTATCTTGGGATAACTCATGTCTTTTACGAAGATCTACCGATATTTTTTTATAATAGTTACAATCACCTACTTTAGCCGAAATATCAAGGTGCAATGGAACCAAATGGACTACACCTTTACTATCACATGAACTAAGTAAATCTCTATAAACAGCTTTTTCATGGTTATTCTGGGCTAACGAAATATCTAAAGCACGTATTTGGTCAGTTAAAAATATCCTGTCATAAAGCTCCCTAATTCGACTTTTCTTGTAATGAAGTGTACCGAATGCAGAGTGAACAAAAACTACCTTTTGTGCAAAAAGTTTCTTTATGATTACAACCCCCAAAGGCACTAATCCACGATATTCAAATGTATGTATATATACAGTGCCTTCGTGGGTGAAAACACTTTTAAAAACAGCATAGAAGAAACGAGGTGAAAGTAAAAATAATGCGCGCTTAGCTAGACTTGTACCCAAAACGGGGAATCGATATATAAAACTTTTAAGTGGATGAGAAGTATTGAGTGGTAATCGTGTGTAATCATGGTGTACATTACCTGTCAATATTTTCACTTTAATACCCGCTTCTATACACCATTTTGCATAATCTTCCATTAGACGAACGGGCCCACCGAAACCATAAGAAGGTGCATACCAACAAGTTAGTTGGATGTACAACTTTTTCCCTACAGGCTCGCCACCAATTTCATATATTCTTTTCTTTTGCACGAGCGTAAATTACTAAAATCATTAATAACAAAAATCACGATTTCAAAATCTATTTCTGACACTTGCACTTTGACTTTTCAACCTTCCGGAAAGACTCGATCCGATCGAACCAGAATTACCAGTTATTATCACTTTCGAGTTTTAAAACATATACGCATAATCTTTTTTCTCATAATGCACAAATTATACTATCTCTCAAACGCTGCGCATAAAGATATAACCTTTATATTCTGAATTAATTGACCCTAAGGCAGGAAAAGCCAAACTATAAAAATCTGTTGCACATTTATAATGATATTGTTCTATAAGGGCTATAATAGTTGACTCTGATAGCGACCAACATGGGTACGAGGCTTCATATATTTGCTTTGGAACATATTGAACATAAACGGAAGAGCTCAATGAGCTATTGACAATCGTACGATCTAAAATTAAACAATCCGCTTTTATAGCTACTAACTTTGTTAACAGATCTTCAGGAGCTTCAATGTACTGCAATACACCGGATAACAGGATAACATTTGGTTTCGCTTTGTTAACGCAGTCGTCAATGCTGGAATAAAAAGATAATCTTGCATCCTGCATATGCGTTTGACCACATTCGACAAAATGCTCCTGCTCAACAACACCCCAACGCACGTGTTCTAAACGATCTATAAAGAACCGATTTTGAAAGTAACTGCTACCTAGAGCGCCTCCAAAATCCAGAACATTTAGCCTTCCCCCGTGTCGGGCGGCTGCCCACAGTAAACCGGTGAGCGCTGGCCACGAATATTCTATCTTATCAAATAAAACTGAGTCACGTTCGTATGCAGCATCACCATCCTTCACCTTTAGTGAAGCGGCTAAAACTTTTTCCAGTATCGAATTTTTGCTATATCCTACAGATAATGACGAGGCCTCTTCCCATGTTTCCATCGGCCCTTTAAAACGCGTGGCTCTACCAAGTAACCGTAATGCAACGTGCAGTACCTGCGGTGGCAAGTAACGACGCAGCCAATTTTTCAATCTAGACTCGGCCATGCTTTTGGCGGCGACGAACAAATGCCAATAATCGTTGGATTACCCGACGAACACGACTAGCTCCGCCCATCTTTAGAAATAATTCTCGATATGCTTCATACCCTCTGCTTGAATGTATGATATCGATACCGCCTACCTTTATCGGTTCTGAACTAATCGACGTATCATAATCCCTATTTATACCACAGTGGGTACCTGAGGCATCTGTACCAATATTTTGTATCATCGAGCGCCCTGGATATAATGTAAGCTTATTTTCAAGAAATGCTGACGCATACCATCGTATTGCCCACGAATCGTTCTTACCATTAATCTGACGTTTAAGCATTCTTGTGTAAGGATACGCCCCGTCGAGATCGAATTGTCTGACTAATTTTCGCTTTATTAATTCATTGAGCAAATATCGCCCGTCCGAATTGAAAAGAGCCCAACCTCTACGCCATGTGCCCCATCCCCAGCAATCCGTGCCTATTAGAAAAAAGGTTTCTGGAAGAGTATACTTAACAGGAAGCACATATCCATGTATGCTGATGACTCGCTCATCATCAACGTAGTAATTTAATCCATCGTTCATATATTGTAAAAAAAACGGGGAGGTGATTATATCATCCTCGAGCACAATAGTCCGATCATAGGTTTCTAAAACCTGGCTGACTCCAGATATGAGGGAGCGTGATAATCCGAGGTTTTGGTCCCGTAATACAACTGAAACAGATTTGAACCCATTAATCCCCAGTATATATTGCCGCACTTGTTTTACGCTTTCAACATCTCTATCTGATCGCGGGCCATCAGAAAAAACAATTAAATCTGACTCACTAGCCAATTGGTTATTTTTGAGTGCATGCACAGTTTCACGAGCATGACCTAATCTCGAATATACAAAAAGTGCAATTGGCGCATATTTCATAATACTTAAGACCTATATACAACAAATTGTCAATACAGCGAACTGTCGTGTCAATTGTGACTTTAATCACATTTAAACCATCAGGCCTGCAACCTCTATATGGGTAGGTTAAATCAATACCTTTTATTAACTGTTATCGATGTATAGCAGTGTTTTATTTCAGGAAGGACACAAATAATATTCAACTTCTCTTAATCATATTGATCAGCACATACTGATTCCAGGAATAAAGTATCTCGGCCCTTTGGAGTTTGCGTTCAACCCAGTCAGATGCTCGCAACAATACGTTGTCTGGGAATTTGGGTGCAATAATCGATGTAATCATAGCAATCGGTGCTTCGAGTAGACCACAAAACCGTAAATCCGATATCCAGTATTCCGATTCTTTTAAAAGATTAATGTCGTACCCTGTTAAAGGTTTTTCATCTTTAGTACGTGCCGATGGCGTCAACCTCCGGAACAATTTTAATAAAAGATTATCAGCAAGAGGTTCCTGTAAGAGAACACGGCCTCCTGGCTTCAGAACTCTGTGTATTTCAAGCAAGGCAACATTTAGCTCTAAATGATGCAGAATTCCTAATCCAACTACAAGATCAAAAAAATTATTTGGAAAATCCATTTCGTGGGCGTCCATCACATAAAACCTGAATTTATCCGTATCGTAACCGCCCAAATTACAATGGTCTTTAGCCTCTTTTATGTACATGGATGTGATGTCTATACCATGTACATTGGCACCTTGGTCCAATAGATACCGGCTTAACTCTCCGCGCCCACAACCGTAGTCTAAAACCTTCTCTCCATTGATTCGCTTCAAGTGTCCTATCAATGTATCTTCAACGCGTTTACGCGATGGATAGCACCAAATATGTGAAAATTTATTTTTTAGCCTATAGCTTTCTGCCAGCACGTCATTTTCTTTATGAGCGATCTTTTCACGCTTCACGCGTTGCTGCATTTCCTGTAAACTAGTTTTATTTGAATGTTTTATTCTCATATCTGCTGACTATTATTCGTTATTTTATATAATATTTTTTACTTTAATCCAGATAAATTTTTATTTCCGTTGTGATTGACAAAAAAGAAATCACCTTGTAACGCGTTTCCATTTTTTTGGTAGGATATATTAAAAACTCCCTTAAGTTGAAAATGTCGATTCCTCAACCAGTCAATCACTTCGTGCGCCAAGGCTTGTCCGCTATATAATTCCACAAAGGAGCATTCTACATAAATATGAGAAAACCGTTCCAACAACTTGTCACAGCCAATGAGGGATTCTAACTCGTATCCTTGGACATCGATTTTTAACATCGCTGGTGCAATAAGTTCTTGCTTAGAGACATACTCATGTAGTTTGCCCAATTGAACAGTTTTCTTTCCAACTTCTTTTGTTCCAGGAAAATATTTCTCCTGAAGAGCCCCAATTGGAAGTAGGGATGAAGAATCATCTGCAGCTGAAATATGTATGACAGCATTTCCAGAGTATGAACCGATGGCGACCCTATGCAATATAACGTTAGAATCTTCTTTAAACACTTTTTGGAATCTGTCGGCCGGTCTCTGAAGAGGTTCAAATGCAATGACTCTTGCACTTGGCGCCCATGTCCTAGATGCAAGAGTAAATTGTCCTCTATTCGCTCCTATGTCTACAACCGTTTTAAAACCGTGCTCCAAAATATACCGATGTTCAGCACCGCCAAGAACTCTATGCCTTATTAAAGCTTTTAATAATCGGTAAGAAAAAAAAACCTGTTTTATTTTTTTAATTCTTTTTAACATTGCCTGCATTGGTATTTATATGCGAATTCTATAACATTCTGTTTCATATATTCTCGACGACTTTATCTGTATTTATAAAATTATTTTGTGAATTAGATAAAAGTTCACAAAATAAGAAATTATTTCTATTTTTTACATTCTATGCCTAGACAATTATGCCATCTTTCTTTGGACTCAACAAGCGAGAACATTGGATCAACTGCGTCACCGAATTTAGCACGTCTTATTTCTTTGAATTTACACTTTTCCAGTTCGATTGTAAGTGTTTCGAAATCCCACATCCACCTGTGCCTTGAATTTCCAAAGGTATTTATCAGTATGGATTTAACTCCCTTCTCTCTTCTTATTTCTCCTAAACCAGTATTTTTTAAGAACGATAAAGAACGATTTTTTTCTTTGCTATTTGTATAAATATTTACGTAGTATTCAAAATCTGGCAAAACCGTTCTAAATATTCCCCCGTTTTTTATTATTCTATAAGTATTTTTTATTGCTATCCTGCAATCTGTTAAAGATAAATGCTCGAGAACATGTGAGGAATATACCCCGTCACAGGTATTGGGTTTAATCGGTAAACCCTTTACAATGTCGCCATATATAACATTACTCGGAAAATGTCGTTCGTTTTTCCGAACTATTTTTCCCAAAACGGGTATCCTTCCGATTCTCAAGGTAGGAGACGCATCGAAATTTATCCATTCTTTAGGAGCTACCCATTGGCATCCGTAGTGAACGTATCTCCCTTTGCTCATTCTAATTTCCTTATTTTGGCAATATATCGGTATGTTTCATTTACGTAGTGTGTATATTGATTTTATTAAACTACATATGCTTTCTTGTAGTATTTAATTTTTACCACAGCACGTGAGTTTCGAATGTAGACTAATACAATTTTTTTTGGTTTTTTTAAAAATAATATATAAAATTCTCTTTATAGAGATTAAACAATTTCTGTTATATAAGATAACTGGATCTCACAATCCAGACGTTTGTTTTCTCGAAATCTATCGTTAATAGAGTTGCAGGACTTTAGCTTATATTATTAAAATCATAAAATACCCTATTGAAGATTCTTTATAATTTTGTTTTCATCTTCTTTTTTTGCTTTATCATATTTACTTTTTTCAAAGGCCATACTTTGTTTCCATTTAAACAGAGTTATTAAAAAAATAATACCTACAATATTCAAATTTAGCATCCGCGGATATGTAAAAAAATATGCTATGATTCCAAACAATATTGAGAAGATTATATCATTTCTTTTTTTCCATGCGTCAATCATCGATGAAACAATCAATATTACAATTACACCTATAAATATGATTCCACCTTCGGCTGCCATACGGAGGAAACCATTATGTACATCACCAAGAGTATCGATACCTTGGCCAAAAATTGGATTTTCATAAAATATTTCTTTTGCATGAATCCATCCTTCTAACCGATTTGTTAATCCTGTTCCAAGGCCACGCAATGGATCTTTAAGAAATAAAATATTTTCTTCTAAAAAAACTATAATTGGCATTAACCAACCAACAAAAAAACATATTACTGTTATTAGAAAAATAATTAAGCATGTAAAAATCATTCTTGTTATTGAACTTTTATCAAAAGGACGAAGATTAAAAAAATATTGTACGACTATTGTCATTATGGCTGCTAAAAGTGCTCCTCTTGATTGCACCAAATACATCAAAAATATGCCAAATGTTATAAAGATTATTTTTATACTTTTCTTTCTCAAAGCTAAAGAACAAACGACAAATCCAAACGCTAATTCTCCCCACCAGTTCGGATGAATACCGAGGGGGAAAAATCGATCTTTTTCAATTAGGATATATGCTCCCAAAATGAATGCATAAAAAATTAAAGGGGCTACCGTCCATGCTAAAACCTCTAAAAGAACTTTTATCTCAAGATTTTCAGCCGCCCATTGAACAACAAATGCTGCACCGAGAATCGCTCCCATGTGAGCTGCAGCAAATCTGTATTCATCATTTATTTCGCTGTAATTACCTATATTAATAATAATGTTTAAAAAAATTATAATGCCTAAAATAAACCAAACAGATAAATTATAGATAGAAAAATTTAGCTCATGAATTTTAAAAATAAAGATTAAATTTGTTCCAATGATAAATATACCTTGCGCTATAACAAGTGCTTTAAAACTCCCTCCTGTAATTACAAAAATATAGGCCATTTGTGCAATTAGTATTGAAAAAACAATATATAAACAACTGTGGCTTGGCGCTATCAAATGTGATATTTTATTTTCTGAAACCATTACTTTTTACTTTTTAAATTTATTTATTAAAGTATTTATTATAAATAGTAAAAGGTTTTATACGATAGTATTAAAGCAACAGTTAAAGAAAATAATTGTCCTATAACGACTGAAACGGCCATACCATTTACTCCAAAAGGAAGAATTAATATAGGTATAGATAATGCAAGCCAAGGGTATATGACAATTTCAGAGTAACTTGAGTATTCAGGCCTTCCCATTCCACGAAGACATTCAACTATGATTGTTCGTATCGAAACCAATAGGGCTCCGAAAATTAGTATTCTTGCTATTGGAATTGCACCAATGAAAGCATTTCCAAATAATAGTTTTACTAAAAAAGGTATGAGAGTATAAAGAAATAAAAAAATTATCGTACTCAACGCTGATGTAAATAGAACAAAACCTAAAAAATTCCTTCGAATATCTTGGTATTCCTTTTTATTAGAAATCGTCGGGTACGCGATCATTCCCATACTGTTGGAAATGATTTTCGGTAAATTTGTAAAAGCCTGTCCTACCACATAAAGACCTATCGCATGTGGCGATAATATGACAGCGCCAATTAAAATGTCTACTCGAAAACTATCCAAGGGAGAAGCCCAGCCAAAAAGTCCTTTTATCCCGAAAATAGCAATCTCTTTTCGCGATGGCAGCGGTTCCTTTTTATTAATCAACACTCGCTCTTTTATACCAAAATTTGATATAATAAAAATAATGCTTCCGATAAAAAGATTCGAGAGGCTCCAGATCAATGCTATGTTTGTTATTTTTCCTCGATCGCTGTTAAATAATAATATTAGTATAATTGTGTAAGCCAACAATGGCAGCACCCTTAATATATTAAAAATACGATATCTTTCTTGACTCTGCAATAAAGACATTCCGTACCACTGAATTATAAATCCGGGGATAGCAAAAAGAGTATAATAAGCAGCAGTTTGAAAGGTATATCCTTTATCAGAAACATAAATGTAAACAACGACAGCGTGAATGATCACCAGACCGATTGATTGTATTGCAATTAGAGGCTTAATTCTTTGAAATATTTCTTTTATTCTTTTTGTTTGAGAAATAAAATATATCGTGGCTTGAGGAATCCCTCCACTGCCAACTACCGCGATACTTAAAACAAAAGCTGTCAAAATTGCAAGATTACCACGATCTTCGACACCTAAAATACGAGCAGTCAATATCCCAGTTACTATCAATAGTGCCTGGCCCAAAACTCCTGCTAAGATAGACCCGACCGATGCCCTTCTCAGTTTTGAACCAGCGATGATCTTGATCCCGCTATGAAGCCATCTCGCTCTTATCTTTAGTACCTGTTCTGCCATCGAAATTAAATCAATTTTTATGAGTAATTTGCGTATACTACTTTAATAATCGAGTTGGAGATGTTTAGTGTTTTTATATTTTTTTCTTTTCTAAAAGTATAAATAAATTACCATATAATCAATTTCTATTTAATATTTTGATTTTTTTTCGACTGAAATTTACTGAATTAAGAATTATCTGAAATTTTGCCGGATCACTTTTCCTTATTTTATTCAAAAATTCTATAAAAAAAACATAAGAAACAGAGATTAATAATGCAGAAACTGTAGATAGAAATACAATAGTTAGTCTTCTTGGAGCACTTTTTTTATCAGGAGGAACTGCATTATCTAACATTTGAATGGTGTTAACATCTTTAGCTTCTTCAATTTTAGCCATTTCATATTCAGTGGTTATAATTTCAAAAACTTTTTCTTGAATCTTTGCTTCACGCATTAGTCTTGTCAATTGAAGGCCAAGTTCAGGAATCTCTTTAAACGGGATATAGAAATTAGAATTTTTTTCATTTTCCTTTTGAGTGTCTATATTATTTTTTGCTGAGCCAACTTCAATACCCTCTAATTGATCTTGCAGTTCATCTATTTTTGCTTTTAGCATAATGGCTTCATTTTGACGCACTGTTCCGAACTGTTTCAAAACCTCAAGTTCAGTCTGCGTTATTATTATTTCACTCTTTATTCTAGCAGCACCTTCAATTGCAACTTTTGCTTGTTCTTCGATTGAAAAAAGCTTATACTTTTCCTGAAATTCTCTTAGAGCGTTCTCCGCATCAATTAGATCTTTTTTTACCTTTTCCAATCGCTTATCAAGAAATTCTCTTTTTCTCTGCCCTTCGCTCGTATTTACTTTCTGGTTTTTCTTATCAAGCATTTCTACATAATAGTTAGCCATTTCAGCAGCCCGTCTGGGATCCCTGTCCATCACTGATATACTAATTATACCGTCGTCCCGTGAAATTTTAAAATCGCTGTTTTTCTCTAAGTTCTTGTACACATGAGTCATGTATTTCATGTTGTACAGCTCTTTGAGACCGAATTTTTCAATTAGAGCATCGGCAACAGAGCGGCTTTTGAGAATTCCTACATATAATTCGGAGGTAGTTGAATCTTCCATATTTCTCAGCAATCCACCGATAGCCCCAGTCGCCTGGGTGATTGCCGAGAAGAGACCGGTTTTGGGCGGGCGTGGTGGCAAAACTCTAGCTGTCGCTATGAACATGTTTGGAAGCAACAAACTAATAATTAAAGATAGTAAAGCAGCTCCCATCGTAAACATAATGATGAGACGTTTCCTGTTTAAAAATACAACAAGCAAATCCAAGAAATTGATTTCATCTTTTTTAATTAAGTTTGATTGCCGACCACTTATTATTTCTTTTTCTGTCAAGAGTTCACCTCCGATAATTTCGCCATTTATTTATTTAAGCTCAATAAGATATCAGAGTTTATCAGCACTCCAAATTTTATCTATTTAATGCTTCGGTTTGGTGTTTAATATTAATTTTTAAGATAAAAAAACTCTATCTTAATTAAAATCTAAGCTAAATTTCAACTCGTTAGCTTTACACATATACCTTGTTTGACATAGAATTGTGTCGGAGAAAAATCTGTAAATTCATGCACCTCTGCATCACTCTTTTTAGCAAAATTACGTAGCAAGGTTTCTGCGATCTTATTATCTTTGTTACCATGTATTGATTCTCTATCTGAGTCGTCCAAATAGAGGACACCCCCAGGTTTAATCAATTTAGTCGAATAGCAGGCACACTGACTCCTGTGGCTTCCATCTATTGTTATCAAATCAAAACCTCTATTATCATCGGCCATAAAACTGAAATACTCTTTCTTATTTTCAGCAAACTTATATACAATGTTGTTGATGCCTTTCCTTTCTATTATTTTTGATATTTTTAGGTACCAAGGTCGATAATCCTCAACCGAGAATACTTCTTTGCAATGCTTGCAAAAATAGATGGTTGACATTCCTGAACCAAATTCAAGAATTCGAGCGTTCTCTTTAAGATTAAATCTCAGACAGTTTATCGCCGAAAACGGTGTCCAAGGCAACTCTACTCGATATCCGATTGAGATACGTAATAATCCAGAAAAAGTGACTGGCAAAGAATGCAGAAAAAGATTCCTCCAGCCTAAAAAGTTTCCTTTTTCGTCATGTAGTCGAGTTTTTCTTGGAGTGTTTGCAGTAATGATTCTTCGAATTAGGTTCATGCAATCCCATCAAAGAGCATTCTTACTATATATCTACCTCTATTAATTCATTATTCTTTGCCATGGGAAGTTTCACAAAAAATGAATCAGACCATGTCACATCTGGTAGAATACAAGGTTGTTGATTTAACAAAATACCCAATGATCAGGGTTGAGTACTGAGCACTAGGCCTTAATAATAAAATCTTTTATGGATTCGACGATTCGCTGCGCGGTTTTTCCCTCCCAGCTCCCGAAAATGATCGAGCCAGAGGTCAGATGTCCGAAGTCAGATTTCAGTAACAGATTTCAAAGGATAAAGGTTTTTATCGATTCAACAACTCGATTGGCGGTATGACCATCCCAAAGGTCGATTGTTGCTCCAATAGGACTTGGGTTGCTTAGCATCCTTTCCACCACTTGGGATAAATGATCTATTTCACAAAGTTGATTTGTGCCCGATGTGATCGTGATGGGGCGCTCCGTGTTTGGTCGAAGGGTTACGCACGGGATGCCGAGATAGGTGGTTTCTTCCTGGATGCCTCCGGAATCGGTAATTAACAATCGGCTGTTGAAGACAAGATTCATAAAACGGATGTAGGGCTGCGGAGCGGACAGTTGGATACCTTCACTGTCTTCCAGGAGCGGCATCAGACTGAATCGATCCAGATTTTTCCTCGTTCGTGGGTGTATTGGAAAAAACAGTGGCAGACGTTTAGAAATCTTTCTCAAATGTCTGCAGATGTTTTCGAGCTTTTCCGGATGATCCACATTGGCCGGCCGGTGGAGCGTGACCAGGCCAAAGTCTCCGGATGCTAATCCCAATTCCTCATGAACCGCTTCAACCTCTATTTTATCCCGAAGCATTTCCAACGAATCGATCATGATATTGCCCACATGGATAATTTTTTCCGGCGTCACCCCTTCCCTTATCAGGTTGTCGTTTCCATCCGGAGAAGGCGTCCACAGAAGATCGGCTATGGCATCTGTAACGATCCTGTTAATTTCTTCCGGCATCGTTCTGTCGTAGGAGCGCAGGCCGGCCTCCAGATGAGCGGTTTTGACACCGAGCTTTACCGCCGCCAACGTGCAGGCCATGGTTGAATTGACATCTCCAACGACCACAACCAGATCCGGACGGTTTATGAGAAGCGCGTTTTCATAGGCAATCATGACCTTACCGGTTTGCTCGCCGTGACCGCCGCTGCCGACACCCAGGTGAATGTGGGGATCCGGCAGCTGAAGATCCGTGAAAAAAGCATCCGACATGTTCAGGTCGTAATGCTGGCCGGTGTGTACAATGAGAGTGTCCGCCCATTTCTCTTTACGAAGTGCGTGGTACAGGGGGGCGATTTTCATGAAGTTCGGTCGGGCAGCAGCGATTAGGTGGATTTTTTTCATGATGATAGGGACCTATATGGCTGAGGGCAGAAGACAGATGACAGATGTCGGAAGTCCGAAACAACAGATGTCGGATATCCGAGGTCAGATGTCGGAGGTCCAAAATAACAGATGTCAGATGTCCGAGGTCGGAGGTCCGAAACAACAGATGTCGGAGGTCCGATGTCGGAGGTCGGATGTCGGAGGTCCGAAATAACAGATGTCAGATGTCCGAGGTCGGATTTCCGAAAAAAGGATGTCGGAAGTCCCACTGCATCAAACCGATGCTTTGCGGGTTAAGAATGAGTTAGGATTAGTCAACATTGCGCCGAGCATAGATCCAACGGCCCTATTTTCTTCGGTTAACCGCCTGTGATCGGAAGTATCAAGATACGTACAATCCAACGTGAAATCCAACCAGGTGTCTGTTTCACTATTCTCGCCGTCTGCATCAGTCAACTTGCTTATGAAATGAGCCTCATATCGTCGCTTGGCCCAGCTTTCCCTGAGATTTGCACACACGGATCTGGACGATCGCCGAATTTGATCCGTAAGTGAGTATTTTTCTTCAGAAGGCCAGTCCTTGCTCAAGTTAAAGATTTCCATCGCCAAAGCGTACGCTCTTCTGTAAACCCGTAGATCTTTTGCCGACTTGATCTGTTCCGTCTGGTTCTTCATCGGGCTACCTGTTGCTTTGCTATGTCAAAAATCAGATATCGGCTCTTAAAGTTGTTCTGACATCCGACACCGAACATCGGGCACCTCTCATCCGACATCGGGCATCTGACACCGGACATCGGACATCGGGCATCTGACATCCGACATCTGTCTCTTCGAAACCGAGGGGGTCGAGAATTCAATGGGTCCGGTGACACGATAAAAGCGCTTACGAATCCCCTAGCCTGGCGCTCCGGACTCTTTCTTTGATGCGCTGGATATGTCCCCTGCCCAGACCTTTTACCTCACAGCCGAGTTCGAAATATTTCTGGATCTGGTCGTCTGTTAGGATGCCGAAGCAGTCGATCACCGCCGCTTTTCCACCGACCATGTCGAACACTTTCTGAGGCTCCAGGGCCTTGTAATCTTTGTGCGGCACAGCCAGAACAACTGCATCGACACCGTTCAGAGCATCTGCGATATGATTTTCCAACCTCAGCTCGGAAAGGTTCTCCTGGTTGCGGAAAAAGCGGGACCAGGAATGACCCGGAGCCGGGTACGTTGCCTGCTTCTCGAATTCCCACCAATGTTTTACGTAGGGGTCGTGGGCAATCACCTCGGCACCCATTTCGGTCAGCTTTCGGACAATCATCTCCGACCCGCTGTACCGTGTATCGCCGACGTCCTTGCGGTAGGATGCCCCCAACAGCCCTATTTTCGATGCGGCGACGATTTTTCCCATGTTCCGCAAGGCATCCCGCACGAGTTGGACCACATGCAGCGACCGGGTGTCGTTGATGTCGATGGCCATGGGAGTCAGCCTGAAGATGTCGTCTTCAAAAGCCATGAGGGTGTGGTAGGCCCACACGCCGAGCCCACCATCCTTGGGCAGGCAGTATCCGCCGATCCCCGGTCCCGGGAAAATCATGTTGGAGTGGGTAGGCCTTACCTTGATGGCCTCGATCACCTTGATCAAATCCACCCCGTTCCGTTCTGAAAACCGGCTCCACTCGTCCATAAACGCCAGGGTCGTCGCCCGGTAGGAGTTTTCCACGATCTTGCAGGTTTCCGATTCGATCGGCCGATCCAGAATCGTCAGAGGGAATTTTTCCACATTGATGACTTTGGAGAGAAACTCTACAACCTTTTCCCGGGCGACACTGTTGATGCCGCTGCATACGCGCCAAAAGTCACGAATAGATGCCACATAGTCTCTGCCGGGCATGACCCGCTCGAAGCTGTGTGCGAGGCACGGCTCCGCATCGTTCAGACCGCGGCCCTCGAAGGCCCTTTTCATGATCGGATAGGCAACGTATTCAGTAGTACCCGGTGGCACGGTAGTCTCGATAAGCACCAGGCAATCGGGCCTCACTTTTTCCCCGATGACCTTCAGGCTGTCTTCCAGGGCTTTGATATCCGCGTGACCGTCTCGCACATCGCCCAAGGCATTCTTGTATAATAGTCACACTGTACGTCCACCACAACCACATCGGCAAGAGCGAGCGCTTCAAAGGAAAACGACGCTGTCAGTGTTTGTTTTTCCTTCACGTTGCGTTCGATCAGCGGGGCGACTTCCGGATCTTCTGCCTCCACCGGCGCAACACCCCGGTTTAAATAGGGTATTTTCCAATAGGACCGCGGGGAAGGTCGCTGCATGCCGATCACAAAATAGTTGGGCTCGCCGGTTTCCCTGTCAGTGGAGTCCGCCACCACGCCGGCCATCACCGCACCGACAAATCCGACCCCCATGACAACGACGACTTCCCTGCCCATGAGCCGCTGCTCCTTGGCGAGCTTTTGAAGACGCCTGTTTTCCATGTCATAATCGGATGCTGCGGGCAGTGGGAAGGTTTCACCGTCCGGGGAGGTGGAGGTGTTGTTTTCGTCACGCTTTTGATGGGATTCGATTGCTGATTTCCGCATGAGGTGTTCCTTCCTTTGAATCCTTCTCCAAATAAAATCGTGCAACGATTTTATGAAGCGCGGCCGTGCCGCTAAGTTAGTTGAAATGTTTATCAAGTTAGACCAGCTATATTGACAAAGCTCCGGGATTTGAATAGGTTTGTACAAGATCCTTACCTCTTCGAATCATTCCATATTTTTTTTAAATCAGTTTCCCCCTTATTTCTTTATCTATCATAGTTAGAAAGGAGGCCGTCATGAATCTCAGAAACAGGAAGGCTCTTGTCGTCTGTGCGTTGGCCGTCGCTGGGATCTTTTGCCTTTCGGTCGTGCCCAGCCTTCACAGCGCCGATCCCGGGAAAGACCTGTTAAAACGATTTAACGTCTTCAAGCCCAAGGAACCCTTGATCCCGGAGAATGTGAAAATCAGTCCGGACTTCAAGCCGGGAACAGGCCCTTCGATCGGTACCGTCCAGAAAATACAGGGCACCGCCTATGTCATCCACCAAAACCAGATGGTCGCTTACACACTCAAAAACAATTTCCTGCTTTACCAGAATGACACATTGGTCACCGGCAAGCGATCCCGCATCAATGCGATCATGAACGACCGAAGCGTCCTCGCGCTGGCGCCCCACGCGAAACTGGTGCTGACCCAAATTGAATACGATCCGGACACGGAAACCCGATCGACTTTCATGAACCTGCTGTGGGGGAGTGTCCGTTTCATTGTTCAGAAGGTCAAAGGCAAGCCTAATTTCAGGGTCAAAACGCCCACCGCAGTGGCAGGTGTTCGGGGCACCGATTTTGCGCTTTCGGTAACTCCGATATCCGATAAAATGTCATCACTCGAGCGGTTCCTGGCGGCCATCAACCCGGTCCGGGAGGCCCATGCACAGGTAATAGGCATACCCCTGATAACGACCGCTTTGACCGGAACCGGCTCCACCGTAGGGCTAACCGGTGCAGTCGGAGGAACCGCCATTGTCGGCCCAGCTTCTGTTGCCGGTGCCGTCACCGGCGCAGCAGCAGGAGGGGCCACGGTTGTAGGGGCAACAGCTGCTGCAGGTGTATTGGGTAGTGTCGGGCCGGGATTAGCGACGCTGGCCATGCCGCCGGAATTTGACTGATTGTATCTCACAGAACCCTCGGAGACTGATTTTTCATCGCGCGCCACCGCCGGAGCTGCAGCGGGCAGGCGGAGACACTGAGGAATGGTGACCTGGACGCTCTCCTGAATGATTCGGAAAAACATCATTCAGGAGCTCTGTCCGAGCCGGTGCGGTCATCGCTGCGCGAAAACCCGGGGCTTCAAGCGTGTTGCAAAATATCGATAAACGTGTGGTGACCCCCAATGACTCCCACTGCCGGTTGCCCGAAGGGCTGAGCATCTTTTGCTAAATCGGCATCTCCCGGTTTAGCAAAAAAAGAATACCCTCTGTGCTCTCTGTGTCTCCGTGGTGAATAGAATCTTCTCAAATTCTTTGGTAGAATGGCCGCTAAATCGAAGGTGTGTGAAGTGACAATAAAGTTCTCATATACGGCCATTCTAATCTTGGCGGCATGCATGATCACTGCGTGTGTGACGACGGGGGGTGTGCTCCGGAATCCTATTGACGTTGGGAAGTTTGAGGACCGGCCGATTCCGGAGGAGGCTGCCCAGTGGTTGGTTCCCGGGCCGCAGACCGAGATCGGACCTTATATTTCGGAAGTTTCCGTTCAAATTAGAGGAGACAACCGGCGAGAGCGGCTTTTCAAGGCCGTCGATTATGTGTGGACCGAATTTCAGTACGATAGCTGGTACAATGACAAGGCGTTTTCACGGACCGCCGATGAGCTGTTTGAGAGCAGGCATCTTGGCGGCTGTGCCGATTACGCCCTTGCCCAGGTAGCCCTCTTTCGAGCAGTCGGCATCCCTGCCCGGATGGTGATGACCGGCAATGTAGACTGGATGCTGAGATTTCAGAAAAACGATCTCTGGATCCCGACCGGTCATGTATTTATTGAAGCCTGGCTCGAAGATTCCTGGCATCTCGTCGATTCCACGTACCGGTACCTGTTTACAAAATACGATATGACCCGAAAGAGTTACCCCCGGAACGAGTATTTTTTCTTCCGGGCGAAGGACTATTGGAGCCTGGGGGTCGACACCATCGATAAACTGGTCGCAAAGTATCGACCCATGGTAAATCGGTTTGAAATGTCGATGTATCAAGTGACGGAGTATCCCAAGGTTGATGTGACCGTCAGCTGGAAATAGAAGCTTATTCACCACAGAGACACAGAGAGCACAGAGACTATTTTCTTTTTGTCCGATCGGGAGGCACCGATCGGACAAAACCAATCTGCCCTGCAGGCGAAGTTATAATCAAGAGGCAAGTCTTCGAATACCATCCTTCAAAACCGGCACATTGAAATTTATTAGAAGGCCGTACTTGATTTTAGCAATTTTTAGATATGTCAATAATTGAGCTTCATGTATCGGCAGAAGCCCGTCACACGATTTCAATTCCACTATCAATCTGCTATCAACAACTAAATCGAACCGATACTCACAGTTGATTCTCTCACCTTTGTATATGAGGGGCATTTCTACCTGTTGTTTAAAAGGTATCGCCCTTATTTCCAGTTCCCTGCAAAGACATTTCTCATAGATTCTCTCGAGTAACCCGGGGCCAATAACCTTATGGACCTCGATGGCTGCCCCTATGACCCGCCCGGTGAGATGATTTATAGCTGAGTTGTCAGGCATATCTTATTAACCAAGGGTGGCGTTACCCGAGCTTCATTTTTCACCACTGATAGACAGATTTTTCACCACAGAGACACGGAGGTCACAGAGTACAAAAAGGACAGCCGTCTCGGACGATCCTTTGAATGAATTTCATTCCTTCAAGCGCATCCGCCCGAGCCGGCGGTTGTCATCGCTTCGCGAGAAACTGCAGGTTATCTGGTTCTGAACATCAATATTTGGATGAGTGTATCACATGCCTACTGGTTGCCAAACATCCCGAAGGGAATGCGAGCTTTTTATGAATCGGCATCTCCCGATTCGTAAAAAATATATCCTTCCTCTGTGACCTCCGTGTCTCTGTGGTGAAAAAATTTTTGAGTCACTTTATTTTTTCTTTTAGCCCCTCGTTGCTTTTTTCGTACGTTCTGTCGCACACCAGGCATTCCAGGTCGTCGGGTAGACGTTCTCCGCATTGGCAGGCCCAGCCGATTTGCCGGAAAGGGTTGCCCACCACCAGAGCATGATCCAGCACATTCTGGTTGACCACGGCACCGGCTCCCACGAAGGCGTAGCGGCCGATGGTGATTCCGCAGATGATCGTGCAGTTCGCTCCCAAGGTGGCGCCGTGCTTTACACGGGTTGGCCGCACCTGGTCCATTTTACGTATTTCCGCCCGTGGATTGTAGATGTTCGTAAACACCATGGAGGGACCGCAGAATACACCATCTTCCAGTGTCACACCTTTAAAGACAGATACGTTGTTTTGAATTTTACAGTTGTTGCCGATGGGGACTTCAGGGCCGATGACGACGTTTTGACCGATATTGCAATTGTCTCCGATTTTGGACCCCGACAGAATGTGCGAAAAATGCCAGATTTTGGTGCCGCCCCCTATTTCTGCATTATCGTCAACCACGGCCGTATCGTGGACGGAGGAATCCCTCCGTTTGAGGTCCGGTGATGCGCTGAAGGGCAGCTGCCGCCCCCCCTTATTCAAAGAGCTCTGGGCGACATTCAGCACCTTCAGCACCTGAAGGCCTTCGGAACCGTCGGTGACCGGACGTTGACCGTTGGCAATGCAATCCAAAAAATGCAGGCATTCCCGCTTGAGCGGTTCATCTTGTTCAATGGTCACCTGTTCAGCGTCCGCCTTTTGGGGCACCGGCAGGTTATTTTCCCAATGAATCTGGTGCTCGTACAGTAGAAGCTTGCCCTCCCAATGCTGGGTATCATCGAAAACGGCCATTTTCCGGTCACCGACCACCACGAGTTTTTATTCCTTGAATGGATGGAGCCAGGACACGAAAATATGGGCCTGGAGACCCGAGGGAAACTCCATGTGGGTGGTGGTGACATCGGCGATTTGCTTATGCAGGAAATAACCTCCTGTGGCTGAAACATTTTCCGGGGCCTCGCCCGCCAGGGAGAGGATCATGGAGATATCATGGGGGGCAAAGGACCACAGGATGTTTTCCTCCCTCCGAATCTTGCCCAGGTTCAACCGGTTGGAATAGATGTAATTGATGCGGCCCAATTCCCCGGTTTTGGCGAGTTCTTTGAGACGCACAAAAACCGGATGATATTGGAGCAGGTGGCCCACCATCAAAATTCGATCCTTTGCCCTAGCCAGGGCGATCAATGCCTCGCCCTGGTATTCATGGAGCACCAGGGGTTTTTCCACGTAGACGTTCTTTCCTGCCAGAAGTGCCTCATGGGCGATGTCGTAATGGGTTTCGGCCGGTGTGGCGATGGCCACACCCGCGATGTCCTCCCGTGTGATGACATCGCTGATGGCCAGACAGGTTTCCACGCCTGGATATTGTTCCTGGAATGAGGCCAAAACAGTTTCATTTTTATCGCAGATAAGTGCCAGGGCACCGATTTGGTGATAATTCCGGACGAGGTTCTTGCCCCAGTAGCCGGAGCCAATGACAGCGATTTTCGGTAATTCCGTCATTTCGATATCCTTTTTTTCCCTCGCAGAGCTCGCAGAGGACACAGAGGTTAGAAAATGCTAACGATTAAAGTCGCTTGGGGCTTCGCTCGTTGAGCTTACGACTTGGCCCCCGAGCCACGACGGTATATATGAAGGCGACCCTGCAGGTCGCTTGTTCCTAATGATCTTTAACCGGGCGGGCACGAATTCTTTTAACACAATGTATTTATGACGTTGACTATTTTTGTCTGGTCTTCTTCAGTTAGGTAAGGGTGCATGGGGATGCTGAAAATTCGCTCGGATGCGTCCTCGCTTATGGGAAAGTCGCCGGATTTGTATCCGAGGCCCTTGAAGGCGGTCTGGAGATGCAATGGCTTCGGGTAATAAATGGCGGTGGGGATGTTGTCTTCTTTAAGTGCTTTTTGAAAATCGTCCCTTTTCCTTCCATTCGTGAGAATGGAGTACTGAGCCCACACCGATGCGTACCCTTCCGGTATACCGGGAACCGTCAGCGTAGAACATTGCGACAGTAGCTCAGTGTAGCGCGCTGCAGCCATCTGTCGGAGTTCCACCTCCTCCGGAAAAATATTAAATTTTGCCAACAAAACAGCCGCCTGCAACGTATCCAATCGGCCATTGACACCGATACGGGCGTTATCGTACTTGTGGCTTCCCTTGCCGTGCACGCGGATAGATCTGAGCGCCTCCGCCAACTTCGCATCGCCTGTAAAACACATGCCTCCATCCCCATAACATCCTAACGGTTTTGCCGGAAAAAAGGATGTAGCGGCAATATGCCCAAATGCACATGCCTTCTTTTCACGGTACTCGGCTCCGAAAGACTGGGCTGCATCTTCAATCACAAACAGGCCGTATTTTTTCGCTATCGCTTCAATCCGCTCATAATCTGCAAGCAAACCGAAAAGGTCCACAGGGATGATGCATTTAGGATTCAGAGGCTGTGGATACAGGGATGTGTCGTGGGTTTTCGAAGCTGCGATGGCCTCTTCCAGCTTGGCTGGATCGATATTGAATGTCGTTGGGTCGATGTCCACAAACACAGGAGTTGCACCGATGAGTTGAATTACTTCAGCCGTTGCAATAAACGTGAATGGGGATGTAAAAACGGCGTCTCCCGGTCCCACATCAAGTGCCAACAAAGCCATGAGCAGCGCATCTGTTCCGGATGCACAACCTATTGCATGCCTGCAATTTACATATTCAGCCAATCGATTTTCAAGTTCTGCAATCTCAGGCCCCATGATGTACCTGCCATGGGCCAGCACGGTTTGAATGTTTGCGTCGATTTGTTCCTTTATCCGGGTTTGCTGAGTTGCAAGATCAATGAACTGCATAGACTCCTCTTCTACGTGTTTGATGTTCTTTCCACCGACCCGCGCCAACGGACGCGGACATCAGATATCATTAGCCCTCAATTGCTGGCGTTGCGGAGTCATTCATATTGAATGCATCGGCCGGCATTGATTCATGAATGTAAATTGGAGACAAGAAACTCCACAATCCGTTCGCTGGAATGTCCGTCACCGTATTGATCGATTTCGACCCCGGGCTTGGCAGCGCGGGTTGCCGCAACGATTTTTTCGACATTCGCACCAGCCAGCGTGTTCCATCCCGCCTCGACCGTTTCAACCCATTCGGTCTCGTCCCGCAGCGTAACGCAAGGTACCCCGTGAAAATAGGCCTCCTTCTGACCCCCCCCCCGAATCGGTGAGGATCGTCTTCGCATGCTTTTCAAGCTTGACCATATCCAAGAAAGAAACCGGATCGATGAATTGCAGATTTTCCACTTCAGGCAAAGTCTTGTTTATCCCGAGGTCCGCAATTTTATTTTTTGTCCGTGGATGCACAGGAAACAGGACCGGGAAGTTCACCTTTCCAAAGGCGTTCAGTATGTTTAACAATCGATCCGGGTGGTCCACATTTTCAGCCCTGTGAACTGTTGCCAGCATATATTCACGGGGACATAACCCAAGATCTTGAAGAATCGTCGACTCGCGCTCTGCAATGTCGCCGAAGACGATAGCGGCATCGTACATGACATCACCGATCCTGGCCACAACCGGCGTTTGGCTGTCGTTTTTACCATAATGATTCTTCGAAATGCCCTCATTCTTTAGATTATCGACAGAGGCACGGGTTGGGCAAAAAAGGAAGGTGGACACATGATCTGTCAGAATTCGATTGATTTCTTCCGGCATCGTCTTGTTGAAGGAGCGAAGTCCTGCTTCAACATGGGCGACCGGAATGTGAAGCTTTGCCGCTGCTAACGCCCCGGCGAGTGTCGAATTGGTATCTCCGTAAACCAGCACACAGTCCGGCTTTCTATCAATGAATTGCTTTTCAAGGTCAATGAGCATCCGACCCGTCATCTCGCCGTGACCGGCACTGTTCACATTTAAATTGACCACCGGCTCCGGGATGCCCATGTCCTTGAAGAAAATCTCGCTCATGGCCTCGTCGAAATGTTGACCTGTATGGACAATCTCCTCAATGATGTTGGGGGTTTTTAGCCTTTCATGGTGCTTGACGATCGCCCTGCTGACCATGGCCGCCTTTATGAACTGGGGTCTCGCGCCGACGACCGTCACAATTTTAATTTGGTCGCTTACCATAGAGCTAAGATTATTAGATTTTCACCACAGAGACACAGAGAACACAGAGATTTTTTTCTTTTTTAACCGATCGGGAGATACCGATCGGTTAAAACCAATCTGCTCTTCAGGATCTTCGTCAGCCGGTTGCAATCCGAAACAATCTTCATGTGCTGATGCCTCATGGTTTCCGAAAAGCTGGGTGATGTAGGTATTTGCCGTTCACAGGGCTGAGTGGGTCTCAGAAATCGGCATCCCCTGATTTCTGAAACAAAACAGGCCCGTTACCCCCTCTGTGTCTCCGTGGTGAAAAGGTTTTTAGCGTCACCAGAGGGGGATCAGTTTTTCCTGGGGGATGCCGGTTTCGGCGGTCAGCCGTTTGATGCCGGCGGCCTCCTCGTCAAAGAGGAGTGCGGCTTCATACTGCTTCGATGGAATCTCCTTTAGTTTGAACACATCCGTGATGTGCCCTTCCAATTTCAGGTTAAGGTCTTTTTTTTCGATTATGGATTCGACAAATTCGTGGACCATAACGGGTCCCACGAAAACGATCCGTTCAACCCCCATCTCGGCAATCTCTCCAAGTCGATTTCCCAGACGCTCCTGGAGGACGTTGTATTTTTTAAGCTGCGCCATGACGAACCTTACGGCCATTTTGGATTTGGCTTCGAAGCCCTTGGGAGTCAGCAAATAAGCATACCCGATCTTCTGGGGGTTTCGTTGGAAGTTACCGATCTTTACCAGCCCTTTTTCCAGAAGGCGTTTGACGACATAGTTGACCTGCCCCAGGCTGATACCGGTGTGCTCGGACAGCTGCCGCTGGGAGGTTATTTCCTCTGCATCGAGGGCGTCGAGGATGTGAAAATCGTTTGTGGAAAGGTGCATGATTGAATTAGAATGCAGAATGCGGATTTTGGAATCGGTATACGGGTCAACCCTTCGACTCCGCTCAGGACAAACGGACAAACCGGCCAACCGGCCAACCGGCAAACGCGTCCCACAGAGACTGCTCCGCCTGGTCGCTTACAGAGCGACTAGTAAGATAACAAATTGAATAAATTACTAATTTATTACACCCGCGCTAAGATCAGTGAGCGGGAGAACTTTTATATACGGATCAATCGAATGATGTGAATACCGACGCACCCGAAACGGCGACACTACCGGGTACGTCAGCTGTTAGGGCGAACAGCTTTTCGTCAGTAAGAGAGGTTTGGGGGAAAAGTGGCGTTCAAAACTGAACAAAGTTTATATTTTGAACGGGCTTGGATTGTCAAGTAAAACTTTTTCCCACAGAAAAAAAGTTTTACGGCACATTTCACTGACGTTTTTCGTTCACAGAGAGCGCCCACGCCGAGCCCCCCCTGAGTTACATCGAAGGCCTGGGTGGGTTTACAAATCGGTATCTCCCGATTTGTATAACTGAATCTCTGTGCACTCCGGGAGCTCTGTGAGAGAGTATCTTTTTCTTTAATCTATCTGCTTTGAGCTTTCACCTTTCAGCTCTCAGTTCTTTCAGCTCATCCCTCATCCAGAATCCAGTATCCGGTTTCCAGTATCCAGTATCCAGTATCCAGTATCCCCACTGGAATGGCTCTGTAAGAGATCCCATTAGAGAAAGGTCCTGAAGAACTCAATGGTTGGCAGCAGGCCTTCCTTCAGGGGCACGTTTGGCTCCCAGCCCAGAAGATCCTTGGCCAGTGTGATATCCGGACACCGCCGTTGGGGATCGTCTTGCGGCAACGGCTCGAAGATGAGCTCGGATGTCGACCCGGTCAACGCGATGGCCAATTCAGCGAGCTCGCGTATGGTAAATTCATCGGGATTTCCCAGATTCACCGGGCCGACAACGTCATCCGGTGTGTTCATCAATCGTATAACCCCCTCTATCAGATCGTCCACGTAACAGAAAGACCGTGTCTGGGCCCCGTCACCATAGATGGTGATCGGTTCACCGCGCAGGGCCTGAAGGATGAAATTGGACACCACCCGGCCATCATTCGGATGCATGCGGGGGCCATAGGTGTTGAAAATCCGGGCGACCTTTATTTTCAGATTGTGCTGCCGGTAATAATCGAAAAACAGGGTCTCGGCACAACGTTTTCCCTCATCGTAGCAGGCGCGCATGCCTATTGGGTTGACGTTGCCTTGGTAATTCTCCGGCTGGGGATGAATCACTGGATTCCCATAGACCTCAGACGTCGAGGCCTGAAACACTTTCGCCTGCAACCGCTTGGCCAAACCGAGCGCATTAATGGAACCGTGAACGTTTACCTTGGTGGTTTGCACCGGATCATTCTGGTAGTGAATGGGCGAAGCCGGGCATGCCAGATTATAAATTTCGTCCACTTCGACATACATGGGAAATGTGATGTCGTGGCGCATCACTTCGAAATACGGTTGGTCAAGAAGATGGATGATGTTCCGTTCACTGCCCGTGAAAAAGTTATCCACGCAGAGCACCTCATTGTCGTCCTTGAGCAGTCTCTCACAGAGATGGGAGCCCAGGAACCCTGCCCCGCCGGTGACCATCACGCGTTTTCGAAGATGCATGAACCCTCCTCCGGATAAATTGGATTGCTAACAAGCTGAAAGTTCAAAGCTCAAGGTTGAAAGAAGATCAGCCGTTGCTGATGGAGTTAATCAGCCCTTTGATCATGGAGGCCACTGCAATTCCGAGATTTTCAATTCGGTTGTAGTCGTCTTCTGCAATCCACCCTTTCCTTCTATAAATCTCGAGGAGAGTCATCGTTTTGTAAAGTGATCCCCCGGAGATGTAAAGAAATCGACCGCCTTATTCCAAACCTCCAATTTTTCGTAAGCGAACTTCATCCCTTCATCACTTGATATTTCAGTCTTCAAATCTCCAGCTTGGAGCTTTCAGCTTTCAACTTTCAGCTTATAAATTACTTTATATACCCTTCCCGTTCGAGGTAGAGCAGCACTTCCTGGGCGGCCTCGGAGGGTGTGAGGTCGGTGGTGTCGATACGCACCTCCGGAAATTCCGGCGTTTCATAGGGGTCGTCCACACCGGTGAAGTCCTTGATCAGACCAGCCCGCGCCTTGGCGTACATGCCTTTGCGATCCCGTGTCTCGCAGACTTCGATGGGCGTGTTGACAAACACCTCGATAAATCCGCCGTAGCGTTCGATCCGCTGCCGAATCTGGCGACGGGTTCCCCGATAGGGAGCAATAGGGGCGCAAATGGCAATCCCCCTGTTCTTCGTGATCTCACTGGCCACAAAACCGATGCGCCGCACATTCACGTCCCGGTGCTCCTTTGAGAACCCCAATTCGCTGGAGAGGTTTTGACGCACGATATCACCGTCAAGAAGGGTCACCGGCCGTTTCCCCATTTCCTGGAAACGGGCATACAGCACCTTTGCTATCGTGGATTTGCCGGCGCCGGACAAGCCGGTGCAGAAGATGGTGAATCCTTGCCGGTACCTGGGGGGGTAGGCCTGGGTCAATTCTTCGATGACCTCGTCGAAGGTGTACCATTCGGGTATCCGTTTGCCCGCCCGAAGCCGCTGGTGAAAATCATCTTTAGACAGACCATTGATGCGGACATCCGGCGGCACCTCTGATTTGACCATGTAGGCGTCCTCGTCCACGGCATAGACCATCTCCTCGAAGGGCAGAATCGTGATCCCAAGCTCCTTTTCAAAGGAGACGGCAAGCTCTTTGGCGGCATCCGGATCGTAGAACGGCGTACCGTTCTTTTTCAGACCCGGGCCGGCATGATCCTGCCCGACAATAAAGTGGGTACAGCCGTAGTTTCGGCGGACAATGGCATGCAGCAAAGCTTCTTTCGGTCCCGCCATCCGCATGCTCAATGGCAGGATACTCAGGAGCATCATGTTGGGCGGGTAGTGCCTGTGCGCCTCGAGGTAGCAGCGAACGCGGGTGTAGGTGTCGATATCGCCCGGTTTGACCCGCTGCACCTCGGGGTGAAGAAGCAGGTTTGCCCGGGCATCGGCCATGGCCCTTAAGGTCATTTCAAACTGGGCGCGGTGCATTGGATGCCGCGTCTGAAAGCCAACGATACGACGCCACCCCAGTTTCTCGTAAAGCTTTCGAATTTCGATCGGCGTATGCCGATGCCGCCGAAATGCGAAATGCAGGGGCAGCTGGATCCCCTCGACCGCACCCCCGACGTAATAACTGCCTTTCCGTTCTAACAGGTAGTCTACGCCGGGGTGCTCTTTATCCGACGTTCCGAAGACGTGCTTCGCTTCTTTTTTCTTGTCGTACTTCCAGATGTCTTCGATGTGCATCACCGCCGGCATAAAGCCTTCGGCGTCACACAACGCCACGGATTGACCAGGCTCCAGTCTTCTGGCATCGCTTTCCGACACATCCAGACAAATCGGAATCGGCCAAAGCATATTGTCGACAAGTCGCATCCGGTCCACCACCGGCTCATAATCGGCCCGGGTCATGAATCCGGTTAAGGGCGAAAACGCGCCGTTCATCAGCAGCTCCAGATCCGAAATCTGCCGGGTCGTGAGGGTGATGCGGGGCAGATCACGAGAAATGGCTTTCAGCATGTCGGCCCGCTCCTGATCGACAAGCAGATCGATCAGTTCATCGCCGTAAGCGGAGATCCTATCCGATTCCATTCATTTCCTTTCTATTTACTTTTTCACCACAGAGACACAGAGAGCACAGAGGTGCAAGTATTTTCTACCAATTCGGGAGATACCGAATTGGCAGAAGCTGCTCAATCCCTTCGGAATATTGAAACAGTTTCTTACTGAACTCGCAACGTCCTCAGAAGTCGGCAGATTACTCCAGAAACATCAACGTGCAGTCATAGCTCCAAAATTCTTATACCTTACAATTATTAGACAATCCTGCCTTCTATCGCTCGTGCGGAGGGCCAATGAGTTAAGTCGCCCGCAGGGCCGAGCGGGTTTCAGAAATCGGCATCTCCCGATTTCTGAAACAAACCCCTCTTTATACTCTGTGTCTCTGTGGTGAATTTTTTTTTTGGTTCTCGGTTCTTTCAGCTTCTATCTTCTTTAAATATGCCTCATACGCCATCCGTATGCCGTCTTCGAGGTCCACTTTCGCCTTCCAACCCAAACCGGTCATCCTGGAGGTATCCAGCAATTTCCTTGGCGTACCGTCCGGCTTGGTGGTATCCCAACTCACCTTCCCGTCAAACCCAACGATGTCAGCGACCACCTGCGCCAGGTCGCGAATCGTCTGATCTTTTGTGCACCCGATATTGATCAGCGGCATGGCGTATTTTGAAGCCCTGCCTGAAGGATCATCTCTACATTCCGAGAATACACATCGGTCGAATTGTTCATCCGGCAGGTTCATGAGAAAAAGGCAGGCAACCGCCAGGTCGTCTACATACAAAAATTCCCGGTGGGGACTGCCGGTCCCCCATAACCTGACGTGCGGCGGCGGCGTGTTTTTAGCCGGTGGGCGATAACCAATGGCTTCTTTTATCTCTTCAGGGATTGGGCCATGAACCTTTGCATCTTCATCAACAGCTTCCCAATCCTGCTGTTGCGCCAATCTGGCCAGATGAAATTTTCGGATGAGAGCCGGCAGAACGTGTGACGTAGACAGATCATAGTGATCTTCCGGTCCGTATAAATTTGTCGGCATAGCGGCCAGAAAACGGGTCCCATATTGCCGGTTGTAGGATTGGCATTGAGAAACCCCGCTAATTTTGGCCAATGCGTAGGGCTCGTTTGTTTTTTCCAGTGGGCCGGTGAGCAGGTGTTCCTCTTTCATCGGCTGCGGGCAGTGCCTTGAATAAATGCAGGAGGAGCCCAGGAACAGCAACCGGTGGGCACCCTGCTTGTAGGCGGCATGGATCACATGGGTCTGTATCGCCAGATTCGTATAACTAAAGTCGCCCGGAAAAGCATCGTTCGCCCGAATACCGCCAACCCTCGCCGCAGCCAGGAAAACGTACTCGGGTTGTTCAATTTCAAAAAACCGTTCGACCTCGGCTTGTCGAGTGAGGTCCAGCTCTCGATGTGTTCGGTAGACTATGTTCCGGTATCCCCCACGGGAAAGCGCACGGAGTATGGCCGACCCAACCATCCCCTGGTGTCCTGCGACATATATTTTGCTATTTTTCTTATCCATAGGAATTTATGTAAAAGTTGGAAGCTAAGAGCTTATAAGCCTTCAGCTTTTTTTATTAATCATCTTTCGGACCAGGTCCTGGCAGTCCCGGAGATTGAGCAGATTGTCTACATCTGCGGTCACCATGATCTTTACCAGTTGCTCAAAGGCCACCCCGGGCTCCCACTCCAGTTGTTTCTTTGCTTTGGATGGGTCTCCGAGAAGATAATCTACCTCCGTCGGTCGGAAGTACTTAGCGTCGACGGCCACAACAATATCCCCAGGCTTCGGCAGCGGATGATCCTCGTCTCCGGAAGAAAAATCGGTTGATTTGACAACTCCCTTCTCGTTGGTTCCCGAACCTCTCCATTCCAGCTCGATGCCTACATGCTCAAATGCCCGATGGCAGAACTCTCGAACCGAATGGGATTCGCCCGTGGCGACGACATAGTCGTCCGGTGTGTCCTGCTGGAGCATCATCCACATGGCCTCTACGTAATCCGGCGCATATCCCCAATCTCTCTTGGCGTCCAGGTTGCCGAGGTACACCGTTTTTTCAAATCCATGCCGAATCCGCGCCACGGCCCGCGTGATCTTGCGGGTCACGAACGTCTCTCCCCGGCGGGGTGACTCATGGTTGAAGAGAATGCCGTTGGTGGCGTAAATATCGTATCCCTCCCGGTAATTTCGCGCCAGCCAGTAAGCATATACCTTTGCGGCCGCATAGGGGCTCTGGGGCTGGAAGGGGGTCTGCTCATTCTGGGGCGGGCTGGCCGATCCAAACATCTCACTGGAAGAGGCCTGGTAAAAGCGCGACTTCACATTGGTTTTACGAATGGCTTCGAGCAACCGGGTAGTTCCCAGGCCGGTAACGTCGCCGGTATACTCAGGCATGAAAAAACTCACCTTCACATGGCTTTGGGCCCCTAAATGATAAATCTCGTCGGGAACAATGTTGTAGACCAGATCGTTCAGGCGACCGGATACGGCCAGATCCCCATAGTGCAGGAAAAGGCGGGCCCCGGGGGTGTGCTGGTCCTCGTATATATGGTCGATCCTGTCCGTGTTGAAGGTGCTGGCGCGTCGAATAATACCGTGAACCTCATAGCCTTTATCGAGCAGCAGTTCCGCCAGGTAACTGCCGTCCTGGCCGGTGATTCCGGTAATCAAAGCTTTCGTGGTCATCGTCTCTCCTTCAAAAAATCGTTATTCGATTTTTTGTTGATATAGTATAAAGCTGCTTGGTGGACAGTATACCGTAGTTGTATCATTAGAAACATCCTGCATCAATTTGCCTTCCGCCGGGCGGGATCGCACATCTGGTCATATGTATCTCAGGTGTGCGTCCGGGCGTGAAGCCCTCTATTTGAGGTACAACACTAAAAGTAAAGGATTTTAGCACATTGGGGGGGAATGTTCAAACCACTTCAATTTGGACGCGGAACAGATATTTTGGCCCGCCAATATTGGCCCGCCAACATAACGGTGGTTAAACCCTGGTCACCTGCGGCGCTGCCGGAGGTGGGCAAACCCGCCACAAAGACGGCGGTGAACCTTTTGCGTTATGAGCGGCGCAGCCGCGTTTCATAAAATCGTTGCACGATTTTATTTGGTGATCTGCTTCAGTTTCTGCAGGTTGCGGTATTTAAACGCGAGATCGATCCACTCTCGGAACAGGGGGACCAGTTTTTGTGTTGTTTGACCCGGCATCTCGGAGAGGATCATGTCCAGCTCCGCAAGTGCCTCTTTCAGCTCCGGCCGATCCGGCTCCTTTCCCAGAAGATGCCGGTATATTTCGGCGGCTTCCTGGTAGTGGCCCTGCTCGGCATACACCTTTGCCATGGTCTGGGTATAGAATTCAGGTTCCGTGGGCATCATGGCTCACCTTTTCCAATATCAAACGATTGAAAATTCATTCTCACCACAGAGGCACAGACAGACAGAGAAAATAGCGCAACACATATTTTTTGCGAAATCGGAATTTTCCGATTGAGCAAACCCTCTGAGAACTCCGTGAGCTCTGTGGGAGATCATCTTTTTTGTCCGCCTTGTCTTTCCCAAGCCAGGTCGACGGGTGACCGATGTGCTGTTAATCTGCTTTTCCGGCCTGGTTTTCGGTCGATTTTAGTGGTTTTCGGACTTTTAAAATAATTTCATTTTCCCGCACCATGCCAAGCTCCTGCCGGGCAACGCTTTCGATGTAATCCAAATCATTTTCAAGACGATCGATTTCCCGGTAGAGTTCGATATTTTCACGCTCTAATTGTGCATTTTGCTTCATCAGCAACGTCTTTTCCCGTTTTAGCTGCCCCAGATCGGCCGCCCCCTTGTCCCCAAACACCGCGATCAAAAGGAGCACGAACATACCGACGATTGCCAGGGACAGCAATATGCCTTGTCGTAAATCCATCATAACTAAAATCGTGTAACGATTTTATGAAACGCGGCTGTGCCGCTCCGGTTTTGAAACGTTTACCCACCATTTTTTTGGCGGGCTTGTCCGCCTCTGGCGGATTTATCTGCCATCATTCTTGCGGGCTAAAATTTCTATCTCCGTGGTGAATGCTCTTTTTAATTTTTCTCTGCGGTCTCTGTGAGCTCCGTGAGAGGTAATCTTTTACCATCCCAAAGTGTATCCGCTTCACGGGAAATTGTCAGTCACGGCCTCGTTTGCCGGCGATCTCCATGACCGTCCCAAGCTCAGGGCTTTTGAACAGGTAGGATAGTCCGATGTATACCAGGATACCGGCCAATATACAGCCAAAGAGACCGAAGAACAGCCCAATCAGCCCAACGGATCCCTCGGCCTCGGGGATCACCATGGAGCCGACATACCACACCACAAGTCCCATGATAAGAGCGCAGACGGCGGATATCGCAACGGATCGGAACACACTCTGGAAACCGAGAGGACCGAGCCGGTTCCGCAGGGCCCAGATCAACAGCCCGAAGTTTAGCATGGAGGCCAGTGATGTGGCCAGAGCCAATCCACCGTGGGCCAGATACCGCATTAAAATGATACTCAAGCCAACTTTGGCCACCAGCGATATGGCTGCCATGACTACCGGTGTTCGGGTGTCCTGCATGGCGTAGAAGGTGGAAAAGACAATACGGACAGCGGAAAATGCCCATAAACCGACGCCGTAGAACAGCAGCGCATAGGCTGTCAGCCGTGTGCTCTCCGCGTCGAAGGCGCCGCGCTTGAATAACAGCGCGACTATCGGCTCTCGCAAAACGATGAGCCCGATCATGGCCGGCAGTGTAATGAAAAAGATCAATTTCATGGAATGGCCGAAGGTATTCTTCAGCCCAATCATGTCATCGTTTGACGCTTGTCGGGACAGGCTGGGCAGGACCGCCGTCGCCATGGCGATGGCGAAAATGCCCAGTGGAAATTGGACGAGCCGGTCGGCGTAGTACAGATACGACACGCTGCCTTCAGGCAACAGGGACGCCAGCAGGGCATCCACAAGATTGCTGATCTGATAAACGGCGGCACCGAAAACAGCCGGCACCATCAGCACCCCGACCCGCTTCAACCCGGGATGCAGCCATGGGGCTTTTTTCCGAAAGGTAAAGCCCATCCTGATCAGAAAGGGTATCTGCAGGGATAGTTGCAGCACGCCGCCGATCATTACTCCGAGAGCAAGACCAAATACCGGGTGCTCAAGATGGGGTGACAGCAGAAACACCGACCCGATCATGGCCAGGTTGAGAAACACCGGTGCAAGGGCCGGCGCCGCAAAATGCCCCAGCACATTTAGTATTCCCATGGATAGCGCCACCAGCCCAATAAAAAAGATGTATGGAAACATGATGCGGGTCAACACCACGGTGATCCAGAATTTCTCCGGTTGATCAATCCAGCCCGGTGCAATGATCCGTATGATCACGGGGGCAAAAAGGATACCGAGAACAGCGCAGGCGACGAGTATGACAGAAAGCAGCCGAAGGGTGGATCTGGCCATTTCAAAGGCTTCGTCACGACCCCTGGTGGTCAGGTATTCTGTAAAAACCGGAATAAATGCAATCGTCAAGGAGCCCTCCGCGAAGAGCCGGCGCAGCAGATTGGGAATACGGAAGGCCATAAAAAAGGCATCGGAGTTGAGACCGGCGCCAAAAAACCAAGCAATGACAACATCACGAACAAACCCGAGGATCCGGCTCAACAAGGTCGCAGAGCCCACAACCCCGGCCGCCTTGGTGACCCGGTTGTTTTCCGATGCCGCTTTACAGGGGGTATCTGTCATATCCTGAATATTGAAACATCCCTAATCATATTTTCTGTGAGCCCCCGCGGGGTTCACAGAAAATATCTTGACATGGTGTTGACGATTCTGTAGATAGCTCTATTTTGAGTAACATTCAATGTTTGAAAGGAGCTTTACGTTGGCCAATCATAAATCTGCATTAAAGCGGGCACGACAAAACGATATCCGCAGGCTGCGAAACCGGGCCGTCAAGACCCGAACCCGTTCTATCGTCAAACGCGTGCGTGAGGCTGCCGGTGGCAACTCAAAAGATATTGCTTTGCAAGAACTACAGGCTGCCCAGTCCATCGTCGACAAAGCCGCAAAAAAAGGCGTTATTCACAAGAAGACCGCCGCCCGAAAAATTTCCCGCTTAAACAAGCTCGTCGCAAAAATCGAAGGTTAGCAGAGAACCGTAAAGTCCTCTTGGACGGGAGTGAGCACCTGCGGTTGCCCCGTGTGTTCAGTCAACCCTCCGAAAGTACATACCGCTCGACGGCTCTTACCGATTGCCCCTGACCGGAGGCAATTTTCATGCCCTCCAAGCGCCCGTTCTGAATGGCAACAAAACTGAAAAGGACCTCTGATACGGCAGTTCGGAGGGAAGTGCTGGGGAGGGTTTCAGATCGCCTCTAAAAGTCTTCCGTGAGCCTGTTGACCACCCGCTCCGCCAGGCGTCTTGAAAGAATAGCAATAGCGTTGCGCTGGTTGGCTTCCGTGACAGCCGGGTCGTTGACAACTTCATAAGATTCGAAATCGGTCAGGTCGTTCGCTGTCCACAGGATGTTCCCCTCATTGTCCTCGAGTGTTAAGGTTAGGAAAATCTGGACTCGGCGGGCGTTCGCAGTTATCGTGCCGCTGCGGGAAATCGTGATCTCATTGAGGGCGGTGATGGTACCGGACAAGATGCCTTCCGCTTCGCTTGTTGAGGTAATACGGACTTTTCCGCTGCGGGTCAGTTCGTAAGTCAGGTCCGAGGTCACCGTATTCTCCAGCCCGGTTTCAGCAGTCCTATTCTGGACATTGTCCACGGCAAGTTTCTGGATGTTAAATGGGAAGGCCCCGGTCCCGGTGAATCCATACCCGCAGGATACCACCGCAAGCACCAGGCAAAAGAGTAGAGGCATCGCCTGCGCAGGATACGTGTGAGTTATTGGGTGTTGCATCGTGTTACTCCGTTTGCCGGTTGGCCGTGGGCCCGTGGGCCCGTTTGCCGGTTTGCCGGTTTAGCCGGTTTGGCCGGTAGGTGAAGTCATTTGCCGCCTTGCGGCGGCGTCATTCGGTCATTAGTTCCGCTTCGCGGAACGTCATTCGTTGTCCTTCGACCTCAGACCTCAGACCTCTGACCTTTAACCTTCAGCATCCAGCATCCAGCATCGAGTATCCAGAATCCAGCACCTATACCACGATATTCACCAGTTTCCCCTTCACCACGATCACCTTCTTGACACTCTTGCCGGCAATGAACTTCTGCGCCCGATCATCGGCGAGGGCTTTTTCTTTTAGTTTGGACTCATCGATATCAGCGGGAACGGTCATCCGGCTTCTCAGTTTCCCGTTGACCTGAATCACGATCAGCGCATCGTCTTTGACCAGGTTCTCTTCCCGGTAGGCCGGCCATGGGGCCAGCAGCACGCTTTCCGGATGGCCCATTTGAGACCATAGTTCTTCTGCAAAATGGGGAACGATCGGAGACAGCAGCAGTACTACTGTTTCCATGGCGTGCCGCATCACCGGAGCCCATAACGGATGATTGCGTTTCTCTTCCAGTCCATACATGCTGTTGACAAGTTCCATAACAGCGCTGATGGCGGTATTAAAATGGAAACGGTCTTCGATGTCGATGGTCACCCGCTTGATGGTCTCGTGGGTTTTGACATAAACGGTCCGGAGCTCTCCGTCGAGTTCCAGAGGTGCGCCCTCAAAAGCATCCACCTCCCGAATGGCCGCCACCATTCCGGTCGCCAAACGCCACACCCGGTTCAGGAATCGGGAGCCACCCTCGACCCCCTGCTCACTCCATTCAAGATCACGCTCCGGTGGGGCTGCAAACAGGCAGAACAGGCGCGTTGTATCCGCACCGTATTTCACCAAAAGAATATTCGGGTCCACCACGTTCTTCTTTGATTTTGACATTTTTTCGACCCGCCCGATAATGACCGGCTTGCCGCAGATCCCACAGTTCCGATGAGCGGCTTCCCCGGTGATTTCTTCCGGCAGCAGATAACCGTGATCCGGACAGGAAACAGTCTCCTTGCACACCATACCCTGGGTCAGCAGCCGCGTGAAGGGCTCCTTGAACGTCACAAGATCGAACTCGTGGAGTATCCGGGTATAATACCGTGAATAAAGCAGATGCAGAATGGCATGTTCGACCCCTCCGATATACTGGTCTACCGGCATCCAGTATTCGGCTGCGTCGGGATCAAACATCCCGGTATCCCAGCGGGGGCTGCAGTACCGTTCAAAATACCAGGATGATTCCACGAATGTATCCATGGTGTCGGTTTCTCGCCGGGCGTCCCCATGCCCGCACTCGGGGCAGGTGGTCCGGACAAAGGATTCCAGATTCGGCAACGGAGATTTTCCGCCCTCCAGCATGTCGACATCCTCGGGGAGAACAATGGGCAGATTCTGTTCCGGTACCGGCACAACACCGCATTCCGGGCAGTGAATCACAGGTATCGGCGCGCCCCAGTAACGCTGACGGGAAATACCCCAGTCCCGGAGTCGGAAGCTGACGGTCTTTTTCCCCATCCCTTTGCTCTCCAGGGCATCGGCAATACCCTCCATGGCCTGCCGGTTGACCGTTCCGTCGAATAATCCGGAATTGGTCATGATCCCGTCACCGACATAGGCTTCCTGCATCACCGCGGCATCAATAGGTTCGTCTTCCGGCATCACGACAACGACGATGTCAAGACCGTATTTCCTGGCAAACTCGAAATCCCTCTGGTCATGTGCCGGCACACACATGACCGCCCCGGTCCCGTATTCCATAAGGGCGAAGTTTGCCGTATAGATGGGCATCTGCCTGCCATTCATAGGGTTACGGCAGTACCGGCCGATAAAGACCCCCTCCTTTTCATAGGATTCCACCGCTTTGCTGGAACGATCCTGGAGCGCCATCCGTTCGACGAAGGCATCGACATCGGCCTCCTGGGATGTTCCCCGTGACAGTTCCATCACCAGCGGGTGCTCCGGCGCCAGGCACATGAAGGTTGCCCCGAAGACCGTATCATGACGGGTTGTAAACACCGGAATGACCTGATCGGTATCGACGATGGGGAAATGAATCTCGGCCCCGATGCTTTTACCGATCCAGTTTTTCTGCATGGTAATGACCTTTTCCGGCCATCCCGGCAGCCTGTCGCAGTAGACCAGAAGATCCTCAGCCACATCGGTGATGCGGAAGAACCACTGCCATAGTTTCTTCTGGCGCACCACTTCGCCGCACCGCCAGCAGAGCCCGGCCTCAACCTGCTCATTGGCCAGAACAGTCTGGCACGACTCGCACCAGTTGACAAACGACTCCTTCCGATACGCCATTCCCTTTTCATACATCCGCAGAAAGAGCCATTGTTCCCAGCGATAATATTCGGGCCGACACGTCGCGATCTCCCGATCCCAGTCATAGGAAAACCCCATCTGCTTGAGCTGGGCTCGCATCTGGTCGATGTTCGCGTATGTCCATGCGGCGGGATGGGTGTCATTGGCGATGGCCGCGTTTTCCGCCGGCATCCCAAAGGCATCCCAACCCATCGGATGGAGCACATTAAATCCCCGCATGCGCTTGTATCGGGCCACCACATCACCGATGGTATAGTTCCGCACATGCCCCATGTGAATTTTGCCCGAAGGATACGGAAACATTTCCAGCAGGTAATACTTTTCTTTCCCGGGGTCCACTTCGACCTTGAACAGGCTCTCGGCCTCCCAATATTCCTGCCATTTGCCCTCTATCTTCTTAGGATCGTATTTTTCATCCATTGGCGGTCCACCTCTGTTGGTACTCCATCCCCTGCGTGTATCCGTTTGCGGGTTTATAACTAACGAAGACTGCGGGAGCTGGCAATTACTGTCTCCTTCAACGCCCCTCCCCCGATTGAAAGAGGATGTTTTCTCCCTATTCCGGATCACGTCCGTAATCCGGTAAATGAGACAACTCTTTGCCATAATCACGATTAAATGGCAAGAGGCGGCCGCGACCCGGCTGCACCCCACCGTGGGGCAAGACGGCAACAAAAATCGTTTGACTTGAATTGGCCGTTCTCATATGCATGTAAATGCAATGGGTTAGCCTGAAAACTGATGGAAAGCCACAATTCTGCGCCATAACCGCGGCGAGGGCTCTCCTGTTGGACATGCATTTTCAAATAGAAGGACCGTATGATACGTAAAATTCTTATCAATGCCCTCGACACAGAAGAGTGCCGCATAGCCATTGTTGAAAACAGCAAACTAGAAGGCTTTCATATTGAAAGCGCCACCCGCGAAATTACCAAAGGCAATATCTACAAGGGCGTCATAGCGCGCATCGAGCCTGGACTCCAGGCGGCTTTTGTCGACTATGGTGCCGAACGGCACGGATTCCTCCAGAAACACGAAATACACAGCGACTATTTTCAGGACGGACAACCCGGCGAGCATAACCTGAAGCATCTCCTCAAGCGCGGCCAGGAGCTTTTGGTCCAGGTCACAAAAGAGCCGATCATGAACAAGGGTGGGATGCTGACCACCTACATCTCATTGCCCGGCCGATATGTGGTGCTGATGCCCGGCAGTAAAAACGTCGGCATCTCTCGCAAGATCGAGGAAGAAAAAGAGCGGACACCGCTCCGGGGCATCATAGACGGGCTGAAACTGGCCGAAGGATACGGAGTGATCGTGAGAACCGCCGGGCGAGACTGCACCAAAACGCGAATAACCAAGGATCTCAGCTATTTGATGCGATTGTGGAAAAACATCAAGAAAAAGGGACTCCGTCAATCCAAACCGGGAATACTTTATAAAGAGCGAAGCTTGGCAGTCCGTTTTATTCGTGATTATTTCACACCGGACGTCACCGAGATTCTCATCGACAACACCGATGTTTGCCAGGAAGTAAAAGATTTCGTGCAGATTATTTCCCCCAAACACACGAAAATCGTCCGGCTGTACCAGGGAGCCAGACCGATTTTCACCAAACACCAGCTTGAAGAACAGATTGCCTCGGTATTCGAAAGCCGTGTCACCCTGAAATCCGGAGGGACAATCGTCATCGAACAGACCGAAGCGATGGTCTCCATCGATGTCAACTCCGGTAAGGGCATGCATAAATCGTCCATTGAAAAAACGGCGTTAATGGCTAACGTGGAGGCAACTGAAGAACTCGCGAGACAGCTTCGACTCCGGGACCTCGGTGGATTGATCGTGGTCGATTTTATTGACATGAAAGACCCAAAACACAAGGCGGAAGTCGAGCGGGCTTTGAAAAAACATGTGCGGGTGGACCGGGCAAGGACCCGTGTGGGTCGAATTTCACGCTTCGGATTGTTGGAAATGTCACGGCAACGAATGAGCCCATCGATCTCCTTCGGCAGTATGGTACCCTGCCCCCACTGCCAGGGAAAAGCCTTCATACCTTCCATCGAAACACTGGCTCTCGGATTTCTCAGAAGGCTTCGCCTGGAAACGTTAAAGGGGGAGGTTTCGGTGATTACGGGCGTTGTGCCGCTGCAGGTTGCGGACTACATTGTGAATAAGAAACGCCGGGAACTGCTGGACATGGAGGAACGGCGCGATCTGCAGATCGTCATAAAAGGCAGCAAGGAACTGGTGCCGGGCGAGAGTCAGATCGAATGCTATTAATACATAACCATCACGAAAACAGGTCCAAGAGCCCGTGTCCGGACTTCCCAATGTTGGGTAATGTTCCTTAATTTATGTGTTTATGAGCATTGAGGGGATGCATCATGTCCGAAGAAAAACGACCGCCCGGCAGAAAATCAACCATCCTGGTCATCGCAGGGCTGGCTGTCGTTGTGGTGGCCGGGATTCTTGGCTGGTTGCTGTACCCGAAATCGCAACCGGCCCCCACGCCGTCCCCCGGGCCAGAGGAAATTCGGGTCCCGGTAAAAAAACAGCCCCTGATTGCCTTCGATGACACCCAGAAACAGACAGAAACAAAAGACCTGATGGCGGAGCGCAAGGCGCAGTACGGTATGGAAGAGGGGGTCGATATCATCGCCACCTCGGAGGAAAACGTAAAAATCGGCGATACCATTGTTTCCATGCAGGAAATTACCGAAAAAATACGCCTTGGCAGAGGCGATGTTATTGAAACAGATCTCGGTGGCGGTGTGCCCGAAAAGCCGTTTATTTATGGTTTGTATATCGTTCAACCAGGCGATAACATTTGGAATATCCATTTTCGGTTCTTAAAGGAATATTACATGAACCGGGGTATCGCCGTAGCCCCCATGGCCGATGAGCCGAATCAGCGCGGGTTCAGTTCCGGTATCGGCAAATTGCTCAAATTTTCCGAAAACCTGATGCACATTTACAATATACGAGAACGGGAACTCGATGTCGATCTGAACCTCATCTATCCCTTGAGCAAGGTCGTCGTTTACAACATGGATCGAATTTTTGCTTTGCTGGACAGTATTGATTATACTAATGTCGATCGCATCGAGTTTGACGGCGAAAATATCTGGCTTCAGGCGCAGGGATAATTTCCGATATACACGATTGTATTGACGGACCGGACGATATGCAGTATATCAGCGCCATTTTCCGCTGACAGAAATTAAACAAGGAGGTATGCCGTTGTTTGATATTGCCTATGCTTTGGGCCAGGGAGGCGGAACAGAGGGCCAGGGCGGGTTCGGTGCCTTTGTCCCCCTGATCCTGATGTTCGTTATATTTTATTTTCTTCTAATTCGCCCCCAGCAAAAAAAGACCAAAGAACACCGACAGATGATCGATCACCTCAAGAAAGGGGATCGCATCATTACATCCGGGGGGCTTCATGGACGCATCACCGGCATTACAGAGGCCACCTTAACGGTTGAAATCGCGGACAAGGTCCGGGTGAAAGTCAACCGGAGTAATGTCTCTGCCCTATTCCAGCAGACCGCCCAGCCCAAAGAGGAAAAATCCGGCTCCGAAAAATCCAAAAAATAGGTCTCACACCTGAAAAGCCCCGAGATGTGCAAAACGACATGTGTCGGGGCTTTGGTGTGCGCGCACGAGACAGCCCGGGCGAAGGGTGAAGATCGGCAACGTCGGGAGTCGCCCTGGCCAAGACGACATGGCCCGGCAAACCATCACGATGTCCGCGTAAGCGACACAAAGGGACGGAACGTTGAAGAAATACTCATGGAGATTCTTTCTCATCACGGCAGTCATCGTCACAGCGATCGTTTATTTGCTGCCGACGCTCAAGCCGGGTATCTGGCCGAACACAAAGATCAACCTGGGGCTGGACCTCCAGGGCGGCATGCATCTCGTGCTGGAGGTGGATACGGAAAAAGCTGTTGAAAGCACCATGGAGCGCTTATTCCAGGAAATGCGCTCGTTGGCGCGCAAGGAACGGATCCGCCTGTCCGATATCCAGGTCGACGGAATTCAGATTGCCGTCCGTGTTACCGGCCGGGAGAATACCGACAAATTCGAGGCCTTGCTCAACGATGAGTTTCCGGGCCTTCGGGAGCAAAACCGGATCTCGTCCGGCGATACCCTGGAGCTTGTGCTGGACCTGCCCGAGCAGGATCAGGGACACATCAAGACTCTGGCGGTAGACCAGGCCCTGGAGACCATCCGAAACCGGATTGACCAGTTTGGGGTATCGGAGCCGGATATTCGAAAACAGGGCGATCGGCGGATCCTGGTGCAGCTTCCCGGTGTAAAGAACACGGATCGCGCCAAAGATCTGATCGGCAGAACGGCGCTGCTGGAATTCAAGCTTGTTGATGAGACATCGGACCCCCGGGAGGCACTCGCCGGTGCCCTGCCGCCGGGGACCGAAGTCCTGTTTGAAGTTCGGGAAGATCCTGAAACCCGGCGGGCGGTGAAAACACCCTTCCTCTTGAGAAAACGGACCCTTCTGACCGGAGCCTATCTCACGGACGCTCGGGTTCAGATCGATTCGCAGTACAACGAACCATACGTCTCCATTACGTTTGACAGGAAAGGGGCGCGGATTTTCGAACGGGTCACCGGTGAAAACGTAAAACGGCGGTTGGCGATCGTTCTGGACGACAAAGTCTATTCTGCACCGGTCATCCAGGAAAAGATCTCCGGCGGCGATGCCCGAATTACCGGTAATTTCACTGCCGAGACGGCCAGAGACCTGGCGATTGTACTCCGGGCGGGTGCCCTTCCGGCACCTGTCACCATCCTCGAAGAGCGGACGGTGGGCCCGTCTCTGGGCACCGATTCCATCCGCCAGGGGTTGATCTCCATGCTGGTCGGGGGCGTCATCGTTGTCCTTTTCATGGTGGTATATTACCGCGGAGCCGGGCTGATTGCCGACATCGCCTTGATTTTAAATATCGTTCTGATCGCCGGGGGTCTCGCCGCGTTCAAAGCCACACTGACCCTGCCGGGCATCGCCGGCATTATCCTGACCATCGGCATGGCGGTGGATGCCAATGTGCTCATTTTCGAACGTATCCGGGAGGAACTCACATTGGGCAAGACCCCGCGCGCCGCCGTCGATGCCGGCTTCAAACGGGCGTCGTTGACGATTCTCGATGCCAACGTGACGACTCTGATCGCAGCCCTGGTGCTGTTTCAATTCGGTACCGGACCTGTTAAAGGGTTTGCCGTCACCTTGAGCCTTGGGGTCATCTCGAGTCTGTTTACGGCGTTGATCCTGTCCCGCTCCATTTTTGAATCCCTGATGACCCGGCGGAAAGTCCGGCGGCTGAGCATCTAATGAATTGTGACGGGTTCAAGGATTCGAGGATACCAGGGGCACGCAATAGAAATTTCAGCCCACAACAACAACGGCGGGTAAAACGTTAAAAAACAGAGCGGCGAAGCCGCGTTTCATAAAATCGTTCCACGATGTTATGATGTTATAAGGAAACCCCTATGCAGTTTATCAAATCGGATATCAATATCGATTTTATCGGAAAGCGCTATATCGCCTTTGCGATTTCGTTTATCATGATTTCCATCAGCATCGGTTCCCTGGCCATCAACAAAGGCCCCAAGTATGGCATCGATTTTGCCGGCGGAACGGTGGTTCAGGTAAAATTCAACACCCCTGTGGACACCGCCGCGATTGTATCGGGTCTTGACAGCATCGACGTGGGTGCGGCATCGGTCCAGACCTTCGGAGAGGCGAATGACAATGAGTATTTGATCCGGGTGGATACTTCGGTGAAGACCTCCGCTGGATTTTCCGGCAGAGTTGAAGAGGCGTTATCCGGCGCCACCGGCTCGGCAGTGGAAATCCGGCGGGTGGAAATGGTCGGTCCCCAGGTCGGACAGGATCTCAGGGAAAAGGCGCTTTTTGCCATGTTCTATGCCCTTTTGTTTATCACGATTTACATATCCGGCCGATTCGAACTGAAATGGATGCTCAGCGGAGTGATGGCTGCCGCCCTTGCTGGGGCGGTTTATGTATTGTCCCTGTTTCAGGTCAGCGTTCCGTTTCTGATGCTCGCCGCGCTGTGCGTCACCCTGGTCCTGTTCTGGTTTCTTGAACTCCGCTACGCCATGGGTGCGATCGTGGCCCTGATCCATGATGTCACGATTACGATCGGTATTTTTTCCATCTTTGGAAAAGAGTTTACCCTGCCGATCATCGCCGCCTTGCTGACCATTATCGGATATTCGCTGAACGACACGATCATCGTCTTCGATCGAATCCGCGAAAACGTGCGGAAACATCAGCGAAATCCGCTCGATTATATCATCAACCGAAGCGTCAATGAAACATTGAGTCGGACCATCCTCACGTCCCTGACCACGTTAATTGTGGTCATCTCGCTCTTTGTGCTCGGTGGCGGTATCATTCACGATTTTGCCTTCGCCTTGATCGTTGGTGTCCTGGTGGGAACCTACTCATCGATTTATGTGGCCAGCCCATTGCTGCTGGCATGGCAACGTAAGTACCGCGGTTAACCCGGACATGGCATGAAATTCATTCAGCAGGGACCGAAGGGGTGTCACGTACGGACTCCCATTGAGATGGCCCAACACTTGTCGTAATGAATGACCTCCTCTCCTGGTTTCGTCTGAAAAGCGTCCCTGGAATCGGCAACTACCTGATCAAGCGACTGATCGATCGCTTTGATTCTCCGGGCGCCGTCTTCAACGCCTCAAGGCAATCTCTCCTGGGTGTGGACGGCATGTCCCAACGGCTGGTGAGGGTGCTCAGAGGGCATGCCTTGCCGGACGACCTTACCGCCGAGCTGGAAGAAACCCTGGCAAAGGGATATCGGGTGGTTCCCATGACGGACCCTGGCTACCCGGTGTTGTTGCGCCAGATTCCGGATCCCCCGGCCTATCTGTACGTTCACGGGCATCTCGAGCCGAAAAGCGCCAACGTCGCCGTGGTGGGTTCGCGAAACGCAACAGATTATGGTATCACTACCACCCGGCGGCTCTCCGGCGATCTGGTTGCACACGGCCTGGTTGTCGTGTCCGGGATGGCTCGGGGGATCGACACGGCCGCCCACAGCGGTGCCCTGGACGGGGGTGGGCACACCTATGCCATCCTGGGAAGCGGTCTGGAGCGTGTGTATCCCCCTGAAAACCGCCCGATTTTTGACCGAATCGCTGAACGTGGAGCAGTGATTTCGGAATTTCCGTTAAAAACCGGCCCAGATGCATTTAATTTCCCGGCGCGGAATCGGATTATCAGCGGAATGAGCCTGGGAGCCATCATCGTGGAGGCAAGCAAGCGAAGCGGCTCCTTGATCACCGCAAGGCTGGCCGCAGAACAGGGCCGGGAAGTGTTCGCCGTCCCGGGCAGCATCCACTCGTTTAAGAGTTCAGGGACCCATGGGCTGATCAAAGACGGGGCCAAACTGGTGGAGCATGCCCAGGACGTTATCGACGAACTGGCCTACGCTCTGCCGCAACCTCCCGACCGCCTTAAAACAGATTGCGGCGACATGCCGGTGCTGTCTTCAGAGGAGCAGAGGGTGTACGAGGTCCTGGACCCTTATCCGATCCACATAGACGATCTGGTTCGCAAGATGTCCATGGAACCCGGAAAACTGGCTGGTGTACTGCTGAACCTCGAGCTGAAAGGGCTGGTTGAACAGTCTCCCGGAAAACTTTTCTCAATCAAGGTGAGATCGTGAGCAACAAAGGATTGGTAATCGTGGAGTCGCCGACCAAAGTGCGAACCATAAAAAAATACCTGGGTAAAAACTATGATGTTGTCGCCACCATGGGGCATATCCGGGATTTGCCACCAAAAGAATTCGGAATCGATATCGAAAAAGGATTCAAGCCGACCTACCGGACCATCGCCGGGAAGAAAAAGGTCCTGACCGCATTGAAGCGCGCCGCCGCAGATATCCAGGATATCTACCTGGCACCGGACCCCGACCGTGAAGGGGAGGCCATTGCCTGGCACACCGCCCACATTCTAAAAAGGAAAGGCAGGAACTTCCATCGGGTGCTGTTCCACGAGCTGACAAAGGCGGCCATCAAAAAGGCCATGGAGTCTCCGGAGGAGCTCGATGGCAACAAGTTTGAAGCGCAGCAGGCACGGCGTATCCTGGACCGGATGGTCGGCTATCAAATTTCTCCACTGCTCTGGCGGAAAGTCAAAAGCGGATTGAGCGCCGGACGCGTGCAGTCGGTGGCCGTCCGGATCATCTGCGAGCGGGAGCGGAAAATCCAGAAATTTGAGCCGGAAGAATACTGGTCTGTCACGGCGCACCTGGAAGGCAAGGTGCCTCCGCCGTTCACCGCGAAACTGTTGAGAAAATCAGGGGAAAAACTGAGAATCGCAAATCAGGCGGAAACCGATGCGATTTTAACGGACCTGGCCCGGGAAACCTTTGTTATCGACAAAATCGTGAAGCGGACAAAGAAGCGGAATCCCCTACCCCCCTTCATCACCAGCAAGCTCCAGCAGGAAGCGATACGGAGGCTTCGGTTCTCGGCGAAAAAGACAATGACCGTCGCCCAACAGCTCTACGAGGGCGTCGAACTTGGCCCCGGGGACCCGACGGGTCTCATCACCTACATGCGCACCGACTCGACCCGCATCGCCAATGAAGCCGCTCTGGAGGCGCTCAGCCATATCCGGGATACATTCGGCGACGGCTACGCGGAGGACAAACCACGGTTTTTCAAAAATCGGAAAAAGGCCCAGGACGCCCACGAAGCTATCCGGCCAACGTCGGTGACCCGAACCCCCGAAGCCATGAAGCGCTTTCTCAATGATGACCAACTAAACCTCTACCGTCTGATCTGGCAGCGGTTTCTGGCATCCCAAATGAAACCGGCTTTAATCGATCAAAACACCATCTCCATTCGAGCCGGTGTCTATGGGCTGAACGCCTCCGGTTCGACGATCCGCTTCAAGGGATTCATGGCACTGTACACGTCCGCCGACGATGAAAACGGCAAGAACCTTGAAAAGGAACAGCTTCCGGAGTTGACGGAAGGCGACACGCTGAACGTCAACAAGATCGATCCGAAACAGCATTTTACCCAGCCACCGCCCCGATTTTCAGAAGCGTCACTGGTCAAGGAGCTTGAGGAAAACGGCATCGGGCGGCCGAGCACGTGTACGGCCATCCTGTCCACCATCCGGGACAAAGGTTATGTGGAATGGGTCAAGGGCTATTTCCGACCCAGCGAATTGGGATTCATCGTAAACGACCTCATTGTCGAAAGTTTTCCGGATGTGTTCGATGTGGCATTTACAGCAAGGATGGAAAACGAGCTGGACAAGATCGAATCGGACGAAACCGAATATCTCGATGTGTTGAGCAGATTCAATGGCTCGTTTCAAGAGGCTCTGGACGCTGCTGCCGAGGGGATGCTCAGCGTCAAGGGGATTGGACTGTCTACCGGTCTGAAATGCCCCCTGTGCGGCAAGGGCCTCCATATCAAAATGGGGAAGAACGGTCACTTTCTGGCGTGCAGCGGATATCCGGAATGCACCTACTCCCGCAATTACACCAGAGATGAAAAGGGAAACGTCGTACCGGTCGAAGTCGCACCAGATGAAGTCACCGACAAACTGTGTGAACGCTGCGGCCGCGCCATGGTCCAGAAACAGGGGAAGTATGGGTCGTTTCTGGCGTGCAGTGGATTCCCCGAGTGCAAGAACACAAAATCCGTGCATGCCGATCGCCCGGAAATAAAAACCGGAGTGCCCTGTCCCGAGAAGGGATGCGACGGCGAACTGGTTCAAAAATCGTCAAAACGCGGCAAGATCTTTTATGGTTGCAACCGATATCCGGATTGTACCTTTGCCATTTGGGACAAGCCGGTTCCCACCCCTTGCCCCGGGTGCCATGCCCCGTTCCTGCTCGAAAAACATACGAAAAAATCCGGATCGTTCCTCACCTGTCGAAATCCGGACTGCGACCACACGCAGGCCATCAAGGAGCAACGTTCTTAGACCCGAACATTTCATGAAATTTTTTCAGAAAGTGATTGAAAAGAAAACATATCATTCATTTATCTGAAAGTCCGGGGAATTCAGACAGCATACAATATGCTACAATAATCATGGCCGAAATAACTGAAAAAGTTTCACCCTTCGGGCCAAACGGAGACTTCCACGGCCTGCGTTATTCGAGGTTCGCGGTAGGTGGACTACAGCTTCACCTCGAAATGCCTTGTCCATGAAAGTCTCCGTTTGGTGAAATATCCGGGTTAGGGGACGGCCGCAGGCGCTTTGAAGCTAAAATCAGTGGCCGCGTCAAACACGCACCACAACACGGAAGGATAGAAAGCCCGATCATCGTTTCCCCTGATACGCACGTGCAACGATTTTATCTTGACAACGATGACACGATCTTTTATTAGCCTTCTGTAACCAGTTGGAAACGCTTATGAAGAAAAATCTTGCCATTCTCGACCTTATTCTTTGCCTCGTAGTCGTCCTTCTTGGGGGCTACGGGGGCAGGGGTTGATAGTGGCCTGAGTACATCACCACCGAACACCACGAAAACCGTTATCAGCCCCAGCGCCGATAACGGTTTTTTTGTTTGGAGAAGAGCCATGAAGGGCACCGGCGTCAAAAACGGTGTCGCCATTGACATTCGGGGAAAAACAGTTACGCTAAGCGCTTCCAAAGCGCACATCCAGGAAAGACTCGACCCGTGAACGCCGCCGACACCCGGGGTCTCCAGCGGGTTCGTGGCGTGGTTGTGACTCCGGGTTGTGGCCTGCCGCCGAGCGGGCGGTTGTCAAACCGCCAAACTCGCAAGCGTCTTGAGTTTTCCGGGGGGTCGTCTGCCGGATATGGAATCGGAGTGTCGGGCCTGAGAATTCTTCCGTTTTTTCCGTACCACGATGTATAACGTGCATCTCACACATGAAACAAAGCGAGGAAGACCATGAAACTCACGGGTGCGAAGATCCTGATGAACGTGCTCCAGGAAGAAGGCGTCGATACGATTTTTGGCTACCCCGGCGGCGCCGTAATCGACATCTACGACGAGCTGGTCAAAACCGACATCACGCATGTTCTGGTGCGCCATGAACAGGGGGCCGTGCACGCAGCAGACGGCTATGCCCGTGCCAGCGGCAAGGTCGGCGTCTGTCTGGTGACGTCGGGTCCGGGGGCCACCAATACCGTCACCGGCATCGCCTCGGCTTACATGGACTCCATTCCAATCGTTATCTTTACCGGCCAGGTTCCGACAGCGCTCATCGGCAACGATGCGTTTCAGGAAGTTGACATCGTCGGGATCACGCGGCCCTGCACCAAACACAATTACCTGGTGAAGAATGCGGAAGACTTGGCCCGCACTGTCAAGGAGGCATTCCACATTGCCCGTTCCGGACGCCCGGGACCGGTTCTCGTAGACATTCCGAAAGACGTCGGCAACACGGTGATCGACTACTTACCGATCAAGGACGTCAACCTTCGCTCCTACAATCCGACGTATCATCCCTACGAGAAGCAGATAAAAAAGGTGGTAAAACTCGTTGAACAGGCAGAGCGTCCGGTCATATTCGCCGGCGGCGGTGTCATTCTGTCAAAGGGTGCCGAGGCATTGACCGAATTTGCCCGCCGCCTTCGGATTCCGGTGACGACCTCCCTCATGGGATTGGGTGCCTTTCCGGGGAGCGACCCCTTGTGGCTCGGAATGATCGGTATGCACGGAACTTTCCGGGCCAACATGTCCACCAGTAAATGCGATTTGCTGCTTGCCATCGGTGTCCGGTTCGATGACCGGGTGACTGGAAAGACCGATGCCTTTGCAGCCCAGGCCAACATCGTTCATATTGACATCGATCCGACCTCCATCCGGAAGAACATCCCGGTGTCGGTACCGGTCGTCGGCGACTGTCGATACACCCTTGAAAAGATGAATCACCTGTTCGAGACGAAAGACGTCAGCGACCTCGAAGAAAAACGGGGTCCATGGTTCTCTCAGATCGAGGCATGGAAGCAGGAGTCACGAATGGCCTACGATCAAAAAGAGACGATCAAACCGCAGTTTGTCATCGAAACGCTTTATGAAATGACCCGGGGCGAAGCGATTATCACCACAGAGGTGGGACAAAACCAGATGTGGGCCGCCCAGTTCTATCATTTCGACAATCCCGGTCACTTCATCACCTCCGGTGGTCTCGGGTGCATGGGGTTTGGTCTGCCCGCCGCCATCGGCGCCCAGATGGCCCGTCCCGACAGGATGGTGGTAGACATCGCCGGAGACGGCAGCATTCAGATGAACATCCAGGAGTTGGCCACAGCCATGCAATACAATCTCCCGGTGAAAATCGTCATCCTCAACAATGGATATCTGGGGATGGTGCGACAGTGGCAGGAGCTGTTTTACGACAGGCGGTATGCCTGCACGTCCATGGAATATGCGCCGGATTTCGTCAAACTGGCCGACGCCTTCGGTGCCCTCGGTCTCCGTGCCACAAAACCCGCAGAGGTTGAAGACGTTCTGAAGGTGGGACTGGCCTCGCCAAAGACCGCTGTCATGGACTTTGTGGTGGAAAAAGAAGAGTGTGTCTATCCGATGGTGCCGGCCGGAGCGCCGATTACGGAGATGCTTTTGGTTTAGTCATATTGTGGCTAACATCACTGTACGGAAGATCTCACCGCAAAGTTAATCCGTTGAAAGTCAAGAAAGAATTTTGGGTTAGGTCATGCCCACAGCCAATGTCAGATTCGAGTACGGATTAACTTGATTGATT
>CAFBRK010000096.1 GCA_903231505.1 Olavius algarvensis associated proteobacterium Delta 3 | reverse complement strand
CTGCCCTCTGCCGTCTGACATCCGACATCCGACATCTGATCTCTGTCCTCTGTCTTCTGTCCTCTGTCATTTGCAAGCCCGGCCCCCATTTTGTCGGCTGCTTATTTCCTTTAAAAAAAATGATACTAGCCGCGGACACACGCAGACAGACACAGACATTTGAGCCGAGCGATCCTCCGTCGCTTTTAGCTATGGCGGGACAAGCATGCTCGGCTCAAACAAGTCAT
>CAFBRK010000095.1 GCA_903231505.1 Olavius algarvensis associated proteobacterium Delta 3 | reverse complement strand
AAGGCGCGCAAACTGTTTGAGCCTCACCGTCGGCGGGGCGAGTTTTTGCGTGCCAGGACCGGGTCGAGAAGCGCAGGGAAGTCCGGAGGACCAAGGGACGGGATGCCCTTTCTTTTGGTTCGTTT
>CAFBRK010000094.1 GCA_903231505.1 Olavius algarvensis associated proteobacterium Delta 3 | reverse complement strand
GGTTACCTCAGTGCTCGAGTGGTTTATGAACACCTAGCAACTAAAACCATGCGATTCAATGGCTATTTGGGCAACAGCCCGGCAAGACCTGACCCCATTTT
>CAFBRK010000093.1 GCA_903231505.1 Olavius algarvensis associated proteobacterium Delta 3 | reverse complement strand
TCAGTGTCGTCTTGCCATGGTCAATGTGACCGATCGTCCCTACGTTCACGTGCGGCTTGGTGCGCTGAAACTTCTCCTTCGCCATGGTCTCACCCTCCCCTTTGCTAGGGCTGTTGTTGAGTCGGTTTTCGTTGCAGGATGCCGTCGCGGGATGGGCGGCGGAAGAATTGCAACATTATTTCGAAGATGGCTACCAGCGGTAATGGGCGAATGCTTTGTTGGCCTCCGCCATCCGGTGCGTGTCTTCCTTTTTCTTTATCGCTGCCCCGCGGTGGTTGGCGGCATCCATCAACTCCGCGGCCAGTTTTTTGGCCATGCTCTTTTCCGACCGGCTGCGAGCAAAAGAAATCAGCCATCGGATACCCAGGGCCGTTCGCCGGGACGGTCGAATTTCGGTCGGTACCTGGTAGGTCGACCCTCCCACCCGGCGGGATTTTACTTCGATCATTGGTCGCGCGTTTTCTACGGCCTTTTCAAACACCTTCAGCGGGGCCTCTTTGGTTCTATCCTCGATAATGTCGAAAGCACCGTAGAGCACCCTTTCAGCGGTGCTCTTTTTACCGTCCCGCATGATTGCATTGATGAACTTGGACACCAGCTTACTGCTGTGGCGCGAATCGGGCATAACATCTCGCTGGGGAACTTCTCGTCTTCTTGGCATCGCCTACACCATCCGTTCGTTTTTCTTCTCTTCAGGTACACAATCCATGGTGGAACACCCTGGCATCATGCAACTCTCCGTTTTCAGGACTATTTCGGCTTTTTCGCGCCGTACTTGGAGCGGCCCTGCCGCCGATCCTCCACACCCAGCGTATCCAACGTGCCGCGGACAATATGGTAGCGGACACCCGGCAAATCCTTGACGCGGCCTCCACGAACCAGGACGACCGAATGCTCCTGAAGGTTATGCCCGATACCGGGAATATAGGCGGTGACCTCAATGCCGGTGGTCAGCCGTACGCGCGCGACTTTCCGAAGCGCCGAGTTCGGCTTTTTGGGCGTCGATGTATAGACCCGGGTGCATACACCCCGCTTTTGCGGCGCACCTTTCAGGGCCGGTGTATTCGTTTTCTTGATGGCTCGTTGTCTCCCTTTCCGAACGAGCTGATTGATGGTCGGCATGTTTCCCTCTTCCCTCTGGTTGGGTCGGTTATTCAGAATTTTGCAAAAGGGTTTTTGTAAATACAAATGATATTGTTGTCAAGCAATTTATCGGTATTTCCGGCTGTCTCCTCGGTTTTCCGCACCCTCGACGATTCGCCCATCTATCCCACGTCAATCTCAAGCCCTCGATACTGGACGAGGCCGGTTCCAGCGGGAATCAATCGGCCCATAATCACGTTCTCCTTAAGCCCCCGCAGATGGTCGACGGACCCGGCAATACTGGCATCGGTTAGAACCTTTGTGGTCTCCTGGAAAGATGCGGCGGAAATGAAGCTGTCCGTGCTCAGCGATGCTTTGGTAATGCCCAGAATCAGCGGTTCCGCCACCGCCGCCTTGCCGCCGTCGGCAATCACCTCCTGATTGACTTCCTCAAATACAGCCCGGTCCACCTGCTCTTCCAAAATCAGATCGGAATCGCCCACATCCAGAACCTTGACGCGCCGCATCATCTGACGGACAATCACCTCGATGTGTTTATCGTTGATCCGTACCCCTTGCAGGCGATACACCTCTTGCACCTCGTCGGTGAGGTAGCGGGCAAGGGCCACTTCGCCCTTGATATTCAAGATATCCTGGGGTATGGCCGCACCGCCCACAAGCTCTTCACCGGCACGCACGTAATCGCCTTCGTAGACATTGATGTGCTTTCCCCGGGGGATCAGATATTCTTTCTTTTCACCCACGTCCACCGGCGTAATGGTTATCTTCTGCTTGCCCTTCTTGGTGCCCTTGGAGATGCTGACATACCCATCGATTTCGCTGAGCACCGCAGCTTCTTTGGGTTTTCGAACCTCGAACAGTTCGGCCACCCGGGGCAAACCACCGGTAATGTCCTTGGTCTTGGTGGTGGCCCGGGGAAGCTTGGCCAGAATGTCTCCCGCCTTGATGGCATTGCCTTCTTCCACCATGATCACCGCGTCCACCGGAAGAACATAGCGCGCCTGTCCGGAAGACGTCGGCAGTTTTCGCGTTTTACCGTCGTCATTTTTGATGGACACGCGAGGCCGAACGTCCGAACTTTTGGATTCGATGATGGTTCGGCTGGACTTTCCGGTAACCGGGTCGACCTTCTCCTGCATGGTTTTGCCCGCGGTAATATCTCCGAATTTCACGGTTCCGCCGACCTCTGCGATAATCGGTGTCGTAAACGGATCCCAAACGGCCAGCAGATCACCAGCCTTCACGGCATCGCCGTCTTTGGCCAACAGATGGGCGCCATAGATGACCGGGTACCGTTCCCGTTCACGGCCGGTCTCACCCATGATGGCAAATTCACCGCCGCGACGGTTCATGACCACGAACTCGTTCTTCTGAACTTCGACCAGGTTTAGATCAAGGTATTTGATGGTGCCGTCGACCCGGGCCCGGATGTCGGCCTGTTCGACACGCCGGCTGGCGGTCCCGCCGATATGAAAGGTGCGCATGGTCAGCTGGGTGCCGGGTTCGCCGATGGACTGGGCCGCCAGGATGCCCACAGCCTGACCGATTTCAACCGGTTGGCCGTGTGCCAGATCCCGCCCGTAGCATTTGGCGCAGACCCCATATCGGCTTTTGCAGGTCAGCACGGAGCGTATCATGGCGCGGGTCGCCCCGGCGTTCTCGATAAGTTCGCTAGCGGCTTCATCAATGTCTTCACCGGCGTCCACCAGCACTTCATCGGTAAACGGATCGAGAATCTCTTCGGCCGCCACGCGTCCCAGGATCCGCTCACCCAGGCGCTGAATCACCTCGCCGCCTTCCGTGAGCGCCTCCACCTCCACGCCCAGGGTCGTTCCGCAGTCCGGTTCGGTAATCACACAATCCTGGGCGACGTCGGCCAGTCGCCGCGTTAAATATCCGGAGTTGGCGGTCTTGAGCGCGGTATCCGCCAGGCCCTTGCGGGCACCGTGTGTTGAGATAAAGTACTGCAATACCGACAGCCCCTCCCGGAAATTGGCCTGAATCGGCGTTTCAATGATTTCTCCGGAAGGCTTGGCCATCAGGCCCCGCATACCGGCCAGCTGGCGCATCTGGTCTTTGCTGCCCCGCGCGCCGCTGTCGGCCATCATGTAGATCGGGTTGAAACTCTCTTCGATCAGCTGTTTGCCGTCGTCGTCGGTCACCGGTTGGCCCGTTTTGTCAAATACCGGACCCATCTTCATGACTTCCATCATCTCGTTGGCAACGTCATCGGTGGCTTTGGCCCATATGTCGACAACCTTGTTATATTTCTCACCCTGGGTGATCAACCCTTCGGTGTACTGGCGCTGGATCTCCTGGACCTGGTGTTCCGCGGCGCTCAGAAGATCCCACTTTGCTTCCGGAATGATCATGGCGTCGATGGAGATGGACAGGCCGCCGGTCGTGGAATACGCGTAGCCCAGATCCTTGAGACGATCGGACAGAATGACGGTGGCCTTGGGCCCGATATTCCGGTAAGCATAATCGACCAGCTCGCGGAGAGATTTCTTGTCCTGTACCTTGTTGATCAGGTGGAACGGAATTTCCGGCCGACGCTCGACAACCTGAAATATATGGTAGGCGTCATCAATGGATACGATGTCGCTGGTGGCCCCGGGTTCCTGGCCGAATACCGCTTCGGTGTCCTCATCGCTCGTTCTGAAAAGACGGGTGAATTCATCTTTCCGGAGCCAGCCGATCAGCCCGTCGAATTCCCTGTCGGGGGCGCTGGAGTATTTTTGGACCATGTTCGTGAAATCGGACCCCCCGGCCAGTTCCACGTACACCGCTTCGGCATCGGATTTCTCTTCACATCGAATATGGCGGAGCTTCATGATGCTCTCTTTCGGGATAATCTCCCACATCAGAATCCGCCCGACCGTGGTGTCCACCCGTTTCTCGCCCATGCGCACGACGATCCGGGCGTGCAGGTCGGCTTCTCCGGCGTCATACGCGACCCGGACCTCGTCCGGGCTGGAAAAGACCATCCCATGTCCCTTTGCACCGGCGATGCTGCGTGTCATGTAGTAACATCCCAGCACGATGTCCTGGGTCGGAACGATAATCGGGCTGCCGTTTGCCGGCGAGAGGATGTTATTGCTCGAGAGCATCAGGGCCCGGGCCTCGATCTGAGACTCCACAGACAGCGGTACATGAACCGCCATCTGGTCTCCGTCGAAGTCTGCGTTGAAGGCTGTGCAGACCAGCGGATGGAGCTGTATGGCTTTTCCTTCGATCAGGAGCGGTTCAAAGGCCTGCACTCCAAGGCGGTGCAGTGTCGGTGCCCGGTTCAACATTACCGGATATTCCTTGACGACTTCATCGAGGGTATCCCACACCTCCGGTACTTCCCTCTCGACCATTTTCTTGGCGCTTTTTACCGTGGAGACCAGCCCCTTCTGTTCAAGACGGTAGTAAATAAAGGGCTTGAAAAGCTCCAGCGCCATCTTCTTGGGTAAACCGCACTGATGGAGACGCAGGTTCGGTCCAATAGTGATAACGGTTCTTCCGGAGTAATCGACCCGCTTCCCCAAAAGGTTCTGGCGGAACCGACCCTGTTTGCCCTTGAGCGTGTCACTCAGAGATTTCAGCGGCCGCTTGTTGGTGCCGGTAATGACCCTTCCGTGACGTCCGTTATCGAACAGCACGTCGACAGATTCCTGGAGCATCCGTTTTTCGTTACGAACAATAATCTCGGGGGCTTTCAGGTCGATAAGCCGTTTGAGGCGATTGTTTCGATTGATCACACGCCGGTACAGATCGTTGAGATCAGAGGTGGCAAACCGCCCGCCTTCCAGGGGTACTAGTGGTCGCAAATCCGGCGGCAGAACCGGGATGACATCCATGATCATCCAGGCAGGATCCACGCCGCTTTTTCGAAAAGCATCCACGATTTTGAGACGTTTGGCGATTTTTTTGCGCTTCGCGTCGGAGCCGGTTTTACGAACCTCTTCTTTGAGCTCCTTGTACAACGCGTCAAGATCGATTTTTTCAAGCAGGGCTTTCACCGCTTCAGCCCCTATGCCGGACTCAAATTTATTGCCGTACATCTCCTGGGCTTCCATATATTCTTCATCGGTCAGCAGCTGGCAGCGGTTCAGGTCCGTTTCTTTTGGATCGATGACGATATAGCTGTCGAAGTAGAGCACCTTCTCCATATTCTTTAGTGTCAGGTCGAGAAGGTTTCCGATTTTACTGGGTAGCGATTTTAGGAACCAGATGTGGGAAACGGGTGTCGCCAGTTCGATGTGAGCCATGCGCTCGCGCCGCACTTTCGACTGGATGACTTCCACGCCGCATTTCTCGCAAACCACCCCGCGATGCTTCATGCGCTTGTATTTTCCGCAGTTGCACTCGTAGTCCTTGGTTGGACCGAAAATCTTTGCACAAAACAGCCCATCGCGCTCGGGCTTGAAGGTCCGATAGTTGATGGTCTCCGGTTTTTTTATCTCGCCGTTGGACCATTCCCGAATCTGTTCGGGAGACGACAGGGAGAGCCGAACTCCGGTGTATTGTTTTGGATCTGTCGGTTTGGCAAAGAAATCGTATAGCGTTTCCATTGTCCCATCCCGTTTGGTTGAGGCGCCGGGCAATGCATCAGGCACCGCCGGAAACCTTGGATTTATGGATAAATACCAGTCCACCGAACCTCTAAGAGGCCTCCTCCAGCAGCTGGATATCCAGGCCTAAGGCTTGCAGTTCTTTCATGAGCACTTTAAACGATTCGGGCAGGCCCGGTTCCAGGACGTTCTGTCCCTTGACGATCTTTTCGTACATCCGGGTTCTGCCGGCCATGTCATCGGATTTCACAGTTAAAAACTCTTGCAATGCATGGGCCGCGCCATAAGCTTCCATGGCCCATACTTCCATCTCGCCCAACCGCTGGCCACCAAATTGGGCCTTACCGCCCAACGGTTGCTGGGTCACCAGCGAGTAAGGCCCGATGGATCGGGCATGGATCTTGTCATCCACCAGGTGGTGCAGCTTCATCATGTACATGGTGCCCACAGTAATCTTTTCCTTGAACGGTTCACCGGTCCGACCGTCGTAGAGCTCCATCTGGCCGGTCGTATTCAAGCCGCCCTCCGCGAGCAAGGCTTTAATCTCCGGCTCCTTTGCACCGTCGAAAACCGGCGTGGCCATGTGGACACCCTTTTTGTAATATGACGCAAACTCCAGCAACTCGTCATCGTTCAGGGCACCGGTCTCTTTTCGGATCACCGGGTCGGTAAAGATGTTCTGTATTTTTTCCCGAAGCGCTTGGATCTTTTTCGTTTCCAGGAGTTGGCGGATCTGTTCCCCCAATCCCTTGGCCGCCAATCCAAGGTGAACCTCCAGGATCTGCCCCACGTTCATGCGGCTGGGGACGCCCAACGGGTTGAGGACCATGTCCACGGATCGGCCGTCAGCGAAGTATGGCATGTCTTCCTGGGGCAGAATGCGGGAGACAACGCCCTTGTTGCCGTGACGTCCGGCCATTTTATCGCCCACGGACAGTTTCCGCTTCATGGCAACGTAGACCTTCACCATCTTGATGACGCCCGGAGGAAGGTCGTCGCCCTTTTCGTATCGGCTTGCCTGTTGCTCAAAGGCGATCCGGCAGAGTTCACACTGGTCCCGATACCGCTCGAGGATATCGTGGACCTCCTCGGTCAGCCTGGCCTCCTGGAAAACAACGCCCTCTATATGGGAAACGGGGATATTGGCCAGAAGCTCCCCGTCTATGCGGGTACCTTTGGCGATCAGTACCTTTTTCCCTTTCTTAAGATTCTGGCTCGGTTTTTCCCCGGTCAGAAGTTTTTCCAGCTGGCGTCGCGCAATCTCCTCGGTAATGTTCAGTTCGTCATCCCGGTCCTTTGCCAGAGACGCAATCTCTTCATTTTCAATTTCACTGGTGCGGTCATCCTTGGCGACGCCTCTACGGGAAAACACCTTCGCATCAATCACGATACCTTCAACGCCAGGCGGCACCCGAAGCGAGGTATCCTTGACGTCTCCGGCCTTTTCACCGAAAATGGCGCGAAGCAGCTTCTCTTCCGGGGACAGCTGAGTTTCACCCTTTGGCGTGATTTTTCCGACCAGGATATCCCCGGGCGCGACTTCGGCCCCCAATCGGATGATGCCGCTCTCGTCCAGATTCTTCAGTGCTTCTTCCCCGACATTGGGGATGTCACGGGTGATCTCTTCCTTCCCGAGCTTGGTGTCCCGGGCAACAATCTCAAACTCTTCGATGTGGACCGACGTGTAGACACCGTCGCGAACCAGACGCTCGCTGACGAGAATCGAATCCTCGAAGTTGTACCCGCCCCAGGGCATGAACGCTACCGTTACATTCTTGCCCAGAGCCAGTTCCCCCTGCTCGGTGGCCGGCCCGTCGGCGATAATCTCCCCGGCCCGCACATTCTGCCCCTTTTTAACGATGGGCCGGTGATTGAAGCACGTGTTCTGGTTGGAACGGATAAACTTGGACAGATTGTAGATGGTCACCGGTTTGTCGAATCCCCCGTCCTCCGCTTCATGGGAAAGCACAATCCGGGAGGCATCCACATCCACAACAGTCGCTTTTCGATGGGCAACGATGGTCACCCCGGAGTCCTTGGCAACCACCCCCTCTATGCCGGTCCCCACCAGGGGGGCCTCAGAGACGATCAGCGGGACGGCCTGGCGCTGCATGTTCGACCCCATCAAGGCCCGGTTGGCGTCGTCGTTTTCCAGAAACGGAATCAGGGATGCCGATACACTCACCAACTGATTTGGAGAAATGTCCATCAGCTCGATATCGTCCCGTTTGACCATCATGAATTCACCTTCGACCCGGGACGTCACCATGGGGTTCACGTACTCGTTTGCATCGTCGATGGGTGCGTTGGCCTGGGCGATAGGATGATCTTTTTCCTCGAAGGCGGACAGAAACTTGACCTCCGAGCTGACAGTAGCGTTTTCCACGACCCGATAGGGGGTCTCGATAAATCCGTAGTCGTTGACCCGGGCGTAGGTGCTCAGAGACACAATCAGTCCGATGTTGGGCCCTTCCGGCGTTTCAATGGGACATATTCTTCCATAATGGGACGGGTGTACGTCGCGAACTTCGAAACCGGCACGCTCCCGGGTCAAACCGCCGGGCCCAAGCGCGCTGAGCCGCCGCTTGTGAGTGGTTTCCGACAGCGGGTTGGTTTGGTCCATAAATTGACTGAGTTGGCTGGTACCGAAAAATTCTTTGACAACGGCGGACACCGGTTTCGGGTTGACCAGGTCGTGGGGCATCAGGGCGTCGACTTCCTGCAGGCTCATCCTTTCCTTAATGGCACGTTCCATCCGGACAAGCCCGATCCGGTATTGGTTTTCCAGAAGCTCGCCGACTGCCCGAACCCGCCGATTGCCCAGGTGATCGATGTCGTCCACCATGCCCTGGGTGTCTCGCAGTCGAACCAGTGTCTTGGCGGTCAGAAGGATATCTTCCTTCCGGAGGGTGCGCAGCGTGATCGGCGTGTCGATACCGAGACGCAGATTGATTTTCATTCGCCCCACGCCGGACAGGTCGTAGTAGGAGGATTTGAAGAACAGATGATCGATAAAATCCTGCGCGACTTCCGGTGTGGCCGGGTTGCCCGGTCGCAGCCGTCGGTAGATCTCCACCAGGGCTTCCTCCTTGGTCTCGACCTTGTCCAACAGCAGGGTCTTTCGGATCGAGTCACTGCCGGCCACCGGATCGATATAGAGCAGGTCGAATTCGTGGACTCCGGCGGCAGCCAATGTGGTCAGTGTTTCTTCATCGACGGTTTCGTTGGCGCGCACCATGACCTCGCCGGTTTTCGGATCGGTAATCGTGCTGGGAAAAGCCAGCCCGACGAGATCGTCCGGTGCAATGGGGATCATGTCCAAGTTGGCGGCGGTAAGCTGCCGAAGCGCCCGTTGGGTAAACATTCTCCCCTTTTTGACCGCAACCTCTCCGGTGTCCGGATGCTTTACATCACGGCTGGCGCGCTGGCCCTTGAGAAACTCCGGAACAAATTGCCGAAATACGCGTTTACCCCGCAACGTGATTTTCATGGGTTTATAAAAATAGGTCAGCAAATCTTCCGTCGAGTATCCAAACGCCTTGAACAACAGCGTCACCGGGAATTTCCGTCGGCGGTCGATGCGGATATAGACGATGTCTTTCGGATCAATCTCCATGTCGATCCACGAACCGCGCACCGGAATAATCCGCGACGTGTAGATCACTTTGCCGGTGGAGTGGGTTCTGCCCTTGTCGTGATCAAAGAACACCCCCGAGGATCGGTGCAGCTGACTGACGACGACCCGCTCGGTGCCGTTGATGATAAAGGTGCCTTTGTCTGTCATCAGGGGAATCGTTCCGAAATAGATCTCCTGCTCCTTGATATCCCGGATGGTCGACGTGCCGCTCTCTTTATCCACGTCATAAACGACCAGGCGAACAGTGATACGCACCGGTAGTTCGTAGGTCATCCCCCGGTGGATGCATTCATCCACCGAGTGCTTGACCTCCCCGAAACTATACGAGACAAACTCCAGGGAGGCGCTGCCGGTAAAGTCCTTTATGGGAAACACCGACTTGAAGACAGCCTGGAGTCCGACATCTTGCCGCTTCTCGGGAGGTACGTCGATTTGTAGAAATCGACGATACGATTCACGCTGCATTCCGATCAAATCCGGGATTTCAACGATCTGTTTGATCTTCCCAAAATTCTTTCTGTGTCGCCGTGTTGCCGAAAGCCTGCCCGTCATGGATTCTCCACTTGTTCGGTTGTTACGGTTTAGGTCTCCGAAGGCAAGCCCGGGCCGATACCGAAACGGCCGACCCGGCCCCTTCCTTCATTAGACCGATGGTCACCGGTAGGTGAGTCTCTGCCACAGGTTACTTCAGTTCAACCTGGGCGCCGGCGCCCTCCAGTTGTTCTTTGACCTTCTCGGCCTCATCTTTGGCAATGCCTTCTTTCACCGGTTTGGGCGAGTCGTCCACCAGCGCCTTGGCATCTTTCAGCCCAAGCCCGGTAATCGCCCGCACTTCCTTGATGACCTGAATTTTCTTATCCCCGGCGGCGATCAGGACGACATCGAACTCTGTCTGCTCCTCTGCCGCTTCACCGCCAGCGTCAGCACCCGGCATGGCCGCTGCCACGGCCACCGGAGCTGCTGCAGATACACCGAATTTATCTTCCATCTCCTTGACCAGCTCGGAAAGCTCCAGAACGGTCATGTTCGAAATAAACTCAATCACATCTTCTTTGTTGATTTCAGCCATGGGTTATCTACCTCCAGTTTTAAAAAAGTTCATCTGCTCAGGCGCCGTGAAGGCGCCGACAGTCTGCACCAGGCCAAATGGATTACGCCGCCTCTTTCTGATCTTTGATCGCCTGGAGCACGTTGAGAAAATTCCTGGGTACACCGCTGAGGGCCGTAACGAAACCGGTCGGCACGGCAACACATACCGAGAGCAGCTTGGCAAGCAGCACTTCCCGGGACGGCAGCTGAGACAAAGACTTGATGGCTGCGACATCCAGCACGTTGCCGTCCATTTCACCGATTTTGATTTCAAGCTTTTTATGCTCTTTGGCAAAATCGGTCAGCACCTTTGCCGGCGCCACCGGGTCGTCATAGCTCAGGGCAATGGCGCTGGGGCCCTTGAAGCTGTCGACGATATGAGCCGCATCGGTACCTTCAGCCGCCCGTTTCAGCAGCGTGTTTTTCACCACTTTGAACTCGATTTCCGATTCCCGAAGCTTCGAACGCAAGGCATTCATATCCTCGACGTTCAACCCCATGTAATCGGTGAGAATCAGCACCTTGGAACGGGTGAATTTGTCATGTAGTTCTTCGACAATGCGTTGTTTGGTTTCTCGCTTCAAACCTTAGTCACCTCCTTTCTGTGACTGTGAAAAACCGGAGGTATGTGCTGAAATTCAATTCTCGGGAAACCCGTTCTGCACGGAAAGCGGGTCGGGTTCCTTTTCGAGCAAGCTCGTTACGAATTTTTCGCACTGTCTCGGTAGGCCGGTCACGCCGTTTAGACACATTCCATCCGATCCAACGAATATGTACCTACGGTCTTTGACAGTTTTGGATAATCACGGGTTGGTCTATGAATTGAACAAGACGCCGTGCCGTAACGCCCGCCCAGGGATTCGGCAGGCGGAATGCCGGCGACTCACCTATGACTAACTTAGCAATTCCTTTACCTGGGCCGTGTCAATTTTGACACCGGGCCCCATGGTCGTTGACACAGCGATGCCCTTTACGTAGGCACCTTTGCTGGATGCGGGTTTCAGACGCATGATCGTGTCCAAAAAAGCAGATAGGTTTTGAACGATCTTGTCGACACCGAAAGACACCTTGCCCATGGGGGCGTGAACAATACCGGCTTTTTCTACCCGAAAGTCGATCTTTCCAGCCTTTAACTCCTCCACCGCTTTGGCCACTTCAAAGGTCACGGTGCCGGTCTTGGCGTTCGGCATCAATCCCCTGGGCCCGAGAAGTCGTCCGATCTTGCCGACCGACCCCATCATGTCGGGTGTGGCTACAGCCTTATCAAAACCGAACCACCCACCTTTGATTTTGTCGATTAGATCGTCATTTCCGACGAAGTCGGCTCCGGCGTCCGCGGCTTCTTTTTCTTTCTCTCCCTTTGCAAACACCAGCACTTTGACGTCTTTTCCGGTTCCGTTGGGAAGCACAACGGTACCCCGGACCATTTGGTCGGCGTGTCGCGGATCCACACCGAGCTTGACGGCGACATCGATGGTTTCATCAAATTTGGCAAATGACGCCTCAATGGCCGTCTGAACGGCCTCCTGAAAGCCGTGTCGTCTCTGGCGATCCACATTTTTTATAGCGTCCCGGTATTTTTTACCCCGTGTTGGCATCTTGTCTCTCTCGCTCCTTGATAATTTAAAATCGTAACTTCGGCACGTTTTCCCAAGCCGCTGCAACAGGTGACCTAAACGACCTCAATACCCATACTCCTGGCCGTTCCTTCGATGATTTTACAGGCGGCATCGAGGTCGGTGGTGTTTAAATCCACCATCTTTATTTTGGCAATCGCCTGGACCTGCCGACGGGTGACCTGGCCGACCCGGTCACGCTTGGGATCACCCGCACCTTTGGCAATCTTGGCCTCCTTCTTGAGCAGCACCGCTGCCGGAGGCGTTTTCGTGATAAAGGTAAACGTCCGGTCCTGATAGACAGTGATCACGACCGGTATAATCATGCCTTCATCGTTGCTGGTCCGGGCATTAAAGGCTTTACAGAAATCCATGATGTTGACGCCATGCTGCCCAAGAGCCGGACCAATCGGTGGAGACGGATTGGCCTTGCCGGCTTCAACCTGTAGTTTGATCTGAGCGATTACTTTTTTTGCCATTTTTTCTCTTAAACTCCCAACTATGGATTAGTCCACCGCACCGAGGGGCGAAACGGCCAGAAATGGAAGACATCGTGTCCTAAAGTTTGGACACCTGAACGAATTCAAGCTCTACCGGTGTCGACCGTCCAAAAATACTGACCAGCACTTTTATTTTTCCCTTTTCCGGGTTGACATCCTCGACGGTTCCGTTGAAATTGGTAAACGGGCCGTCAATGACACGGACTTCGTCTCCGGCTTCGAACAGATATTTTGGTTGCGGCTTGAGCTTTCCGGCCTCCATTCGGCTCAGGATATCTTCTGCTTCCTTGTCCAGCAACGGGGTGGGCTTTTCACGTCCGCCAAGAAATCCGGTGACTTTGGCCGTGTCATTCACGATGTGCCAGGTCTCGTCATCCAATTCCATGCGGACAAGAATGTAGCCCGGATAGAACTTCCGGGAGGAGGTCTTCCGTTTGCCCTTGACAAGTTCGACCACCTGTTCGGTGGGAACCACGATTTCTCCAAATTTCTCCGGGTGAGGCGCCGTGGCAACGCGTTCTTCCAAGGCTGCCTTGACCTTTCCTTCGTACCCGGAATAGACATGGACGATGTACCATCTCAGAGCCACTATTCAGGTCTCCTCATCACTGCAGCACCACGCGGACCAGACTGGACAGCCCCATATCCACCAAACCCAGAAATGAACTGATAATGATCACCAGGACGATGACCACGACGGTGGATCCGATGGTCTGCTTTCTGGAGGGCCAGGTTACCTTTTTCAGTTCGACCTTTACTTCACGGAGAAACTGGATGGATTTCTGCAGGACATTCGGTTCTCCGGAAGTCGCTTTGGAGGGCACTGCAGGCTTTCTCGGTGGAGCCGCCGGTCCTCTCTTTTTCGTGTCTTTTCCATCAGCGGATGCTAATGGTGCGGGCGCCACTGCAGCACCGGAAGTTGCTGCACCCGATCCAGCCGTCACCCGGTGCTGCTTCTTTTTCTTTTTAGCTGTACTCTTTTTCTTTGGTAACCGTCCCATTGCGCTCCTAAAGGAGTAAGCGCTCAGAAACGCGGGGCATCTTATATCTGAGCGATCCTGCCAACTTGGATTTGGCAGGCCAGGAGGGATTCGAACCCCCAACACCCGGATTTGGAGTCCGACGCTCTACCGTTAGAGCTACTGGCCTGCACCCGTCGTCATCTGCTGTCTTCGCAGCTTCCAACAGCGATGTCCGTTTATTTGGTTTCCCGGTGCGGTGTGTGTTTACGACAGAACCTGCAGTATTTGTTAAACGCAAGTTTGTCCGGCGTTGTCCGCTTATTTTTCGTCGTGGTGTAGTTGCGACGTTTACATTCCGTACACGCCAGCGTGACAATGATTCTCACGGCCAGTCTCCTTCAACGCTATTCGATAATTTCGGCAACCACGCCGGCACCGACGGTGCGACCGCCCTCGCGGACCGCAAACCGCAGCTCCTTTTCCATGGCGATCGGCGTGATCAGT
>CAFBRK010000092.1 GCA_903231505.1 Olavius algarvensis associated proteobacterium Delta 3 | reverse complement strand
GGCATCGAGTCAAATAGCAGGCCAAGCCCCGGCTGCGGGATTATAAAATCGGCCGGCTAAAGACAGCTCTCAGCCCTCTGATTCCTGAAACCTGAAACCTGAAACCCGACACCTGATATCTGTCATCTGCCCTCCGTCCTCTGTCTTCTGTCCTCTGACCTCTGACATCTGACCTCTGATCTCTGTCATCTGTCCTCTGTCTAATGCCGTCTGACCTCCGCCCTCCGACCTCCGACATCAGACATCTGCCCCCTGCCCTCTGACATCCGACATCCGACATCTGTCATCTGCCCTCCGTCCTCTGCTTGCCCGCCATAGCTCAGAGGGCGACGGCGGGACATCCGACATCTGATATCAGTCTTCTGTCCTCCGCGTCCTCTGTGTCTCGAGTGAGAGAAGCGAACGGGTGGTGATCATCAGTGGCAGCCGCCCGTTTATCCTGCATAGTCCTGAGCGCTGCCGAAGGGAGCACCGCCGAAGGGCAGGGCATTAGCCGATTATTCTCTGTGCTCTCTGTGAGCTCTGTGAGAGACATGCCCCCAATAACTGATCCAGAATGCTTAAATGCAAGACCTGACCCCATTCCCGCGAATGGATAACATAAGTGCGTTTAGTGGCAAGCTGTCCTGGTTCCAGATGGGGGTTATTGACCGAAGTTTAGGGCAAATATTCTGCGGTTCTGCCTGCCCCAATTCCGTCCATTATTTTCGGCTGAAATACCACTCGACGGGATAGATGGGGTCGCAGAGCATATCATCTTTAGACATACCTAAGGGTATTTGGCGACGTAAGGTATACGGCCATACGCCGCAGGTCTGTTGAGAGCCTCACGGTCGAACGAGAGATGCGACCCAATCAGGCGTAGCTCTATTGATCCGGCTTTGCGGGGAGATGACGCCTTTGTGGTGGACCATGGGTAGCCAGCGACTTGACAACGACCAGAGTGTAATATATCGTCGACACAATCCATAACATGACCATATTTCTATGGAATTAAAGAAACGGAGATGATTTCATGGAGCAAGAAACTAAGGGTAAAGAGGTCAGGGTTCGGGTTTCTGCACGAATAGAAGTGCCGGAAGAGATTAAGGGAGATCTGGAAGAAATCAAGAAACAATTTCAGTCCATATTCCTGGAAAAAGTAGAAACCATAAGAGGCAAAAACGCAAACATTATCCTCTCGGAAGATGAACCGGAATACCAGTTTGAATATGACTGATAAGATACAGTTCAGAGCAAACTAGCCAGGTGAATAGCCCTGTTCTGATCTAATTTGGTTTAGCGAGCTAAGCACTTTAGTCGTTTGAGCTTCGACCCCATGAGTAGATGGCCTACCTTGCTCTTTTTTGCCTTAAGCCTTTTTACCCGCAGTGTTAAGGGGGACGGACTTAAGGCAATTTACCTGAGTAGTTTCAAATGCTTTTTGAAAAGGCCCCGGACATCCACCATTCAAGAAAAATGTCGCAAAAATTTTAATCTGTTGGCGTCTCACTGCATCTGCTGCATCCTTCTTACTAACTGCTTTATATGACCAAAGATAAAATCGTGAATGTCTGTTTGATATCCTACCCTACGGCTACGGAATTTGACCTCAACCTGATACATGCTGCGAAAAAAATAAAAGTCATATCAAAACGTCCATCTCTTGGGGTCCTTACATTAGCATCCGTACTTGAGGAAGCGGGACACAATGTCACTCACGTGGACCTGAACCTCCTTTATTTAGAACGAGAATTGGATTCTAACCGTGCCTTTGCTGACCTTGCCGCAGAGCATCTGTCAAATATTGAAGCTGATATTTACGGCTTCAGCAGTATCTGCAGCACTTATCCTCTAACCATTCGCATTACAAAGCTTCTTCGTAAATATCAAAAGGATTCATGCATTGTATTAGGCGGTCCCCAGGCATCTCTTGTTGACCTGCAAACCCTTGAGACATTCCCATGGATCGATATGATCGTCAGGGGTGAGGGTGAGGAGGCGTTACCCAAACTCCTTGAAGTGTTGAATAATGCCGAATCTCCTAACGATGTACCCAACTTGACCTACCGGCAAGACGGCAGGGTTCATAGATCCCCGTTGAAAAGCTTTGTTAAGGACCTTGATGCTATCCCTATGCCGGCTTATCATTTGTATCCTATTGATGAAGGGATTATGGACATTCCTTTGGAAATTGGGCGGGGCTGTCCATTCTCGTGTAAGTTCTGCTCTACCAGTGAATTCTTTGGCCGTCATTATCGTCTGAAGTCTCCTCAACGAGTCGTGAAAGAAGTAAAGACGATGAGTGAAAAGTATTCCTCTGTTCTTTTGGTTTCAGTCATGATTTGTTTACAGTAAAAAGGGACATGGTTATTGAAATCTGTGAAGCGTTGATTGCTGAAGCTATTCCTGATCTGACCTGGAGGTGCAGCGCTCGAATTGACACCATTGATGATGCTCTCATAGAGCTTATGGCCAAGGCTGGCTGTGTGGGTATGTTTTTCGGCATTGAAACAGGCTCTCCCAAACTTCAAAAAGAAATCAATAAAAACCTGAATCTGGACCAGGTCGTCCCTAAGATCAAACATGTCAAGGAATCCGGTATAAAAGTAACGGCATCTTTCATCACTGGATTTCCAACTGAAACTAAAGAGAACTTGCGTCAAACAATGAATATGATGCTTGATCTGGCTTGTCTGGATGACACCAAACCCCAGATCACCACCCTGGCTCCCCTACCTGAGACGGCGCTGCATAAAGAGTTCCGCGATAGGCTTAAGCTGGATGATTTTTTTTCAGGCATGTCCTTTCAGGGGCAACACTTTGACCAGGAGGATTATGATCTGATCGCTAAACACCCAGAGATATTCCCGGAGTTTTATGGCATCCCCACGGCCCATCTGGAACGAGCCTTTCTGAATGAACTGGTCAAATTTCTGATGGTGACCACCAGAAAACTTCGACTCCTGACGCTTTTTCTTCATCAACATGCAGGCGGATTTCTGGAATTATTTCACAAATGGATTGAATGGCGGAAGGACAAGGACATAGACATTGATGTGTTCACAGAAGAAGGCGTGAACTATTACTTTACAATAGATTTCCCAAAACACTTTTTTGAATTTATTACATGCCTGTACTCTGGGCCTGAAAAACCCTACCCGGAAGTCTTACAGACCCTCTTAAACTACGAAAAGGCAAAGTATAACTTTATCAGCGATATGGCAGGTGTTTTAGACAAACAGGACCAGCCGGATCCTGACTGGTTGCTGACCCATCAATCCGTTCCCAAGGTAAAAAAAGATGTCCATATTGAAAAACTTCCGGCTAATTATGAATCCATTGGACTAAAACTCAAAAACAAACTTCCGCTCGATGACATCACTCCACATGAAGTGTATGTTGCTTATGACATGAAGGAAAATGACGAAATAGATTTTACTCAACTTCCAGAACTGGCTTCACGCTTAATCACATTATGTGACGGGAAATCATCAATATCTGAGATTACACAGGGCTTCAGTGAATATATGAATAAATCGGGTGCAGATCTCAACGGTGTCCCGGCAGACACCATTTGCCTGGTTGGGTTAGACAGCCTGCATGACCAGGGGCTGTTGGTGTTATAATTCCATATTTCCAAAAATCGAAAATACTTTCCCGCCGAGACGTAACTTTCCATTTGAGGGAAATTGGGGCCTCCCTTAAAATTTAAAGTTTAAGTTCTCCGCGTAGATGCCGCAAGATATGGCCGTCCCCGTGAATGAACTCACTATCTGAGGTTTTTAGTGTCCTGCCAATATGGTGATCAGCCGCCGACACCGTGATAGTTACGGCAAGAATTGACCGATCTATACGCCTATGAGTCCTCGGCCCCCGGCTAAGTTCCCCAAACTGAACACAGCGGCTATTTAAGTGCACCTGTTAACTTGAAACATAAGGCGCAGAACTTCTAAAATTCTCCACGCCTAGTGGTTTATCCCTATCGAGAAAGCGGTATTCTGCCCTCTGTCATCTGCCCTCCGCCCTCTGTCTTCTGCCCTCTGCCGTCTGACATCCGACATCCGACAT
>CAFBRK010000091.1 GCA_903231505.1 Olavius algarvensis associated proteobacterium Delta 3 | reverse complement strand
TGGATCAGCAGATCGGTCTCTTTGACCCGAACCTGAAATGTGACCAGGTGCCCTGGATCGAGCAGATGGCGATAGGTCCGTTCTTCATACATCATTTTTCGTGTTTGGTGTTTGGTGTTTCGGTGAATACACGGAGAATTCGATCCTTCGAAATGGCTGAGCACAGGGTATGCAGAGCGCTTAACCGGCCCTCGG
>CAFBRK010000090.1 GCA_903231505.1 Olavius algarvensis associated proteobacterium Delta 3 | reverse complement strand
TCGAGTCAAATAGCAGGCCAAGCCCCGGCTGCGGGATTATAAAATCGGCCGGCTAAAGACAGCTCTCAGCCCTCTGATTCCTGAAACCTGAAACCCGACACCTG
>CAFBRK010000089.1 GCA_903231505.1 Olavius algarvensis associated proteobacterium Delta 3 | reverse complement strand
GGTTACCTCAGTGCTCGAGTGGTTTATGAACACCTAGCAACTAAAACCATGCGATTCAATGGCTATTTGGGCAACAGCCCGGCAAGACCTGACCCCATTC
>CAFBRK010000088.1 GCA_903231505.1 Olavius algarvensis associated proteobacterium Delta 3 | reverse complement strand
ACTCAGATCGCAATTGAATCATGCTCCCATGTTGGTTGAAAGAGCATGCGTCATGGAGCTAAAGACGGCTCGATAAAACCGGTTCGGGCAACAGCCCGTT
>CAFBRK010000087.1 GCA_903231505.1 Olavius algarvensis associated proteobacterium Delta 3 | reverse complement strand
CAGGGTGCAAGACGCATGAAACCGGCATCCGGATGTTTATTTCTTTTGCCTGAATCCTGAGTCTTGGATCTTGTATCTCAGGGTAACCGGCAAACCGGCAAGCGGGCAAACCCTTCGACTCGCTTCGCTCGCTCAGGACAAGCGGGCCAACGGGCTAACGGGATACTGGATGCTGGATACTGGATGCTGGATATAAGCCGAAGGTTGTCTTCCGAGGTTTAAGAATCAGGTTTCAGGTGTCAGGAAACCGGCCAACGGGCGAACGGGCAAACGGGCAAACGGGCAAACGGGCCAACGGGCCAACGGGCGCCGCTTTACCAGAATCGAACCGGTCCGACATCGACATGAATAAAGTCGGAATCGGGGTAGTAGCCGACACCGCCGGCTTTCAAGGCGATGGCCAGCTGGCGAAGGTCGGCGGTGGGGACATTGGGCATACGGATATCCACTGCTTTTCCAGACATGTGCAAACTGCCTTTGGCAATGCCCTTCCGGGTGTTTCGAAGGATGGCGTTGGTTTGCGGGGAGCGATAACCTGAAATGACATGCACGGGATCATTGGTGCCCGCAGCAGCGGTGATGCCATGGAGTAAATCCATCAGACGGGGATCGATTCTGATGATTTCGTTTGCTCGAAAATCTCTAAGGATATAGTTGACGTGATACCATCCCTTCGGATTGTATCGTCCATTTTGCCAGTAAATCGCGAATGCGTGTTCGTCTGTATGAGCATTATAGAGCGATAGCGTCTTTTGATCCGCGGGAGCATCATGAAGAACTCCCAGCGCCTGACGCACGGGAGCTAACGCCGCCGTCACAGCGGCAATAGCGGACGCTTTCAGAAATCGACGTCTATCGGAAACGATCGCGTTGTTTTTCTGGGTTTCACCACGTTTGGTCATTCTATTACCTTTCGGTATCGTTGCGCTGGCCATCGCACCGACCGGCATCATTTCGAGTTTCCATCAAGAAATCAATCGGACTTACCTGCCGGTCTCCATTAATCCGGAAGCAAATATTGGGCCATTCTCCATTTATAGATTAAATGTATAGATTTCTATAAGTTATATTTATTTCGGATACGTACAAGGTGATTGAACGACAATTTTTGTCACCCCCGGTGCCCCTTTTTGTCGGACCCTCGTCCCCTTTCCCATTCTGCAGAGAAAACATTTATCCGCCTCGGGAGGATCCACACCCTGGACCTTGAGTCCGGTTTCGGAACGGAATTCTGAAAATCGCTATAAGATGCCTGCCGTCCCGGATGATCCCGATCCGTTGTCCCTGGAATTGAGCTCCCAATGTGAATGAAATTGCCTATTTTTGGAATTTTTTTACCGCTCCAGGCGATTTCGGATGCAACCGATAATACACTAAAAATTATTAATTACAATAAGTTAAATGTAGACCTGCCGGCCAGGCAGATGTTGGACCGGTTTTTGCTGGGATAGGTTTTAATTTAATCGTACACATCACCCATAACCCTTTTGCGCCGGTCTAAAAAACGCTATGAGATTTCACAGTTTCCGTAATACCGTGGTGCTGTCGGTGGCCGTATGCTTGCTCAACGGCACGGTTCATGGGCAAGAATCGCCGATCGCAGAACAAGCACGGAACCGGCTTCGGGAAAGCGTCATTAACCTGGCGATTTCACCGGACCCCTCATTTACCGCCCGGCTGTCAACCGACACCCACACGATATGGCGTGTATACGCGAGCCGAAACTTTACCCCGATGTGGTTTGATTCCTACGGACCGAAAAAAGCGTTGGCTGTCTTCCGGAATGCTATCGGCACTGCGCAGCTCGAGGGCTTGGCGCCCATTGACTATTATTCAGACGATCTGGAGCAATTGCTTGTCGACAGTATTTCAGATTGGATGGTTCATGGAAATCCTGATTGCGCCATGTTGAGCCGGGTTGATATTCTTATGACCGATCGGCTCCTGCGGTATATATCCCATCTGACGGCCGGCCGAACCCGTCCGAAAATCACCGATCCGGAATGGCATGTCGAGGGCGGACCGCTGTCCGAGGACGCCCTGGTGTCGCTATTATCAGGTGGGGAGCCGCTGAACCGTATTTTCGAGCTGTTGCGACCTCGACACACCCTGTATAGAACCCTGCGTGCCGGCCTTCAGCGATATCATCGGATTCAGGCGCAGGGTGGTTGGCCCGCCATTCCGCAGGGGCCGCTGTTAGGCCCGGGCGACCGGGGTGCGCGTGTCCGAGTGCTGCGGAACCGCCTGATCCGGTCCCAGGATCTTCCAGCCGCTGAGCCGGATGCATTGGATCTTTTCGATGGGACGCTGGAGGCTGCGGTGCGCCATTTTCAACTGCGACATGGCCTCGATCCCGACGGTCTTGTCGGCGGTGACACCCTGGCTGCCCTGAATGTTCCGGTCGAGGTCCGCATAAACCAAATCCTGCTAAATTTGGAACGATTAAGATGGCTTCCGAATGGGCTTGGGGAGAGATATCTCTTTGTGAACATCACCGAATATCGATTGCATATTGTTGAAGCGGACAGGATTGTCGAAACACTGGATGTGATTGTTGGTCGGAGGGACCGTCCCACGCCCAGTATCAGCGGTCAGATGCGGTATATGATGTTAAACCCGTATTGGTTCATTCCCCTCCGTATTGCAAAAGAGGATATCCTGCCCAAGATCCAGCAAAATCCGGATTATTTGACGCGTCAGAATATTCGCGTATTTAGAGATTGGTCGCCGGATGCTCCGGAGATTGAGCCGTCATCGATCGAGTGGGCAAATGTGACTTCCGATAATTTCGGTTTCAAGCTCCGCCAGGATCCCGCGGATACCAATGCTCTGGGTAAAGCGAAATTTGTCTTTCCAAATAAGTTCGAGATATTCATTCACGACACGCCCGCCCGCGTCTTGTTCCAAAACTCCCGGCGCGATCTCAGTTCAGGGTGCATCCGTATCGACAGGCCGTTGAAACTGGCGAAGGCACTCATCGACGGCAACCCGCACTGGACGCCGGATGCGCTGGCCGATGCGCTTCGCAAGCCCCAGCAGACAGCTGTCATGCTGTCGGATCCAATACCGGTATATATTCTTTATTTGACCGCCTGGGCTGCCGAGGATGGTGCGGTTCACTTTCGGGATGACATTTACAGCCGTGACCAGCATCTGTACACTGCAGTTGCGTCTGCGGCATCGGATCCGCCGCCACTGTGGGCAAACCGCAGTCTCTCCGAGCAGGGTATTTCCATACAAGGGATCGCTTCGCATACGACGGCTGTCTATGGCATGGCCCGGATGGGAGGGACTCCCGGTCCGATGGCAGATCCAGGCCATTCTGTCCATAACGGCGTTGCCACCGGCCTCAGGATATTCGATCGTCGCATTATCCAACCTCAACGCGTCGGCAGAGAACCGGAGCATCCTGCCGGTATGGATCTGGCGACAGGCAGGCTGGATGCGTAATTCTGCCCGCCCGCCCGAGGCGGGTAAACCTCTGGCGGGTTGGATTCTGGATGCTGGATACTGGATGCTAAATATAAGCCGAAGGTTGTCTTCCGCGGTTTAAGAATCAGGTGTCAGGAAACCGGCCAACGGGCCGACGGGCTAACGGGCCAACCGGCCAACCGGCCAACGGGCTAACGGGATACTGGATGCTGGATACTGGATACTGGATGCTGGATATAAGCCGGAGGTTGTCTTCCGAGGTTTGAGAATCAGGTGTCAGGTGTCAGGTGTCAGGTGTCAGGAAACCGGCCAACGGGCCGACGGGCTAACGGGATACTGGATACTGGAAACTGGATTCTGGATATTGGATGCTGATGGATCCAAGATACAAGATGCAGGGCTCCTGGAGAAATGGAGTGGTGGCGTACCGGAACGCGATTTTGAGGATATCCAGTACTCCGTCACTCCATCACTCCTGCCTTTAGGTGCTTTCATCCCGCGGGCCAACGGGCAAACGGGCTAACGGGCCAACCGGCCAACCGGCCAACGGGCTAACGGGCCAACGGGCAGACGGGCCGCTCAACAGACCCAAAAAAAGCCCACGAAGAAGAGCCTATTCTTCGTGGGCTTTGGTATCGTATAAAACTGTAACGCCTATAGTTCCTTGCTCAGGCCGCTTCCTTATCTTTGTTGTAACAGATTCGGCAACAGCCCAGGCAGCGGTTCGCCTCGGCCAGGGCATCGCTTTCCTCAAGAACCAGGTCGGCCTCCTCGAAGGACTGGATCCGCTCGGCCACATCCATCTCCGGCATTTCGGCCCGCTTTTTCTGGACCACTCCATTGACCGATTCGAACAGCGATTCCGGTATGTGCTTTTTCTGAAGGGATTTGGGTACCGGTACAAGCTCCTCTTCGGACAGATACATGTGGATCGCCCGGGCCGCCCGTCGGCCACCGCCGATGGCTTCCACCACCAGGGAGGCGCCTGTGTAGGAATCGCCCGCCGTGAAAATATAGGGGACACTGCTTTGAAGAATCTCGGGATCGGCGTCGATGGTGTTCCACCGGGTGGTCTGCAGGTTCTGGATGGCATCTTCCTTTTCAATGAAGCTGACATCCGGTCCCTGACCGATGGCCGTCACCAGCATGTCGATTTCCATCAGGGTTTCCGAACCTTCGATGGGAACCGGTCGCCGCCGCCCGCTGGCATCCGGTTCACCCAATTCACATTTCTGGAACTCGAAGTGGGTGACCTGATCGTTTTCGTCGCCAATCACCCGGACCGGTGCGGCCAGAAAGTGAAATTTAACGCCTTCATGATCGGCCGCCTCGATCTCCACATCATTGGCTGGCATTTCCTTCCGGGTTCGACGATAGACCAGGGATACTTCTTCAGCCCCCAACCGTACCAGCGTACGCACGCAGTCGATGGCCGTGTTGCCGCCGCCGATCACCACGCACTTTTTGCCGATGGGGATCGCATCCTCGTCACTGTCTCCCTGCTGGTGGCGGGCGAACCGGGTCAGAAAATCGATGCCCGTGTAGCAACCGTTCAGATCTTCCCCTTCGGCCCGGAGCGTGTAGTCGTTCCAGGCACCGACGCCGAGGAAAACAGCATCAAATCCTTCTTCCCGCAGGGAGGCGGTCGTAAAATCAGCGCCAAGCGTGGCATTGGACCGGTAATCAATGCCCAGATTCAAAATCCCGTCAATTTCCCACTGAAGAACTTCCTTGGGAAGCCGATACTCCGGAATTCCGTAGCGGATCATTCCGCCCAGTTTGGGCATGGCATCGAGGATGGTCACATCGTGCCCGAGGCGGCGCAAAAAGTAAGCGCAGCTCAGTCCGGCCGGACCACCGCCCACCACCGCTACTTTTTTACCCGTCGGCACGGCGCAGGGGATCGGCAACCGTTCTCCGGAATGCATTTCATAATCCGCCGCGAACCGTTTGAGCTGGTTGATGGACACCGCTTCATCTTCGATCCCCCGGCGGCAATAATCTTCACAGGGGTGGGGACAGACCCGTCCGCAGGAAAGGAGCAGGGGATTCCGTTCACGGATGGTGTTGACCGCACCGGCGTAATCTCCGTCACGAACCTGGGCAATGTATTTCGGGATATCAATTTCCGCCGGGCAGGTCTGCTGGCACGGGGCCAGGGCATCGTCCTCCTGGTTGAAATGGAGCAATCGCTCGGACATGGTCCTGACGTGGACGATTCCTTTGGGGCAGGCGGTCTCACAGGCGCCGCAGCCGACACATTTGGCCTCGTCCGCCACCGGAAACCCGTCCGGCCCCATGTGGATGGCATCGAAAATACACGACTTGACGCAATCACCGTATCCGAGACATCCGATCGTACAGACCTTTCTGCCACCCAGAAGGGCTTCAGCAGCCCGGCAGCTGGGTGCGCCCTGATAGGTGTAGCGATCGTCCGCACGGGTGCCGCCGCTGCATTCGTTTTTGGAAAGCAGGGGCTCGGCCGCTCCGACCTCCATGCCCATGACTTCGGCTACATTGGCCGCCGTTTCCATGTCGGAGATGACACAGACCGTTGGCTTGGCCTTGCCGTCGACAACGGCCACGGCCGCAGCGGAACAACCGGTAAATCCGCACCCGCCGCAGTTGGCACCGGCCAGAAAGTATTCCACCTGGGCGATTCTCGGATCTTCGTAGACATAAAAAATCTTCGAGGCCAGGCTCAGTATCGACCCGCACGCGCCTCCGAGAATCAGCATGAAAAGTAAGGATTCAATCACATCGGACTCCTAATAGGGTTTAAACGTGTCTCCGCTCAAACTAAAAACAGGCGCCCTTTAGCAACTGATGCCGGGGTGCCTGAGTGTATCTGTCAATTTACGCGTCACGGATAACCAAATTTGTAATCCCGACTCCTTGCCAAGCGGCCCATTGGGTAAGGTGCAGTCATGATGATGTGCCGGGCCGGGCAAATCGGGGCATCCCATAATTATATGCCCTCAATATTAGCTGCAGTAACCTCCGTCAAGGCTCGGACGCGATGTTCCGGCCGGCCAACCAGCGGATTACACCATCCCCTTGAAAGCGAAAAATGCCATGGACAAAACGCCCGCGGCGACCAGCCCGATGGCCGTGTCCTGAAGCGGTTTCGGTACGCGGGCCAGGAGAACCTTTTCCCGGATGCCGGCGAACAGGATCAGGGCCAGTCCAAAACCAATGGCATAGGCAAATGACGAAATCAGGGACTGGGAAAATGTATACTCCTCGTTCACGTTGAGGAGGCAGACACCCATGACGGCACAGTTGGTGGTGATCAGGGGAAGAAAAATACCCAGACCGGCGTAGAGCGCCGGAATGCTCTTCTTCAAAAACATTTCCACAAACTGAACCAGGGACGCAATCACGAGGATAAACGCGATGGTCCGGAGAAATTCGAGCCCGAATTTTACCAGGACAAAGGTATTGACGACCCATGTGATGATGCCGGCCATGACCAGAACAAATACGACAGCAAAGGACATGCCCACGGCGGTCTCCATCTTTTTGGAGGTTCCGAGGAACGGGCAGTTGCCCAGATATTGGGCCAGCAAGATGTTATTGATCAGGATGCAACTGACAACCAGAACGATGATGTCACCCATTGCTTATCTCTCCTATTTTTTCCCGACCATGTTCATGACAGCCAGCATCAGGCCAAGGACGACAAACGCTCCGGGGGCTTCTATCATGAAGGTAAACGGCTCGAAAGAGGATGGAAAAATCTGAATCGGTTTTTCCCAGAAGGTCAGCATACCGGTGCCGAACAGTTCGCGTACGGCTCCCAGCGCGGCCAGGGACAGGGTAAATCCGATGCCGATACCCAGACCGTCGGCAATCGATTTGACCAGTCCGTTCTTGGAGGCAAACGCCTCGCTGCGGCCCAGTACAATGCAGTTTACGACGATCAACGGAATGAAAATGCCGAGCTTCAGAAAGAGCGGATAGGCATAGGCCTGCATGACCAGCTCTACGACGGTTACAAACGTGGCGATAATAATAATGAAACAGGCGATGCGTACTTTTGGCGGAATGACTTTCCGAAGTGCAGAGACCAGCAGGTTCGAACAGAGCAGGACAAAGGTTGTCGCCAAGCCCATGCCGATGCCGTTTTCAACGGTTTTGGTGACTGCCAGAACCGGGCACAGACCCAACACCAAACGGAACGGGGCAATTTCATCCCACAGCCCTTTTGTGAATTCCTGCGCAATCGTCTTGGCCATCGGTTACTCCCTATTTTGCAAATGTTTTCATTTGTTCTTCGATCTGCGGCTTCAAGCGTTGGAAAACCTGGGTGGCATCGGTGACGGCAATGGCCACACCCCGGGTGGTGACGGTGGCACCGGACAGCGCATCCACCTGCCCGCCGTCTCCCTTGACCTTGAACCCATCGGCCAGGGCCATTCCCTTGAACTGGGCCTTGAATGCCTCATCGGTTGCCGCCCGTGATCCGATACCGGGGGTTTCCGCGTGGGTGGTCATGCCGATACCCTTCAGGTTGCCCTCTTCCGGATTGACTCCCACCATGACCGCAAGGTCCCCACCGAAACCTTTCCCGGCACCTTCCAGGCACACGGCGCTCGGTTTGCCGTTGAACACGCCCACGAAAAAGCTCCGTTCAACATCGCCATCCATAAGCTTGAAGCGGTCGGCGATGGGATCGTTTTCGCTACCCTCGAGAATGGCTTTGATGGCGGGACCCTTTACAAAGGCCAGCTGCTGGTTTTCGATCTGTTCCGCGGTGTTGTCCTTGATCGCCGCGAGAAGCCCGCCGGAGAATGAGCTCAAAATTGTGAGCACCACCACCATCTTGATCATTTCACCCATGTTAGACCACCTTTCCGACTGCTTTGGGTCTGATCCTGTCAAGCAGGGGATTGGCACAGTTCATTACGATGATCGCGAACGCCGTGCCTTCGACGTACACGCCGATATTGCGAATGAGAATGGTCAGCATACCGCAACCGGCACCATAAATGAGCATCGGGATGAAGTTCACCGGAGAGGAAGCGTCATCCGTGGCCAGGAAAAATGCGGCCAGGAGCGTGAATCCGGTGAACATATGGAAAAAGGGCCCGGCATACTGGTCCGGATTGGCGATGTTGAACAGAAACGCCGTCACAAAAATGCCGGCCAGGTAGGACAGAGAAATTTCCCATCGGATAAAACCCCTTACGATGAGATAAATACCACCGGCAATCAAGCCCAGCCCGAATGTGCTGCCGATGCCCCCGATTTGCTGGCCGGAAAGGAGATTCCATGCAGTGAAGGTGTCCAGTTCGGCCGTTCCAAAATATTTGGCGACCCACAGGGGAAAGGCGGTATCAAAACCAAATTCGAAATTGACCAGGGCAGCGTTGAAATCAAACCGGTTGGGCCAGGAGATGAGCAGGATGCCGTATCCGATAAGCGCCGGATTGAATGGATTGCCCCCGATACCCCCGAATATCTGTTTCCCGACGATGACCGCGACAAAGGTACCGGTGATCACCAGCCACCAGGGCGATGCCGCGGGAAGCAGCATGCCGAACAACAGTCCGATCAACGCGGCATTGCCGTCGCCAAGGGTCTCCGGGCGTTTCGTGGCCCTATTCGCTATAAGTTCCCAGATCATGGCGCTGGAGACCGACAGACACAGGACCGCCAGGGCCTGGGCGCCGTACTGGGTCAAACCGAAAAGGGCCGCCGGCAGGGCTGCAACGATGATGTTGTAGTTGCGTTCAGCGACACTGCTGCCGTTATGCCAGAAGGGGGCATGGGAAACGATGAATTTCTTCTGCTCAAACATTCTCCGCCTCCTCCGCCTCTGCGGCCTGAAGCCGACTCAGTTCATATTTCGCCAGGCGGATGTATTGAAAGATCGGTATTTTCGAAACACACACAAAGCTGCACAACCCGCAGTCCACACATGAATACAGATCATAAAGATCGGCTGCGTCCTCATACTGGCCGGCTTCCAGAAAGCGGACCAGCATGCTGACCTGAACCTTAGTCGGGCAGATTCGGATACATTCCCCACAGTTGATGCATGGATAATCGGACACGAAAGAGACGGCCTGGCTGTCCTGGACCATGATGGCATCCGTATCTGCCTGGATCGGATACGTGTCCGAAAAAACCGCCGATCCGGTCATGGGCCCGCCGAGGATCAATCGATCTCCTTCGCCGAGGCTTTCACCATAGTCCCGCAGAATTCTGCCCATTGGAGTTCCGAGTTTCACGGAAACCATGGTTTTGCTGCCGTCTTTGCGGATCAGGGTGATGGCTTTCTTCGTGGGAATGCTGCCGGATTCGAACGCTTTTCCAATGTTGGCCACCGTTTCTGCACTCATCATGGCCACGCCGGCTTCGGCCAGTGTCCTTCCGGCAGGGATGGGCTCTCCCAAGACGGCATTGGCGATCATGCGCGGATTTGCCGATGGGTAGGCGGGTGACACTCCGAAGACTTCGGCCTCGAGCGATCCGATTCCCTGGACAATATCGGACGGCAGGGCCACCACAATCCGGTCAACCCCGGTGATTTCCCTCAGCAGATGGAGACCATGCTCCACTTCGGCGGTTTCCGCCGTGATCACATACTTGTTGGTGTCCACCATCAGATCCGAGTCCGCTCCAGAGACAATCAGCACGTCGATGGGATGGTCCGGATCTCCAAACACACTCAAATCCGGCATTCCGGGTACACACCCGAGGAAATTTTTGGCAGCCTCCAGACTCGGGCTGGCAGCCGCCTCGGTGAACTGGTTGTCGGGTTCTTCCTCGTCTGAAACCTCAATGGTGACGGCTGCGTATCTCCGACCAAAATCCCCTGCGAAGGGTTCGATTCCTGCCACCGTTCCGGTCACCGGAGAGACAACGTAAGCTACGGACTCCGGAAACAGCGCCAATTTTTGACCGGTCTTGACCGCATCCCCGGGTTTCAGATCAATGGCATCGCTCCGATTGTATTCACCGGGATGAAGAACGGTCACGTTCCCCGGGACATTGGGCGTTTCCAGCAGGGCCGGAACCTCGGCAAAGGGTCTGTACTCTACATCGGTTGAGGCAAGACGGATGAACGATTGTTTCAACATAGTTCAGCCTTCTCTGAGAATGTGATGAGGCAACGACGATTGCAGCCGCCTCGATTCAGTTTTACAGGTAATGGCATTCGTTACATTCGACAGGGCCGGCACCGTAATCCTGGTGGCAGTTAATGCACTGAATATGGAATGCATCACCCCGCTTGAGCATTTCCGTGTCCTCGATTTCATCGGGTTCGTGACAATCAGCGCAGGACTGGGGAAATGTTCCATCCACCGGCAGGTTATGACAATCTCCGCAAGCGACCAGCGCGGACTCGTCATCCGATGGGTGGTGGTGGCAATCCATACAGGACAGCGCGTATCCTGCGTCTGATGCGTGGGTTTTATGGTCAAATAGGACCTTGCCGGCGACCACATCGAACACCATGCGGATCGGCTCCTCCGACTGGTTTGCCGGAGCAACGGCGTAACCCAACACCCCTATGATCAGCAGCACGACGACCGCACCATAGGTCAGCTTCAATTCCTTATTCGGCGCCATACGACTTAAGCCCTTTCAATGTCATATAGATGGGGGGGATGAGACGAATCAGACGGTTGCCTACCATAACGATAGGCCGCTTTCAAGGCATTTTTTTACGGGATTATCGGTTGGATGCTGTTTCCCCGCCAATGCAGAGTCCGCAGGTGGCGCAATCGCTCATGGGGCATGGCGGAGTGACCCTGGCCTCGATAGCCCGACGGAACTCTTTCCACAAAAATGTTTTCCGAATCCCGTGGTCGATGAAATCCCAGGGCAAGTGTTCATCCCGGTCCCGCGGCCGGAGGACGAAATAGTCCGGGTTGACCGGAGAGGCTTTGAGGGTTTGTGGCCAGTTCCCATTTCGGCGGTGAGCCAACTCGAGGATATCACCGGCTCGACGGTCGCCCCTGGCCAGAAGGGGCTGGATATACGCCCATCGAGGTACATCGGCATGGACCCGGACATTGGGGACCCGTTTTAATCCTTGTTTTACACGCTTAATTTTTTGCTTCAGCTGCCGGATGTCGTCCATTGCCGCCCACTGAAACGGCGTAACGGGTTTTGGGACAAAAGAACTGATGCTGACGGTGATGTCTCCAATCCGTTTTCGGGCGCGACTGGATTGCAGAAACCGGTGCTTGATCCGCTTGCACAGTCCGATGATCGCGTCCACGTCTTCGGTTTCTTCCGTGGGCAAGCCCACCATAAAATAGAGTTTCAGGTTCGGAATGCCCCCGGCCACCAGGGACTCTGCAGCAGTCAGCACCGTTTCCTCGTCGAGGCCCTTGTTGATGACGTCCCGCATTCTCTGGGATCCGGCATCCGGCGCAATGGTCGCCGTTTTCACACGGCTTCGATGCATCAGATCGATCAATTCCGGAGACAGGGCATCCGCACGGAAGGAACTGAACGACAATCGTGCTTCCTGGCGGTGAATATCAACACACAAATCGCTTAAGCCCGGAAGATCGGAAACCGCCGTGCCCACCAGGCCGATCCGATCGGTTAATCGACTACCGGCGGCGATGTCTGCTTTCAGTTCGGCCATGGGACGAAACCGGGGTGGACGGTAGATAAAACCGGCACTGCAAAACCGGCATCCGTGGGGACAGCCACGGGACACTTCAATCAGGAAGCTCCGGTCGAAGGTGGTATCCGGGGTCAAGACCGATGAGCAGGTGGAGGTTCCGGACAGGTCTTCCAGGTAAGGCCTGCGGATGGTGTCGGGCACATCCTCAATAGGTGCCCTGGTGATCGGAACCCCGTTCCGTCCATAGGTCTGCCGGTAGAACGCGGGGATATATGCTCCGGGCACCTGCCGGGCCAGGGCCAGCAATTGCTCCCGTTTCGGGGCATCGGGATATCCCCGTAATACATCGATCAGTTCCGTCAGGATGACTTCGGCGTCCCCGATGAGAACCGCATCCAGAAAGGGGGCGATCGGTTCGGGATTGAGCATACAGGCGACACCCCCGGCGACGATCAGCGGCGTTTTGCCGTTTCGATTCCTCGACCGGAGCGGAATACCGGAGCGATCCATTATGGTGAGCAGGTTGGGGTAGTCGTTTTCAAAGGATATGGAGACGGCCACGACCTCGAAATCCATCAAGCGTCGCCGGGACTCCACACTCACCGGACGGTCGGTGGTATTCGCCGGGAGAAAGACCCGCTCGCCGACCACATGGTCCATCCGGTTCAGGAGACGGTAGACGGTCTGGAACCCGAGGTTCGACATGCCCACATGGTAGGTGTTCGGATAGACCAGGGCCACCGCAGTGCGGCCCGCCCAGGGCTTGTAGATCGCGCCTTCTTCGGAAGGGGCGTCGAGTGTATGTCGGCGTGACTTTTTCATGGCATGTCAGGTTAAGGACGTTTACCGCAAAGGCGCAAAGTCCACAGAGATTATTCATTATTTTGCTTTTCGCTGAGAGGGCGAAGAGCAAAACGCTCACCCATCCGTCTGATCCCGTCGTATATGGATAACGAACTGAGAACTCGGTGGATTTACCTTTTATGAAACGCGGTCCTTTTTCAGAATCCCCCTCTCAGGGATTCTGAATAAAGACTACTCCTCTGCGATCTCTGCGTCTCGTATGTAAAAAGAGAAAACACCCTGGGAGAAGGAGGCTCCGCCTTCCCATCCCGGATGGCGCATCAAAAGCTTTTGTTT
>CAFBRK010000086.1 GCA_903231505.1 Olavius algarvensis associated proteobacterium Delta 3 | reverse complement strand
CTGCGTACTAAAAAATGGGCGTGATTTTTCATAAGGGCCCAGGCATAAATAGACGTCTCGGTCTTTGTGGCAACTCGACCCATGCGGGAGACAAAATGCTGCCTGTCCTGATTATCCTTTACAATTTTTCGTTTCTCGATACCCCGAACAATCACGTGGTGTAACGTGCCCGGAGCATCAAGCCTTGCGCCACGTGGCATCGACGCGCTCCTGTAGTATAGGGTTTGTTAGATGATATCCAATTTGTCGGTGAAATCAACAACGTCCCCTATATTGAAGAAAATAAGTCAGTATGTTTTTTCGCCAAGGGCTTCAAGATCTGCGAGGTCTTTGTATCGTGCGAGAGCTTTTTTATTTCGAACGAACGGATCACGTCCGATATAATGCACAGGAACTGATCCGTAGACCCCCGCCACTCTATCGGATGATACATCCTCCCAAGTTATTCCGGTCAATGATGTAACAATATCGATTCGGACAGGCGGAACCCCGAGTTGAATAACCTTGCCTGTTTCTTCAAAATCGACGTTATGGATACCCACGTCGCCAAAACCGAAGTTCGAGAGGGCCTCCATTATTCGAGCCGCATTTTCGGGATCCGGCCTGACATATATATCGAGGTCACCGGTAAAGCGTGGCGCTCCGTGGAACGCCAACGCATATCCGCCGACAATAACGTATTCAACGTGATGGACGTTGAACAACTCGAGCAACTCTTTGAAGTCGTTCTGTACTTCCATGGTCACGAATTCTCAGAAGTTCTACGGCGGCAATCCTTTCTTCCGGCGTTCTGTTGAGCCAATGTGCCAGATCGTCGAGAATCACCGATAAGTCATTAAGCGTTCGTTTTTTAACCACTTTTTCAATCATAGAACTAATATATCACGCCGCCCTGTAAAATCAAAAGATCTTTTAAAAAGTCGGAAAATTAAACAGCGCGGAAGGAGTTCCCCCTCCCGCGCTGTTATTCATACGGATGAGCAACCGGCTATTCTTTTTCGAGCACCGCCCTCAGGGTATCTTCCTCATCGGCCGTCAGGGATGTTTTAAGGACTTTCCCCTTGAACTGGCTGAGGCCTTCGAGGACCTTATCCGGCGTGGCCTTGCGCACAAGCACGAACAACGCGGATGTATTCGGCTTGAAGGTTTCACCGAGCTCTTTCATGAATTTGTCGTCGATGCCAATATCCGAGAACTTCCCGGACAGGGCCCCGGCGCCAGCCCCTACCGCCATTCCCAGAAGCGGATTCAGGAAAATCATGCCGATGAGCATCCCCCAGAATCCTCCCCCCACTGCACCGGTGGCAGTCAGATTGACGACCTGGTGAAGCTTCACTTTGCCCTTTTCGTCCTTTGTGGCAACGACCACATCCTCCATCTTGATCAGATACTCTTTCTGCATTTTCGCCAAAGCGGCGCGCATTTCAAACGCGGTGGTGTCATCATCAAATCCAATTACAACGAGATCGCTCATGTTATCCTCCTTTTAGTTTGTGTATATCGCAGATGCCACGACGCCATGTCGAAGCGGATTTCATATCTGTTTAGTGGGTTACACGACTGCATGCCGTTCTGAGATCCCGTATTCAGCGGGGTTCACGTCCGGCATGACGGACATTTATTCAGTGCCCTTTGGAAATCGACTCAGCCCGCGGATTTTGACGCTGTTATCAGGGATATGCGAACCAGATAGTACGCGATCAGGCTGCCCATCGAAGCCGGCGTTATCAACAGTGGGGTAAAGTTGTACCCTGCGCTTTAGTATGGTAGTTATTAATGATGGGTTGTCATGCTGCGCTATAGACTCCATTTCGAAAATTCCATGAAATCGTGTCACTCCTATTTCAGGAATACATAAAGGAGCCTGCTGATGAAGAATATCACCTTGAGTGTCATCATTGTTCTGATCGTTGTCGTACCCTGGGCGATGGCCGGCCAGGTATACGAATGGATCGATGAAAACGGAGTAAAACACTTTACCAACGAGCCGCCACCGCCAGGCGCCACGGTCGTCGGACAGGACAAAGAGATCCAATATGATGCCGAGAAAGACAGGCAGCGCAAGGATAGCGACGAGCAATTCATTCAGCAGCAGCAGCAAGAGCAGAAGAAAGCAGCCGCCTCCGCTCCGAAGGCTGCAGATGCACCCCCCGCTGCGGATGTTGAGGTGGACAATACCGTCCGCGGAAGCGAAAAGGGTAAAACCTATCACCAACGCCAAATCCGGAAAGAGCAGCGGATCAAGCAGGAAGTCCGGAACCAAGGCGGGCGGCCCGCGGCCAAGCCGGCGCCAGCGCGTAAGTCAGGCCCTGACTGATTTCCCCCGGAGCATTTCCTATACTCCGGACTTTACATCCTGAATCCCGGCGACGATCTCCCGGCTCAAATCCCCCAGGGCGCGGCTCATGGCCTTGGCGATGGCATCGTAGCCGGTTCCCGACACCCGGCTTTCTTCGGTCGTTCGCCGATTGATGTGAAGCTCTTTGCCATTTTCACCATAAACCGCCCACTGCGCAACCAAGGTCACCAGTCCATCCGGTGCGGCATCAAATTGCAACACCTCCACAGCGGCCTGATAATCCACCCTCAGGGATCGCCGCCATGGAAACAGGAAGACCTGCTCCGATCCGGTAAGTACAGACACATTTTCCCGAATCACCCGGGCGATATTGTTTTTCAACGGTTCCGCCCACTGTGATAATTCGGCGGCCTTTAATTCATGGGGCGACACACGGGTCACAATCTGAGGGCGATCCAGGTAGGCCGCCAGGGAGACTGGACCAATCCCAATTACCTCATCTCTCAGGGTTGACGTCACTTCCTGAGGTTCGACTGTCGCACCGAGCGTAAACAGCCGGGTCGACGGAGACTGGACGGAGCCTAAAGAGCATCCGGTGCCCATCAACAGAAGCGCAACCACCACGCATCGAATCCCATCCCGTAATTCCATAACTATTCTCCAGGTTGTCCCCGACCGTGCAGTAACGATTCCGGGTGTTGGGCCAGAAAATCGGCCAGAAAACGGATTGCTCTTGCCGCTGCCGCAAGCTCTGTTAAGGCGTCATCGGCCTTATACAACAACGGTGATTTTTCTCCTGTGATTTCCTGCAGATCGGCAAACAGGACCTTGGCTTCCGTAAGGGTCTCCTGGGCAGCCGCCGCCGTCTCTTCAAGGTCCGCTACCAACGGTTCTACCTGCTTGTCCAAATTCTGCAGGAGCTTCCGGGCGTCGACCGCGGCACCGGAAACTCATCGGTCAGAGGCTCCAGATCCGCAAGGAGTTTTCGGGCATCGGTGAGCGTTTGGTTCAAACTGACGGTCAGTGCGTCCGTTCGGGTATCCAGATTGTCTGCCAGACGACCAAAGCCCTGCATGGTCGAAGCGGCAGATCGAACGGTTTCCATAAGTTCCGGAGCGGTAATAACTTCCTCAACACCATTAATGATGTTTGTCAGCTTATCCGCCAGCTCTTCAAAGTTTATTTGATCTAAAATCTTGGCAAATGCTTTGAGATCGGAAGGCAGGGTCGGCAACTCCTGAATCTCTTCTTCTATGCCCAGAAGATTCAACGGTGAATCCGGGAAGAAATCCAGGAATACGAACACCTTACCCGTTAAAAAACTCTGAAGCACCAGTTTGGCCCGGAGGCCGTTGTCGATCAACCGGTTGACAAGGACCTCATATTCTTCGTCTGTCTGGATCTGGTCATCCCGAAGCTTTTCGGAGATGATGAGATTGCCCAGTGCCGTTTCAATGATCACACGGTTAAGAAACGACAGATCATCCGGGTCAAATACGATGCGGATATCCTTGACGGTGCCGATGGTAACCCCTTTGAGCTGAACCGGCGCCCCCAGATCCAGTCCGGTGACGCTTCCCTTAAAGAAAAGCACGGAACGATAGCTTTCCTTGAAAAACGTTCCGGAACCGAACAACATAATGCCCACCACTGTCAGCACCATGGCTCCGACGATAAACGCCCCGATGAGTGTCTTGTTACCTTCTGCAGCCATGGTATCGTCCTTGATGGGTTCGCCCCTGGGCCCGTTTGCCCGTTTGCCGGCCTGCCCGTTTGCCCCGTGGGCCGGTGGCCCGGCTGACCAGTTTCGCCGGTTTGCCGGTTTGCCGGTTTAGCCGGTTGACCGGTGGAAAGAGTCAATTGTTCCGCATCGCGGAACGTCATTTTTCCTTACTATCTTTCACCTTTCAACTTTTAGCTTTGAGCTTTCAGCTCTCGACCAAGCCAAAGTCCACCGTCAAGATTTCAAGCATCCAGTATCCAGTATCCAGTATCCAGCCTCCAGTATCCAGAGGCAGGCCTATCTCTCTCCTCGAGAGAGAAACCGTCTCACATTCCGGTTATCCGTCGTTTCCAGCAGCGCTTTCGGGGGGCCGTATGCGGTGATGGTGCGCGCATCGGAATCCAGAAAGATCGCGTTGGTGCCGACGGCAAAGATACTGGCCAGTTCGTGGGTCACCATAACGATTGTCGATCCAATGCCCTCCTGGATCTCAAGAATCAGATCGTCCAGCATTCGGGAGGTCACGGGATCAAGTCCCGCCCCCGGCTCATCGAAAAAAAGAATTTCCGGATCCAGTGCCATGGCGCGTGCCAGACCGGCCCGCTTGCGCATGCCGCCGGACAGTTCGGAGGGGTAGTATTCCTCAAATCCTGCCAGGCCCACCAGGGAAAGTTTCAGAGACACCAGCTCGCGAATCTCGTTGGGCATAAGGTTCGTATACTGCTCCAGGGGAAGCGCCACGTTCTCCGACAGCGTCATGGAACTCCACAAGGCACCGCTCTGGTAAAGCACTCCGAAGTTCCGCATCATGGCATCCCGTTGCCCAGGTTGTTTCTCCCAGAAGCTGGTATCGCCATAAAAGACCCGGCCTGCGGCAGGTGACTTGAGCCCCACCAGAACTTTCATGAGCGTACTCTTTCCGCACCCGCTGCCGCCCATAATAACGAACACGTCTCCCCGTTGCACCTGAAAATCAAGATCCTTCATCACGATTAAACTGCCATAGGCGACCGTCAGGTCCGTTACCGTAATCAGTGCATCGCGATGCAATCCGTTTTCTGAAACCATCTTTCTTAGATACCCAATATGTTCAAAACTACGGCAAACAGGCCGTCTGCGACAATGATTCCCACTATCGCAATGACCACGGCAGAGGTTGTCGCAAGGCCGACATCTGACGCGCTCCGGCCGCTTCGCATGCCCTGCATACAACCGGTGACGGCAACGATCAGACCGAAGACGATACCTTTCACCAGACCGATGGAAAAATGGGTCAAGGTAAGGGCTTTGCGGGTCTGTTCCAGGTATTGGGCCAGGGAGATGTCCAGAACCCCCACACCGACAATAAGCCCTCCCAGAATGCCGATGAGATCGGCGTAGAGCACCAACATCGGCATCATGATCACCAAAGCGAAGACCCGGGGCAACACCAGGAAATCCACCGGGGAAATTCCAAGGGTCCGCAATGCATCGATCTCCTCATTGGTTTGCATGGTCGCAATTTGAGCGGCAAAGGCGGCACCAGTCCGACCGGCCATTACAATACTCGTCATAATCGCGCCCATTTCCCGGGCAATCACAATACCCACAAGATCCGCGACATAGATCTGGACACCGAACAGTGCCAGCTGAATGGAGCCGACAAACGCCATGATCAAGCCGACCAGGAAACTGACAAGCGCGATGATCGGCAGCGCATTGGCCCCGCACTCCTGGATGATTCCGAACAAATCATCGCGCCGCACACGGCTTTTTCCCCGCACCACCCGGCCCGTAGCCAACGCCAGATCTCCGAGCAAATCCAGGGTGTCCTTTACGGCCCGGATGAAACGAAGGCCCATGCCGCCGACACCCGATAGAAAAGATAACGGTCGAGGTGTTTTCCGAACGTCTTCCCGTTTGGGTACCGCCTTAGACAACGCCATCAATCGAATTATGCCGCCGGGTAAGGAACTATAATCCACAGAGATGGAATGGGCCCGGCAATAGCGGTCCAAACGGGCAAAAAATGCCAGCAGGCTGCTGTCCCATTCCTGAAGGTCTACAGCGCTGAACGTGATCCGTTGAACAGGCGCATCATCCGGCAATCGATCAAACACCGCATCGGCAGGCGGAATTTTCTCACCGACCCGCCACGTACCGGCGAGTTCGACCCGCAGCGTCTGGTCTTCCCCACGGTTCGCAGTCAGTTTCGCTAAAGAAGGGCGGATTTTCACTACAGGGGGCCTCTGTGTTGACGGAATTTACGCCAATCAACCCAGTCAAAGTAGAGATAACGTGACCAGGGTACGGTTTCATAGCATACCGGAGCATGCAAAATCGACCGGAAAATCCTGCCGACGTGCTCCGAAAAACGGCCTTCATTGACGGGGGGCTCTCTGAAAGGTAAAATGTATGGTCATGGGAGCGTGTGAAATTCTGTATGTCATCGAGTTCAGCGCAGTTGATCGGAACCTATTAGAAAATCTCATCAGCAAAGGGGCGCCGCCATCATGTTCGACGACATGACCAAATTGAACATCGTTCGCCTCGGGAACGTCATGACGTTCAGCAGCATGCAGAGCATCGGCAGCACCATCGTGGACAGTATCGATGCCTATTTTTTGACCATGGTTCTCAATTCCGAAATAGGTGGACATATTCTGGGTATTACCGATGCGGATCTGAAGATCGACGATGAAAACGATTTTTACAGCAGCATTATCGGTGGTAAGAATCCAAAAAATCACGTTGCGGTTGTGTCCACACGTCGACTCAGCCCGAAGAAAATCGAAAGCGACCGGGATTATGGGATGTTAATCAGTCGAACGCTAAAGGTCGCCCTCCATGAAATCGGACATAATCTGGGACTCACGGATCACGGCTCCTACGCCTATGCATCCGACGGCGCTCTCTGTCCCATGAGCAAAGGTGAAACCAACCGATTCGGGTTTCGGGGATATGTGCGGGCCGTGGTGGACGGCCGTGGGTTCAGGTTCTGTGGCGAGTGTTGCGGGTTTTTGAAGGCCATTTACGGAACCGGCTGTTGAATTGAACGCAGGCCTCAAGATACAAGATTCAAGATACAAGATACAGGTTGTCGGGCACCGGAGTATTGGAGTAATGGAGTGGCGGAGTCTTGATTCTGGATACTGGATCCTCGATGCTTGCCCGCCCGCCGGAGGCGGGTAAACCCTGGTCGCCTTTGGCGCCGCCGGAGGCGGGTAAACCTCTGGCGGGCTGGATGCTTGAAATCTGGACGGTGGACTTTGGATTGGTCGAGAGCTGAAAGCTCAAAGCTCAAAGTTGAACGGTGAAAGATAGTAAGGAAAGATGACGTACCGCGATGCGGAACAAATGACTCTTTCCACCGGTCAACTGGCTAAACCGGCAAACAGGCCAACCGGTTAACCGATCCACCCACCAGATTCCCTCCCCGAATGCAGACCATTAGAGAGGTATCTCTTGCCTCACGAGGACAGGCTGAGAACTATCTTGCCTCTCGTGTGGCCGGTTTCCATCTGTTCGTGGGCGGCGGGGGCATCGGTGAAATCAAACACCTGGGTCTCCGGGGGCGCCAATTGACCATCATGGATATACCCGCAGATCGTGTCCAACTGCCGCACATTCGGCTCCACGAAGACAAAATGAAATCCAAGCCCCGCCGACTCCGCAAGATTTCCGGCTTCCGGATCGGTAATTGAAACCAGCCGGCCGCCGGACTTTCCGCACCGGCTGCCCATTTCCAGTGACGCACCGCCGATGCAGTCAAACACCAGATCAACGCCTCCCGGTATGATCCGCTCGAGCGCTTCCGGGAATTCAGGATCGGTGTAATCCAGCGCGGCGTCGACCCCCAGCGTCTCAAGATACCCATGATTGCCCTTTCCCGCCAGCCCGATCACCGTCGCACCGGAAATCTTGGCAAACTGAACGGCAAACGATCCGACCCCTCCGGAGGCCCCCAGAATGAGGACTGTCTGGCCGGAGCCCAGTTGACCGGCATCGAAAACTGATTGGAAAGCCGTCAGACCCGCCAGTGGAATGGCCGCCGATGCCTCCCATGTCGCGCCTGCCGGACGATGGGTGACATAGCTCTCCGGAAGTGCGATCATCTCGGCGTAAGTGCCGTTGTGGATGATCGGTCGCCTGGCGTAGGCAAACACCTCGTCTCCGGGTTTAAATCGCCGGGCGCTGTAACCAACCGCCTCCACAACGCCGGCCATATCCCAACCGAGAACCACGGGAAACTCGTGGGGAAAGAGATCCTTGAGCATGCCTTCACGAATCTTCCAATCCACCGGGTTAACACCCACCGCCCGGATCCGGACAAGAACCTCTCCCTCTCCGATGTCTGGCTCCGGCAGATCAGTAAAACGCAGTTCCTCCCGTCCGCCGAATCGATCTATTATCCACGCTTTCATATATCTGCTCCTTCGATCCAATCAAACATTCATAAAATACACCAAATAATAAGCACACAGAAAGCTGTTTCCAGCAGGCGAAATAACTCAATGCCGATGCCGGTTTAACAGAATACTCGTAATGGAAGATAATCGTTTGTATCGGTGTCGTTCGCTGCAATTGACAGCCCGATCTTCCGGACAGGGATGATTGAAAAGCCACTTCAGAATTTCAGCTGCCTCTATCCGCCGCCGATGGGCACAAAGACAGATCAAGAACCAACGTCCTGAAATCACCTTGTATTCATCGCTCTAACGAAATCTTAACATTTCTATAACACGGCTCTAACAGGATCGAACTAAGTTCGGCCGGTATTTGGATCAATGGGCAATAACATGGGGTGCCGGCTTCCCAATGCATCGGGAACAACCACTGTCTTCCATAGTGATTGTCATAAATATGTTTCGTTTGCCGACATATGGAACCAATGACCGCGGAGTCGCCAGCCTTTGCGGTGAACCGTTGATCGTAAAATGGACCAGAACGCAATTTTGGCAATCGCTATAATTCTCAAACTGATGCTTCGCCGGCAAAACGGACACCGAAATCGATAATCGGAACATCATGACCCCTCTAACATTGCTTATTACGTTGCTTGTCCTGTCGTCGGCGGCATTTTATCTGGGGCGCCGGCGGGCTTTTGCCGTTGCCGACCCCCAAAAGGGAATCCAAAGCCTTCACTCTCGCCCGTCCTACTACGGTCTGCTCACAGCCCTATGGTGCGGCCTTCCGTCATTACTTCTCTTCGGCGTTTGGCTAACGTTCGAAAATACAATTATCACCAACCTGGTTGTCGCAGATCTTCCGGAACAGGTTAGGACCCTGTCTCCGGATCGACTTAGCCTCGTCGTCAACGACATCCAGAATCTGGTCAGCGGGAATATCGTGTCCGGTGAGATCAATCCGAGCATGCAGGCGGCAGCAGACCGATATCGAAACATCCAGGCCACCAGCAGCGCCGCACTTGCCGTTGTCGCCCTTTCCCTGGCTATCGTGGTGGCGCTCGCTGTGCGTCGGAGAATCCGCCCAACACTCCGTGCACGAAACCAGGTGGAACTGGTCATCAAGATTATTCTCGTACTGTGTTCCACGATTGCCATCTTTACCACCATCGGAATTGTGTTATCGGTCCTGTACGAAGCCATCCGGTTCTTCCAGATCATTCCAATCACTGATTTTCTGTTCGGCCTGGAATGGAGCCCCCAAATGGCCATCCGTGCCGACCAGGTGGGTTCATCAGGTGCATTCGGGGCGATTCCGGTGTTTCTCGGCACGGCGTTGATTTCGGCCATCGCCATGGTGGTGGCGGTGCCCATCGGCTTGATGTCGGCGATCTATCTTTCAGAATATGCCAACAAGAAATTCCGGGCAGTGGCAAAGCCGCTTATGGAGATATTGGCCGGTATCCCAACGGTTGTCTACGGGTTTTTCGCGGCACTGACGGTGGCCCCGTTCATTAGAAATACGGGCGGGGTTTTCGGACTCGACGTATCGTCGGAAAGCGCACTGGCCGCCGGCCTGGTCATGGGGATTATGATCATTCCCTTTGTCTCGTCCCTGTCGGATGACGTCATTAATGCCGTCCCCCAGGCACTTCGGGATGGTGCGCTAGGGCTGGGGGCGACCCACTCGGAAACCATCACACAGATTGTTGTGCCGGCGGCTCTTCCGGGGATTGTCGGCGGTGTCCTGCTGGCGGTGTCCCGAGCGATCGGAGAAACGATGATTGTGGTCATGGCGGCCGGGCTTGCAGCGAACCTGACTGCAAATCCCCTCCAGGCAGTCACCACTGTCACCGTCCAGATCGTCACACTACTTGTGGGCGACCAGGAGTTTGACAGCCCTAAAACACTGGCTGCTTTTGCCCTGGGTCTGCTGCTGTTCATTGTAACCCTCATCCTCAATGTGATCGCGCTGTACGTGGTGCGAAAATACCGGGAACAATATGAATAGAGTCGCCGTCAACGAAACAATCAGCGTCATGAAGCCGAAGCGGGCCATTGAAACCGTCAGCAAAGGCCTCCGAAAAAGGTATCGTGCCGAGCGCCGCTTCCGGATGTTGGGTCTCGCCGCAGTCATCGCCAGTCTTCTGTTTCTCACCATTATGTTCATCAGCATTTTCGGAAACGGGTACACGGCGTTTTTTCAGACTTATGTGAAACTGAATGTCTATTTCGACCCGGAGACGCTCCGAGAGGACACACTGGCACGGGCAGATTATCCGGGGCTCGTCAAGAAAACCATGCGCGCCATGTTTCCCGAGGTTCAAGGCCGCCGGGACAAGCGCAATCTCTACAAGTTGGTCAGCTCCGAAGCCGCCTTTCAACTTCGGGCTATGGTGCTTCGAAATCCGGATATCATCGGTCAGGAAATCCCCGTGTGGGTGCCGGCCGACGATGATATCGACATGCTCATGAAAGGCCATATCCGGCGTGATGTTCCGGAAAGCGAGCGCCGATTGAATGACAAGCAGCTTGCGTGGCTGGACCGGCTATCCGCTGATGATCGCATTCAAACCAGGTTCAATTGGACCTTTATTCGATCCGGAGATTCACGAGAGCCCGAACTGGCGGGAATTCTTGGAGCAGCGGTGGGGTCGTTTCTCACGTTGTTGGTAACGTTACTCCTGTCGTTTCCGATCGGTGTCGCGGCGGCCGTCTATCTCGAGGAATTGGCACCCAAAAACCGATGGACCGATCTCATCGAAGTAAACATCAACAACCTGGCCGCGGTACCGTCCATTGTCTTCGGCCTGCTCGGTCTGGCGGTATTTCTCAACTTTTTCGGGCTTCCCCGATCGGCTCCCCTAGTCGGCGGTCTGGTGCTCACATTGATGACATTCCCGACCATTATCATCGCCAGCCGGGCAGCCCTACAATCCGTACCTCCGTCGATCCGCGAAGCCGCACTGGGCATCGGAGCGTCTAAGATGCAAATGATCGTTCACCATGTGCTGCCGCTGGCCCTGCCGGGAATCCTGACCGGGACGATCATCGGAATGGCGCGTGCGCTGGGGGAAACCGCCCCCTTGCTCATGATCGGGATGGTGGCGTTTATTGTGGATGTCCCCCAGGGTTTTAACGACCCGTCGACCGCCCTTCCCGTTCAAATCTTTTTATGGGCGGACAGTCCGGAACGGGCCTTTGTGGAGAAGACTTCGGCAGCAATTATTGTTCTGCTGGGATTTTTGATCACCATGAATGCCGCCGCGGTGATGCTTCGGAAAAAATATGAGCGGAGGTGGTAGCCTAATGGTTGGACGCCACACCGGGCAGGGTTGCAAAGTGATAGAAACAGAGGTTCTTAATATTATTATAGCGATTGCCTAACATGGGACTAGTCCCGAACCGTAATCTTACTTCAATTGTATTCGGAGCCGTGACAACTCAAGAATATCCATTGAAGGAGGTAGAAAACATGTTTCGAAAGACATCTCTATTGGCAGCGGCAATGCTTTTATCATTTGGTCTGGGTTCGGTCGATGCCAGATCGTCACGTAATTACATCAGCATTGTCGGGTCTTCCACAGTCTATCCGTTCGCAACCACCGTGGCAGAACAGTTTGGAAGAACCACACCCTACAAGACCCCGAAGATTGAATCGACCGGGTCGGGCGGTGGGCTCAAACTTTTCTGTGCCGGAGTCGGGGTGGAGCATCCGGATATCACGAACGCTTCCCGGGCCATCAAGTCCTCGGAAGTCCAAAAATGTAAAGCGAACGGTGTCAGCGGGATCGTCGAGGTCAAGATCGGCTATGACGGCATCATTTTGGCCAATTCCAAGAAAACCCAGCCTCTGAAACTGACCCGGAAGGACATATTCATGGCCCTCGCCAAAGATGTTCCCGATCCAAACGGAGGCGAGAAACTGATCCCCAATCCCTACAGAACCTGGAAAGACGTAAATTCTTCCCTGCCCGATATCAAGATTGAGGTGCTGGGCCCGCCTCCCACTTCCGGAACCCGTGATGCTTTTGTGGAACTGGCCATGGAAGGCGGTGGAAAAACATTCGATTTCATCAAGGCCATGAAAAAGACAGACAAGAAACGCTATAAGGCCGTCTGCCACACCATCCGCGAAGACGGTGCCTACGTCGAAGCCGGGGAAAATGACAATCTGATCGTCCAGAAGCTGGACGCCAATCCCGATGCTGTCGGGATCTTCGGATTCAGCTTCCTGGACCAAAACGCCGACAAGATTCAGGGTTCCTTCGTGGACGGTGCTCCGCCAACCTTCGATGCCATCGCCGATGGGAAATACCCGGTGTCGAGACCGCTCTTTTTTTACGTGAAAAAGGCTCACGTGGAGGCTATCCCCGGCATAAAGGATTATCTGGCAGAGTTTACCAGTGAGAAGGCATGGGGACCGGAAGGCTATCTGGCAGAAAAAGGGATGATTCCGATGCCTGAAAATGAACGAAAGAAATTCTACAAGAACGTTCAAACACTGCAAACCATCCCAATGCCCTGAAACAGCATTCAGCCAAACCGGAGACGGGCCGGATCTATGTGACCCGGCCGTCTTATTATTAGAACTTTGACCACCACCCGGTGAAAGGCCAGCGGCACAGAACATGATAGATTCACAAATTCCAGTCATTCAGGATAAAGAGCACGACAAGGAAAAAGAGCTTGAGATGCTTAAAGGCCTAAAAACGGTCGGGGAGATTACCGCCCCGAATCCTCGGATGACCTGCCGGAACGTAAACGTCTATTACAGCGGCGTGCAGGCCATTTTCGGGGTTTCCTTGGACATCGCCGGGAATGAAGTGATTGCCATGATCGGGCCCTCGGGTTGCGGCAAATCCACGTTTCTGCGGTGCCTGAACCGGATGAACGATACCATTGAAGGCTGTCGTGTAGAGGGAGAGATCACCCTTGACAGCGAGAATATTTACGGCAGCAAGATCGACGTGGTTCCTCTCCGGGCACAGGTGGGCATTGTGTTTCAAAAGCCGAATCCTTTCCCCAAGTCGATTTACGAAAACGTGGCCTACGGGCCAAAGATCCATGGATTGACCCAAAACAAGGCCGAGCTGGATGAAATCGTCGAAAGGTCATTGATCAAGGCCGGGCTGTGGGGCGAGGTCAAGGACCGCATGGATAAGCCCGGCACCGGACTATCCGGCGGACAGCAGCAGCGACTGTGCATTGCCCGAACCATCGCCGTCAGCCCCGAGGTCATCCTTATGGATGAACCCTGTTCTGCCCTGGATCCCATCGCCACGGCAAAAATCGAAGACCTGATTGACGAACTAAGGGAGCAATATTCCATCGTCATCGTCACCCACTCCATGCAACAGGCATCACGAGTGTCCCAGCGCACCGCTTACTTCCATCTGGGCTATCTTGTCGAGGTCGGTCCCACACCCCAAATCTTTACCAAACCCCGGCACCGGCTGACAGAGGACTACATTACAGGCCGCTTCGGTTAGTCCGTCCGAAACGGATTGATCCGCAGGAGGATTGCGGATGTTTACCAGCAAGCACACGGTAGACGCTTACCCAGATTTCGGTTGCCCGCTGATGATAACAGACGGGAAACCACGTTCCCAACATCGCCGAAAACGTCTGTTACATTGACACCGGCAACGTCTATTGCGGTCAACGCCATCAAGATCACTGAATATTCATCGAATCCATCCCGTTTCCCGGGGGCATTGCTAATTTCTAGTTTTCCCTGTACCTGATGTAACGTTTTGATGTCAAAAGGGTCAATATATCTGTAAACCAAAGGAGGCGGCATGACGATAAACTTTAGATGAAAACCCACCGCAGCATCTGGAAGGCTTCGACTCATATGAGGAATTCATGGAGTTTGCCAAGACGCTGTTTCATCTCGACAACAAGGAATACAGAGCCCTGTATGACGTACTTCTAAAATTGCAGGCCATCGGTGAGCCTCCGGTAGAAACCATGAAACTGTGGAAAAAGGATACGTGCCGCAAGGAATGCCCGGAGTTTATCCGGTTTATGATTCAGGTCGACAATATGGAGATCAAGGATACGGAGAAGGTCGGCTGATCCCGTCATTTTATGCACGCTCCAAACACCCGCCGGGTTGGTTTCACTTCAGACCAAAAAGGCAGAGCCAAACAGGGTTCTGCCTTTGCTGCGTGGACACCTGCCGCCGAGCGCTGAAGCTATAGTTTAACGGGATCCCTTGGAATCGAGACCGTGAAGGTGGCACCCTCACCGGGGACGCTTTTGACCGAAATCGTTGCGCCGTAGGTTTCCATGAGCCGGGTACAGATAAACAATCCCAAACCCGTACCTCCGGAATTGCGACGGTCTGAACTAAATTTTCCGGCTTTGGTGGTAAAATGAGGATCGAAAATCCGGTCCAGATCCTCCGGGGCGATCCCGACCCCCGAATCGGTGAAATCAATATTCACGCTGCTATCATCAAATCGTGTACGGATGTGCAGTTTTTTATCCGGACCTTCGTGCATGGCTTCCAGAGCATTGTGCACCATATTGTAAACCACCTGTGAAAAATCGGCGTACACCCCTTTGATGGTCGGCAAGCCCGGATCCATGTCGATGCGCTTTTCCACATCATGTTTGAATTCCAGATCCGCCTCGAGAAAGGCCATCTCCCGTTCGATCAGGTCGTTTAAATCGATATCCTGCCGCTCGTCCACAGATTCGAATCGCCCCTTTTCAAGCAGGTTTTCGATAAGTTGCTCAATTTTGCCGACGGCTTCCATTACATTGGCCTGGTGGGAAAGAATCTTTTCTATGATCAGGCGTTGGGGGTCGGTAACATCCTGCTCCGCATTGAGAATGTCCTGCGCACAGTGGGCGGACAGATCGGCTTTCATCAGGACCACCGATAACGGCCCCTTTAAATTGTGCACGATACCCTGCACCAGTTGCCCAAAAATGGCCTCTCGCTCCTTTTCGACCAATTCCCGTGTTTTGGCATTGATCACCGCCTCAAGTCTGCGGTTGATTGATTTTAGTTCATCTTGTCCCTGTTTCAATCGCAGCAGCGTGCCGGCCTTTGCCTTCAATTCCTTCAAATCAAAGGGTTTTATCATGTAATCATCGGCATGCACCTGGTAGCCTTTAAGACGATCTTCAACGGAACCGCGGCCCGACAACAGCAGGACCATGACAGAATCAATATCGGGATCGGTTTTCAGACGTCGGCAGGTTTCGTAACCGTCCATTCCCGGAATCATAATATCCAGGATGACCAGGTCGGGCTGAATGGCTCTCGCCTTTTCCAGGGCTTCTTCGCCGTTCTGGGCTGAAAAGAGGGAATATTCCTCAGATTTGAACGACCTTCGGATCAGTTCGAGATCGATGTGATCGTCGTCCACTGCAAGAATGCAGGTCATTGTCACTCCTGTACGTCTGCCCGGACATCAACGTTTTTGAATCGTCTGGCAACGGGTTCTAATTATATCAAAAATAGGCGGGATCGAAAACCCCGGGAAGAATAGGATCGTGATGTTTGAATTAAACAAGCGTATCCGGCCGCCGGTATTTAAAACACTATCTTAACATTTTATGGGTAGGATCGTCACCATCGGCAATGACGGATTATTGGGGAGGACTGAAAAATGAATCTGCTGATTATAGGCGGCAGCGATGCCGGTATCAGTGCAGCCCTCAGGGCTAGTGAGCTGAAGCTATCGGCGAGCGTGACCGTCGTCGTGGCCAGAACCGGATTGGGAAAGAAGGAAGCAGAAAACGCCGGGTTTGATCCCATCACAACCTCTCTGGACACATGGGATCACAAGGCGTACTACCCGAACGCCAGGCCCATGGCTATCCGCATCATCGGCGACCGACCCACCGGCAGGTGTTTGGGGGCTCAGATTCTGGGCCGCTATGGCACCGAAGTATCTAAACGTATCGATATCATTGCGACAGCCATTTATCACCACATGACGGTTCCGGACCTTGTCCATCTACCTGAGTTACACGCCGCCGCTGAGCAGCCCATGGGATCCCGTGCAAATGTGCGCTCAGGCGTGGACCCATGATCGGGATCGCCGGATGGGAAAGCCCGGCGATCCTTCATAACATCGCTCGGCGAGGTTATAAACACGACGATGTCGCTGTTATAGCAAAAAACGTAACCACCATGATGGCGTCGGGCCAACATGTTCATCGCGGCCTGAACGACCATCAACCATTCCGCCGGAAGACACATTCCCTGATGGTGTGTCTGTCGGCCCCGGGATAGGTTGACAGGCATTCTTCTTCCCGGTATTTTTCCAGCCGGATCCATGCATCGGCCCTTTAACCCGAAAACGTCATGACATCTGTTCAAACGCCTTCGCCAAGAAGACCTCATTTTGGTGAAATGCCCGGGTTCGGCCGTTCTTTTTCCGACCAGTATGAGGAGATTATGCTGTCAATTCAGTCGGCGGGCATCACGGATGTCGGCCGGAAACGAAAGGGCAACGAAGATGCGTATCATCTCGATAACGACCTTCGGTTGTTTATAGTCGCCGATGGTATGGGAGGACATGCCGCCGGAGAAGTCGCCAGCCGGCTGGTTGTCGATTCGGTAGTCGATTTCATGACCAAATTCCATGCTCACCCTGCCCGGAACGAGTTGCCGACATCGGCCACAGAACTGTCCCCATCAGCCAATCTCCTTTTGAACGCCGTCCATATGGCAAACCGTGTAGTCCACCAGAATGCACAGCAAAAGCCTGCCTACAAGGGAATGGGGTCCACGGTATCCGCTGTCTACCTGGCGGACGATTCGCTCATTGCCGTCAATGTCGGCGACAGCCCCATCTATCTGGTCCAGGATCAATCCATCCGATCGATATCGGTACCCCATACCATGCTGGCCGAGTACGAAGACCTCCACCCGGAAGGCAATCACCAGCTGGCCGCGCATCTGAAGCACGTTCTGACCCGGGCGATGGGGCTTCGGGAAAGTGTTACACCCGATGTTTCGGAAGTGTCTCTGAGCAACGATGCCATTGTCGTGATTTGTTCCGACGGCCTGAGCGACAAGGTGCCGCCGGATGAGATTTGTTCGGTGGTCACCCGCGAGCCCCCAAGTCATGCCGGAAGCACGCTGGTCGGAATGGCCAACAACCGCGGAGGAGAAGACAATATCACCATCATTATCGCCCGGCTGACAACCGAAAGCGCCGCCGCACCGGAAGATTCCGGCGACACCGGCAAACCGATACGCATCGCCGTCGACTATGATACCGAAGAGGTTTCAAATCAGGGCTTTGTGACACAGATTTCCGACGCCGGTGTATTTATCGAGACTGCCGATCCCATCGCCCTGGGGGAAGAAATATCCGTTACCTTCTCCGGCACCGGGGAAATACCTGCGTTTTTATTCAACGGCCGCGTGTGCCGGCGTGACCCGAAGGGCATGGAAATCTGCTTTGACCATCTAACGGAGGATCAGCGCACCAGGCTGGCTATCCTCCGTAATGGGTAATCCACTTACCCATGAACTTTTTTCAGTAAATAGTCCCACATACGGATTAATGGACAGATGTTATGGAAGAATCGATACGCAGCGCCATAGCGCACGCCGTAGAGAAAGAACCTTTCGCCCGGGCTATGAAAATTGAGCTTGTCGCTCTGGACCTGGGTTACTCTGCGGTAGAAATGGACTATGAGCCGTCATCCATGGCCAATATCTATGCGCGCGCCCACGGTGGGGCTATTTTTGCCCTTATCGACGAAGCATTTGAGACAGCCGGACAGACAGACGGCACCATTGCCGTCGCGCTGAACGTCAATGTCACGTATGTTTCCAGCCCCGATGACGGAACACGACTCCGTGCAGAGGCGCGACTGGTGAGCCAGACCAAGCGAACCGCCAGCTACGACATCCGCGTGACCAACAGTGCCGGCACACTCATCGCCACCTGTCAGGCCCTTGCCTACAGGACCGGCAAACGGATCCCGTTTCTGGAATGAGGCCGCGAGCGATTACAATTTTTATCCCATCCCCCGGTTTATGGACGTTGAGCCTCCCGTGTGGTTTGCCGGTTTGCCTGTCATCCGGTTTGGCCGGTACCGGCAAACCCTAAAGCTTTTCCCCATGCTTGGACAAATAATCCGCTACCCCTTCGGCCGTGGCCGGCATTCCGGTTTCGCCCTTTTGCCAGCCGGCCGGACAGACTTCCCCGTTTTCTTCATAATACTGAAGTGCATCGACCATCCGCAGCATCTCATCAACATTTCGCCCAAGGGGCCGGTTATTGACCACCTGGTGCTGAACGATACCCTTGCGGTCGACAAGAAATGATGCCCGCATGGCCACCCCATCGGGATGTTCGATGCCGTACGCACGGGTGATCTGGTGGGTGATATCCGCTACCATGGGGAAATGGACAGGACCGATGCCACCCTCCTGGATCGTGGTATTCCGCCAGGCAAAGTGTATGAACTGAGAGTCTATGGAAATTCCCACCACTTTCACGTTTCGTTCCTCGAATTGCTCGATGCGATGATCGTGGGCGAGAATTTCCGTGGGACATACAAACGTAAAATCCAGGGGCCAGAAAAAGAGAACAATATAGTGGCCACTCAGGCTCGACAGGGTGAAATTGTCTTCGATAATCCCGCTGGGCATCACCGCAGGAGCGGTGAAATCAGGGGCTCTTTGTGCAACGAGAACACTCATGGTTATCTCCTTTTAAGAGGTCATCATCCAAATCCGTCCGTGTGCTTCGAGTCGAAGGGCCGGGCCAGAGTGGTGTCAAAACCGGAAAGGTCAAACGGCGGATGATCCTGGACGTTTTCGATGAATGCCGCATTTCGGTTCGACATTTCGATGTGTTCCCCGGTCCATGGCGCTTTTGAACATATGGTCCGTCACGGTCGGATTTCAAGTATGGACGTCGCCAAGACATCACTGGCTCCTGATATCTCCCATGACAAGGGCACTCTCGTGTCTATCATCGGTCGCAGGAAACCACCGAACAGGAGACACGAGTGTATTTTTTTCCTTTGTTTCGCGAGCCCTTTTTGATAATTATTTCGATTACTATTTTTTGATCCAAACCAACTGGGGCACTTTCTCGGTGAAATCGCCCCGGAAAGGGCGATAAAAGGAGGCAAAGTGTCCAAATCCCACGGAATTAAAGACCTGACAGCGTTTGCTGTCGATACCATCCGAATGACGGGGGAAGCTGCACTATCCTATTACGGCAAGGGCGGGGACCAGGTAAAATTTGACATGGCACTGGTGACCGAAACCGAGCTGCATGTCACCGAGCTGTTTCAGACGCAGCTTCATGAACACTTTCCCGAACACCAGCTTTTTGAAAACAACATCGTGGCGACGGATTACACCCACGATGAGAAGCGATACCTTTGGATCTTCGATGCATTGGACGGGGTGGCCAATTTTCAGGCCGGAATCCCAATCTGGGGCATTTCTCTTGCACTGCTCGAGAACTTCTGGCCCATTCTCGGCGTATTCTACATGCCGGCCACAGGAGATCTGTTCTGGGCACGTGCCGGCCACCAGGCCTTTTGGCAGGACAAACCGATCCAGGTATCCCGGCAGGGACAAATCAGCGACGAAAGCCTGCTGTTGACGTTTTCCCGTTTTCACCAACATTATCAATCGAGCTTTCCAGGAAAAATCCGAAATTTCGGCTGCACGGGAGCGCACCTGAACTACGTCGCCATGGGTCGTGCAGAAGCCGCCATCGTATCCAATATCACCTACAAGGATTTGGCCGCTTCGCGTGTCGTGATTGAATCGGCGGGGGGAAAAATATACAAACTCGACGGCAGCGAATTTTTTCTCAACGAGTATCTGGACGGCCAGGACATTGCTGAGGATCTGCTGATCACGTCACCCGGGGCGCTGGGTCAGGTGCGCACCTTTATCCGCCATACCCGTTAGCCCGGCCGTTGCATGATATCTTTTCAGCACATCGCGAAGAAGCAACCATATCGGAGCGATTCTGGTAAAACGGGATTTAAAGCGAGTCGGTCACCTGCAAGATCTATCGTGGTTGTCAGAATTCCACTCCGCAACCACACTCTCATTCCGAAGTCCGGATTTTTCGCAGCAACCGGGACAGGACGGAGTCTTTCGAGAGGTTAGCTCATGGTATCTGTGAACATCTTGGGAACAGGATCGTACGTCCCGCCGAAAATACTGTATAACCGGGACCTGGAGGCCATGGGGCTGGATACGAGTGACGAGTGGATCATCCAGCGAACCGGTATCCGGGAACGTCGCATAGCCGATCCGGATGTCGCCACCTCGGATCTCGCCTACGAAGCCTCTGTCCGCGCCCTCGACCGGGCGGGCATAAATGCCTCGGATCTGGACATGATCGTGATGGCCACCATTACTCCGGATACATGCTGCCCTTCGGGGGCCAATTGGCTGCAAGCAAAATTGGACGCTCCGAAGGCCGTCTCATTCGATGTTACCGCGGCCTGTTCAGGGTTTATCTTCGGGCTCGATGTCGCCGAAAAATATCTCTCATCCGGAGCTGCCCAGAACATACTCGTTGTTGCCGCCGAAGTGATGACCCGGACCGTGAACTGGAAGGACAGAAACACCTGCATTCTCTGGGGCGACGGCGCCGGTGCGGCCGTACTGGCTGCTGAAAAAAACGGGCACGCCCTCCTGTCCACCCACGTGCACACGGACGGTGCACGGGGACAGCACTTGCTGATGCCAGGCGGCGGGTCGAAAACCACCCCGATCTCCCATGAAAGTGTCCATGAAGGTCGCCACTATCTGAACATGATCGAAGCCAACCTTAGCTTTCGGGTGGCCGTAAGACATTTCATAGAATCGATTAAGGAGGCCGCCGCACATAACGGGGTGTCCGTTTCCGATATCGATTGGCTGATACCTCATCAAGCCAACATCCGGATGTTTCACTCCATCGCCAGGTCCCTCGAGATATCGATGGAAAAATTCTATGTGACCATACACAAATACGGCAATATCTCTTCGGCGTCATGCGCCATCGCCCTGGACGAGGCGGTTCGCGACGGCAGCATCAATGATGGCCAGCTGGTGTGTCTGCCGGTATTCGGCGGCGGGCTGACCTGGGGAAGCGCGATGATTCGATGGTAACCCGGTTAGCCGGTTTGCCCGTTGGCCGGTTTCGCCGGTTTGCCCGTGGGCCCGTTTGCCGGTCTGCCCGTGGGCCCTTTAGCCCGTTGGCCCGTGGGCCCGCCTGTCCTGGGCGAGCGCAGCGAGTCGTAGGGTTGGCTAGTTTGCCCGTTGGCCCGTTTGCCCGTTAGCCCGTTTGCCGTTTTAGCCGGTTTGCCGGTTACCCTGAGATACAAGATCCAAGACTCAGGATTCAGGCAAAAGAAATAAACATCCGGATGCCGGTTTCATGCGTCTTGCACCCTG
>CAFBRK010000085.1 GCA_903231505.1 Olavius algarvensis associated proteobacterium Delta 3 | reverse complement strand
GTTTTACCGATAAACAAAAGCTTTTGATGCGCCATCCGGGATGGGAAGGCGGAGCCTCCTTCTCCCAGGGTGTTTTCTCTTTTTACATACGAGACGCAGAGATCGCAGAG
>CAFBRK010000084.1 GCA_903231505.1 Olavius algarvensis associated proteobacterium Delta 3 | reverse complement strand
TTTACCGATAAACAAAAGCTTTTGATGCGCCATCCGGGATGGGAAGGCGGAGCCTCCTTCTCCCAGGGTGTTTTCTCTTTTTACATACGAGGCGCAGAGATCGCAAAGTATCAATATTATTTTGCTTTTCGCTGATAGGACGAAAAGCAAAATTGTTACTCATCCCAAGAGATGGGCGTTTAATCCGTCTGTGAGATTCATTTCTTTCAGAATCCCCCTCTCAGGGATTCTGAAAAACTAATAATTTCTCTGCGAACTTCGCGTCTTTGCGGTAATCCTTTAATCTTACGAGGCGCAGCGGTCGCAGAGGTGATGTTCCTTTTTGCATTTCGCTGACCCTTCGAGTGCCTCCCTTCGACTGAGCTCCCTTCGGCTCCGCTCAGGACAGGCAGGACAGGCAGGCAAACGGGATGCAGGATCCAGGATACAAGATACAGGGGTTAGGAGATTTGGAGAGCTGGATTCTGGTTTCTCGATACTTGCCCGTCCGCCTGGGGCGGATAAACCTCTGGCGGGCTGGATGCTTGAAGTCAGAGGCTTGCCCGTCCGCCTGAGGCGGATAAACCTTTGGCGGGTCGGATGTCGGATGTTGGATGGCAGAGGACAGAAGGCAGAGGACAGCTAAGACATAAGGACACACGGGCTAACGGGCCCACGGGCTAGCGGGCAAACGCACAAGCCCTTCCGCAGGCTCAGGACAAACAGGACATAGAGGGCGAAATGCAAACCGATCGTCTGGAAAAATACATATAAATTCAATATGCTGCTGGGGCTCTTTCCCCGAATCCCCC
>CAFBRK010000083.1 GCA_903231505.1 Olavius algarvensis associated proteobacterium Delta 3 | reverse complement strand
GTACATCCTTCAACACGGCGGAATGTCAATCATGGTTCTTATCACTATACTTTCAGCTTTGAGCTTTCAGCTCTAATCTTTTCAGTTCATCCAGCATCCAGGCTCCCGCCCGGCAGAGGTTTATCCGCCTCTGGCGGACGGGCAAGCCTCCAGGATCCCTTCGGCAAGCTCAGGACGAGCCAGAACCCAGGGCCACCAACTGTTGTTGCAACCGGCCCGGATTCTTGGCGCCGACCATTCAGACATCCACGTCCTAGTCTCCCTCTTTGGGATCGGGAATATGGGCCATACACGGCACCTCGACCTGGCACAGGCCGCAGGCACTTGTTTCAAAACCGTACTTTCGTCTCATATAGGCTTTCATCCCGTGGGTATACTTCATGCAGCGCCATTTGTCGTGACCTTCCCGGCTCAGTGCCTGCACCGGGCAGCGATCGATACACTTGCCGCAGTTGCCGTGGGAAAAGAAAAGACAGTAGGCGTGGTGATCGGTGAAGGGCCGCTGGGATGGCGCCACCGTCAGTTTGGCGACAACGGATCCGGCGCGCATGGCTTTGCCGACGGGCGTAATCAAACCGTCACACAGGCCAAAGGTCCCCAGTCCGGCAGCGTAGGCGGCGTGGCGCTCGGACCAGTTCGAGCAGGGAGCGTAGGGCCCCAAGTCGGACCGGGACCAGAATTCGGAGAGCATGGGAGCCACTGCCGGAATACCGGCTTTTTCCAGACGGGTCACCAGATGGCGCCGAAGGGCGTCATTGCATTTTTCCCCAAAATGGCGCGTGCGGCACCAGCGTTCCGAGGGGCGCCTGGTACTGGCGGCCTGTTCGCTTCGCGTGGCGGTGGTGGATGGCAGAATCCAGGAAATAACGGTCAGGTCCTCGCCCGATATGGTGTTTTGGCCTGGGCACCCTTTTTGAAATATCTCCAGCGGGGTCAGGTAGAAATCGCCGATGTGCCGCACATACTCCTCATAGAGCGAATCCATGCCATTGGAGAATCCGACAAGGGGCTTGTCAAACACGGGCTCAGGGTGGGTGGCACCCAGCCGATTTTCCGGGGACTCTGTCATAAAGGTTTCGATGAGATCTCGAATCGAGTCGGCATCATGGATATCCATCGTGGGTGTCATAGGTTGCCTCTGCAGACCTTTGATTTGCGAATAAACGGGTGAAGAACAGAACCTGGATCGAGTTTATTTCGCATTTTTAAAAAAAAAATTCAAACCTGCTTGACAAACACGAACGATCGTTCTATTTTTCCTCCATGAGCAAAGGCGAAGACACAAAACGGACCATTCTCGGAAAAGGCCTCTCCATGGCGAGTACCTTGGGGCTGGACCTGGTCAGTATCGGCTCCCTGGCAAAAGCGACGAACATGTCCAAAAGCGGCCTGTTCGCCCATTTTCAGTCCAAGGAGAATCTCCAGGTTGAAATCCTCAGACATGCCGGCGATGTATTTGCCGAACGGATTGTCGTGCCGGCACTGAAGACTCAAGCGGGCATTCCGAGGATCATGGCCCTGGTTGCCAATTGGATTCAATGGACCTCCAGACTCAAAGGGGGCTGCATCTTCGTATCGGCCAGCTCAGACTTTACGGATCGTCCCGGAAAAGTGAGAGATTTCCTGCTGAACCAGCAAAAAGAATGGCTCGAATGTCTCCGCCGGATCGCCAAATCCGCCGTCACAGCCGGTGATTTCCGGGAGGATATCGATTGCGACCAGTTTGCGTTCGATCTGTATTCCCTGCTCCTCGGATTCCACCTCTATCACAACCTGCTCGAAAGCGAGGAGACCAAACGGCGTCAGGAAAAGGCCCTGGAGCAGCTGCTGAATACATACCGGCCGACGTCATCGAATTCGTAAACCCCGTTTGACCACCCATCGGTCATATAACCCTGACATTTCACAACACGGAGCCCCCCATGCCCAGACACTATTCAAATGTGACAAAATATCACACGAACGTTCGTTTTTATACCATCAAACAACGCGCCACGCGGCTCCTCTTCCATGTCCTGTGGTTTGTCTCCCCGGCGTTGGCCAAGGGCATTCTGACAAGGATTTTCTTTGTCCCATCGCCCTATCCCCTGTCCTCCCGGCAACAAAAGGCCCTGGAAACCGGAACCCCGTACCACGTGATGGTCCACGGCAATGCCATCCACTGCTGGCGGTGGGGGAACGGTCCCGCCATCCTTTTCGTCCATGGATGGAATGGGCGCGCAGGCCACTTTCATCGCTTTTTCTCCCCCTTTATCGATGCCGGATATTCGGTGATTGCCCTGGATGGGCCGGCCCACGGCGACTCCCAGGGGCAGACAACAAATTACTTCCAGTATACCGATACCCTGCGCTCGCTGCTGGATCCGGCCAAGGGCTTGAACATCGTCGGTATTGTCGGCCACTCTATTGGGGCGTCCGCCGCCATCAACTGTATCGTCAAAGAAAACCCGGACCTGGATACCGTGCTGATCGCCCCGGCACTGAGACTCAGGGAGATCCTGTTCAACATTTTCAACCGGCATGGCATCCCGGCGAAGGTATACCGCAGCGCCGTATCGGATCTCGAGCACTATTTCGGTTACGACCTGAACCGGGATAACCCGGACATGCTGATCCATGACATCCGTTCGCCGGTGTTCATCATTCACGACAGGGACGACCAAACGATCCCGTTCAGGGACTCCCGGAACATAGCCGCAACATCAACCAACCTGTTTCTGCACGTCACAGACGGTCTCGGCCACAAGCGTATCCTGGCCGACAATGACGTCATTCAGGCGGCTGTCGGGTTCTTTCTCGAAACCCGCCGGGAACGGATCAGGCCTGAGACGGCGGCCGGATAAGCATCCCCTTTGGGCGCATGTTCTCACTGCCGACGAGAGAACATGGGAAGATGGTCAACCGTTACGATGACGTCGACAAACGTCACGGTTTTGTCCCCTGCCATTGCGGCACGAAAAAAAAGGAATAAATTTAGGATTGTGTAATTTCTCCCCACTGCCCGCCGTCAGGGTTGCCGGGGCCTTGGGGATGGTCCGTTACCCCACGCGGGTCCGACAATGGGTCTGCCCCGGCGTCGGGGCGTAGTCAGGGATATGAAGCGATGACGAAGGCGTTGGGTATACACATGGGAGTTTACTGGCTGTGGGTCTGTCTGTGGGGGTGTGCCCCGCCCTATGAGACGGATCCTGCTAAACTGTTTGACGGCCGGGCGGCCCCATCGTTTCACGAATACACCATAGACGATCGAAATATCCACTATGCCGCGGCCGGAGAAACCGGCCGGCCCTTGGTTGTATTTCTTCACGGAACCCCCGGATCCTGGAAGGCCTTTGCCGGATACCTGGCGCAAGCAGAATTGGTCGAACAGGCCCGTCTCATCGCGGTGGACCGGCCGGGATTCGGCAAGTCCGGATATAAAGCACTGCTCCCGTCCCTGACCCGCCAGGCGGATCTGCTGCATCCCCTGCTAGACCTCGAAACCACCGGGTGCGGGGCGATCCTGGTCGGGCATTCCCTGGGTGCGCCCCTGGCCGCGCGCATGGCCATGGAATACCCCGAAAAGGTCGGCGGGCTCGTCCTTGTTGCGCCCTCCATCGATCCGGATCTGGAAGATCCCCGCTGGTATAATCATCTGGCGACATACCGGGCAGTGAACTGGGCGGTGCCCACGCCGTTGATTCTGGCCAACCGGGAAGTCATGGCCCTTCAGGAGGAGTTGCGGGAGATGATGCCGCTCTGGGAAACGATGTCTTCTCCGGTGGCGTTGATCCAGGGAGAAAAAGACACGCTGGTCATGCCGGCCAATGCCGATTTCGCCGAACGGATGGTGCAAAGCCCGCTGAAGGTGGTGCGCATCCCGGAAGCCGGCCATTTTATCCTGTGGGAACAGCCGGACATCATTGTTCAGGAAATTCTGGCAATGCTGCATTTGCTGCAGCAGAACCGCCGGGAACTATGCCGTCGCGATCGGCCGGCACCTGCCCCGGTGGATCCAGATCCGGGAAAACGATCGGCCCACGGGAGCCACAGCACTGTCGAGGCCGGTGGGGTCGATTGAAATAGTTGGATGATCGTATTCCGGGTCCCAGGGCTCGATAATGACGGCCCCCTCTTCCAGTTTCACCATTCGGGGGCGCACCGCCTCCCCCCAAGGACGTTCCACAGCGGATGTCATCAACGCCGCATCATCGGGATAGGCCAGGAGCTGGTGGAGGGTCACCACCGTTGGCGGGCTCAACGGCACGTCGCCGTCAAGGTTGCCCTGCAAACCTTCTTGCGGAGTAACCCACACACCATGCACGGTCTCACGGTTGTCCGGAACGCAGGTTTGGCCGTCCGGCATGCGGGCCAGAAAAAACCGGGTGTCAAAGCGGCGCTTCATGCCCAGGGGCGTGATCCAGTGGGACCAGCGCCGCAGCCCGGACAACGAGAGCACCCAACCATCTTTCTCTGCCCGCTCGTTGAACCAACCGCTTATACGCCCTTCGGAATGACGCCGCCGGCAGACCTGTTCCAACTGCCGATCGAACGCGGCGTTTCCAGAGGCCAGCAACACCCCGGCTTCTTCCAGAGTTTCACGGATTGCCGCCACCCCGAAGGACAGGGCGTCTTCGGCACGCAACGAACCACCGAACCGCTTTTCGATACCCGCGATATCCAGATCCACCTGTCTTTTCCAAAAGGACACAGCCCGATCCTCCGCTTCGAGAATCCCGCCGGGAAAGACGTATTGGCCGGCCATAAAACCGCTGCCGGGACTCCGCTGGAGCAGGTAAACTTGAAACGATGCACCGGCCGGTCGAACCAGTACCACGGTAGCGGCCGGGATCAGGCTGAGAGGCTCACCGGGAGTCATGGCGCCTGTTGAATCCGGGGTCGGTCGACCAAATGCGTTGCCACACCCAGAGAAGTTTTTCCCAGTTGCGCTCGCCGGCGACCCGCCGGCTTTTGGTCGGTTGGGCATGGGGATTGCTCATCCTGGCGACCTTGAAACGGAACACATAGCTGGGTTCTAGCCCCATTCGAAGATCGGTGATAAGGATATCATCGATATGTCTTTCCACGGAATAAAAACCATGGGTGAACCACCGCAGTCGTTTGACCGGCCAGTGGTTGTCGAGCCCCTCGAGCAGATGGCGGTCGCTGGGGTAATGGGTCACCTTCAGGTGTGCCGTAGCGTCAAGCAGGGAATAGAAACCTTCATAGTATCCCTTGTCGTCTGTGATCAAGACCCGCCACAGCAGCGTGTTAAAGGGTGTGGGCACAGTCAGCAGTTTGTTGTACGCAATGCGCTGTTGCTGAAGGGAACTGCGCGCCACCTGTTCGACATAGAGTTTGGCCCCCACCCCCCCATCAGATAAATCGTGCTCAGGACCAGGCACACGGTGTTGATCCTGTGCCCGACGGAGACCTTTCGGGACATCACGAGAGCAGCCAAGACCCCGAAAAAAAGGGGCAGCGAATAGGCCGGGTCGATGATAAAGATCGAGGACCACATAACGGGGGGCGTCGGCAACGGCCAGAATATCTGCGTGCCGTAAACTGTAAAACAATCGAGCACGACGTGGGTGGCAAATGCCAGAAACACCAGTCCATACCAGCGGTTCCGGTATAAACCGGTATCCGGATGCACTTTCAGGATCAGCTTTACGAATAGCGGCGTCAGCAGGGCCAGGACAAAAATGGAATGACTGAAGCTGCGGTGATAGGTGAAGGATTTTACCACATCGCCGAATGGGACAAACAGATCCAGATCCGGCAACAGACCGCAGATACCCCCCCACAGCAGGGCCCGGTTTCCAATACGTCGGCCCAGGATTGCCTCGCCCACGGCGGCACCGAGGGCTATTTGAGTGATTGAATCCATAAATATCTTGCTTGATCTCAGTGGTTTATAGTCGATGCCAGGACCGGGTCACCGCCGAAGGATCCGTATCCATCGCCATACATTCAACAGCCCGATCAACGCGTTGACAACGTATGTCAGGGCGCAAGCGGTCAGTATTTTCCGGGCCGCCGGAAGATCCTCTTTGGGAATATAGTTGCCGGTATCGAGGATCGGCAGCGCACGTTTGAAACTGGCGTCGAATTCGGTCGGCAGGGTCAGCAGGTGAACCACCAAAGGGATACACAGGGTGGCCAGTCCCCCGAGAAACATGAGAGCCCCGGCCGCCGGAACCCGGGTCAGCATAGCGATCACCGGAACCCCCATCATAATGGCAGCGCCGATCCGCTCGAGTTTCGCTGCGGTGCCGACCAGGCGCGTGCGTGTCCGGAGTGGCGGGTAACGGGTGTGGTCCTGGACGGCGTGCCCGACCTCGTGAACAGCCACCACGGCAGCGGTGAGTGTTCGGCGGCCGCAGTTGGTGCTGGTCAGACGGATACGCTTGGATTGAGGATCATAGTGGTCCCCGATGGCGGTCTCTTCAACGGTGACATCCGCCATATCCAGCCGTTCCAGAACCAGGCGTGCCAGGTCCATCCCGTTTCCGGAGAAATATTCTCTCTGGTTATAGCGCCGCAGGACGTGCCTGGCCCACAGATGGGGACCGTACACCACCAGGAATACCGCAGCCAGGATCGTTACATAGACAAGCATACGCAGTCTCTCTGAATTGGGATCTCTTCGGGTCACACCCGCCGGCCCGACCATATCCTGGACGCCTCTGTCCGAAAACGGGGCCGCCCTTTGAATAATCTTAAGACAGATGTGCTCAATTTCCACAACAAGATGTCCACAAACCGCTCCGTTCGGGTGATGCCGGTTGCATTGCCATGGAATATTCGGATAACATCATCGGTCGTTGTGTGGATACCGATCCTCAGCAGGAGAACATCACCATGGGTTTTTTAGACGTGTTTGCCCGCCCCTCCCCGGAAAAGCTGGAAAAAAAGGGAGATGCGTTGTTCGAGGCAGAACAGTGGGGTCTGGCAAAGTTGGAATATGACCATGCCCTTGAACTACTGGAAAAAAGAGCCGATCCGGATCCGGACGCGCTCAACCGCATCATCGAAAAGCTCGCGTCGGTCACGAAGGCTCTGGCACACGAGCATCTTCAGAACGCCGAGGAATTGATCGCGGGTGGTTTCTGGGACGAAGCACAGGATCTTCTGTCCCTTGCGCTGGAGCTGAGCGCTGAAGGCGACTTCAGACAGGTTGTGGAACGGCAGATACGCCACATATCGGATCGCCGCCCTGAAGAAAAAAACATGGATCCGGGGCAGACGGACCTGATCGGCAGACCTGCCGGAGACCACAACAGCCCTACCCCTGCCCGGAACGTTCCAGAGGAGGAGTATTTCATTGCGCTCTGCGGCACCCTGCCCGTCGATATCGGGGACACGTATCTGGAGTACGGGGAAAACTTCAAGGCCGGCTACGTGGCACTCAATAGGGGGGAATTCAAGACAGCCGAACATTATCTCGCTCTTGCCCTGGACGAGCATCCGGAGCCGGGGAGTTATATCGCTCTGGAACTGGCGGCCACCTATGCCAATCTTGGCCGTTCGGCCGAAGCGCAGCATCTGCTGAAAGACGTTTTACGGGTTCACCCCGATGCCCTCCCCGCTTATCAGCTGCTGTGCGACATCTACTGGGAACAGGGAGCCTTCCGGCAGGTCGATGCTCTGCTGGACTCGGTTCCCGCAGAATTTTCCGAATCCCTCGCCATCGTTCTTCTCAAGGGTGAGACACTGCGCCGCTCCGGCAGCGTCGAGGCCGCCAGAACATATTACCAGGGATTTTTAGAGACCTACGGATGGAATGCCGAAGTTGCCCAAAAGCTGGCGGAAGCCCATGAAATCCTTGGAGATCCGTCTGATGCACGGGCCCTGTATAGGGAAATGATGGAGACCTGCGCCAGCTGCCGGGCCCGCGTGGATCCGGAAATAAAGCACAAATATGCCGAACTGTCGTTTGAGGAGGGCATATACAACTCCGAAGTTCTGGAATTGTATCTGTCCCTGGCCCGGGAAATCCCAGAAAACGCTGCGGCATATTTCGACAGGATCAGTCACATCTATTCATCCCAGGGCAATATGGATGAGGCGCTCCGCTTTCGCGGGTTTTCAGAGCGGGCGAAAACCGAGCCGAACCATCGGTCGTAAGTGGTCACCATGCCCCGACGCTCCGGGACGACGGATATCCGAATCATTCTGGCGCTGACCCTGATCCATTTTACCGGCGATTTCTACAGTTCCTTTATCAGCCCCCTGTTTCCGCTGTTTGTGACCAAGCTCGGCCTGTCTCTGACCCAGGTGGGGGTGATCGCAGGTGTGGCCCGACTTCTGGCCTTTGTCGTTCAGCCGACGGTGGGATATCTTGCCGATCGGTACCAGACACGGGGGTTCATGCTCGGCGGGCTTCTGCTGGTCGTTGTGTGCATTCCGCTCTCGGGTATCGCCCCGACGTTCTGGATCCTGCTGTGTTGCGTGGCATGCGGATCTGTTGGGTCATCCATGTTTCACCCGCCGGTCACCGGAATGGTCCCCCTGTATGCCGGACAACATGCCGGGATGTCCATGTCGGTATTCAACACCGGCGGGACCCTGGCATTTGCGTTGGGGCCGATTTTCATCACCTGGTATGCTGGCATTCTCGGCCTGGAAGCCATAACGGCGACCATGGCCTTCGGTCTTGTGGTGGTGGTCTACCTTTACGTTGTGGTGCCGCCCCCGGAGAGCGAAGGGCTTAAAGAATATGGGTTTATCGGCTCGCTGAAAAAATCATTGGGGCATGCCTGGAGACCGATATTCCTGATCTGGCTGGTGATGATGCTAAGAGCCGTTGTCGGGCAGTCCTTTATCACTTTCATGCCCGTCTTCTATGTGGACAAGGGCTATTCCCTCGTCTCGGCAGGAGCGATGTTTTCCCTGTTTACCATGGCCGGGACTTTCAGTGGATTATTGGCCGGCTATCTTTCGGACCGGATCGGTTTTAAAGCAATTTTCATCGTATCCCATGTATTGATGACCCCCGCACTGCTGATGCTGCTCTTTCTGCCCGGATCCTGGGTGTATCCGGGGGCCGCGCTGGCGGGCTTTTTTACCCTGGCCACCATGCCCCTGGGTGTGGTGATGGGTCAGGCACTGGCGCCCAGAGGCCGATCCATGGTCGCAAGCCTGATGATGGGGTTTGCCTACGGCCTGGGGGGTGCGTTTACACCGGTGGTGGGAAAGATGGCCGATATCTATTCGATCCAACAGGTCCTTTTCTGGATCGCCATAGTGCCGTTTCTGAGTGTCGGGCTGATTGTCTTCTTTCCGAGATTGGAGGCATCACATGGAGACCGTTAGGCATTCGGATGTCATCGTGGTCGGGTTGGGCACCGCCGGGGCGGCAACCTGCATGGAGCTGGCACGGCGAGGGGACACGGTGTTGGGGCTTGATGCGTTCGAACCGCCGCACAACGCCGCCAGCCACCACGGGGAATCCAGAAGTATCCGCAGGGCCTATATGGAAAGCACGGCCTATGTGCCCATGGCGATGCGAAGCTGGGACCTGTGGCGAAAGCTGGAGCGCGATTCCGGCGGGAACCTGCTTGTCGAAACCGGTAACCTGACCATCGGACCGCCGGACAGTCCGGCAGTGGGCGGCTTTCTTAAAAGCGCCAGGGCCTATGACATTCCGTTTGAACACCTGAGCGCTGCGGACATACGGACCCGATGGCCGCAGCTGAACCCGCCCAAAAGCTATATCGCCGGACTGGAAACAAAAGCCGGCATCCTGTTTCCGGAACTTGCCGTGCAGACCCTGTTAACGGAGGCGAAACGTGCCGGAGCCCGTCTCCATGTCAACGAGCCGGTGCTGCGCTGGGAGGAACAGGGGGATGTTGTGCTGGTCCATACGCCTGTAGCCAGATATGAAACCGGGCGGTTGCTGCTGGCAGCCGGGGCCCGCAACAAGCAGCTTGTGGGCCGGTTGGGTGGCGCGCTGACGATAAAGCGTGTAGCCGGTCTGCTGGGTTGTGCCGCCCCACGGGAAAAACTACCATATCGGCTCTTTTCCGGTGAATTTTTGGCAGATTACGGATCTTCGACAAGATGGACTCATGTCGAGTACAGAGGTCTCCGCGCTTCCCTGCACCCGGTCCGGCGGGATGGTTAAGGTGGCCCCTCACAACCGGCTTGCCGATTGCGATCCGGACAACGTGCAGCGCCAGGCAACCGCCGAGGAGATCAACAGGACCCGAATATTTATGGAACGTTGTATTCCGTCCCTGGCAACTCAAGACATGCGATCGGAAGTCTGTATGTACACTCTGACTCCGGACAGAGATTTCTGGATCGGACCGCTGTCCGGCCATCCGAATGTGTTCATTGTTGCCCTCTCCGGACACGGTTTCAAGTTCGCACCCGTTCTCGGAGAAATACTGTCGGATCTGCTCGAAGGGCAAAACAGCACGTTCGACATTTCCATGTTCGACCCCGCCAGAGCGTCATAATTCAGGGCTACTGCAGGGGCTATGGATACGGGTTCACCCCGCGGGTCGATTTTATTTCTAGTCCGTGTTGCTGAAAAGAAGTTTGCAGGTCTTGCTTCTGGGCGCAGCGATAAACAGTCCGATCAACAGCAATAGCGGAAGTGCAAAGATTACGCCGAAGACCGGCACCACAATTCCGGCCACAGCAGCAAAAAACAGAACAAACGGCAGAAGGACAAATCCGAGCGTACGCAGGGTAACTTTTTCGTAGGTACAGCTTGTTTTATTCATTTGATCACCCCGTTGGTTAGATGATGGGTTACGTATTTTTTTCATATAGTAATATGGACACCGTCAGACCGAATTCAATGGGATGTTTTTATATGTTCACTAATAGGTGTTTCCTACAATTATCCCTCTTTCGGCCGGTTTGACGAAAGTAATGTCCATGCTCATGTTTTCAGGTGAACAGGATAACGTTACCGTCGGAGCATCGTATCCACCCAAAAGCCGTCCAGGATCGTGGGGATCGGGTTCACGTTCGGAATCGGTATCGACCCCGGGAATGAGCATTTTGACCCACGCCCACGAACGACCAGGACGCCGCCCCCCCGGACATGGATTCCCTTGACACGGTATCCTGTTGACAGAAATACACCGGGTTCAGCCGGCACAACCCTATGGCATTCACCACAGGCACGTTCGGTGGGTGGTGCGCGACGGTATAAAACTAAAAGTGGTCATCGGATATGATTCGCCCCCTTCAAACGGTCTTCACCGTGATGCTCCTTGTGATCGGATCCGGGTTTGCAGCCCACCTCGATAAAACTGTGGCGGCGGATGTCCAACTGAATGACGCACAGTGGACGAAGATTCAGAACGGAGAAATCCTGGTGCATCTCGCCCAATCGGACCAGCAGCCAAGGGGATCGGTGGAAGCCGTGGTGTGGATCGATGCACCGGCGGAGACCATATGGCGGATCATGACCGACTGCGAAGCTGCCCCGACCTTCGTTCCGGGATTAACGGCGTGCCGGGTGCTGGCGTCCGGTGACAACTGGGAGGTCATCCGCCACGATGTCAAGTGGATGTGGTTATTTCCCAGGGTGGCCTACGAATTTCGGGCAGATTATCAGGTAAACCGGCAAATTACATTCAAGCGGATACGTGGCGATCTTCGAGAGATGAAAGGTATGTGGCGGTTGACGCCGATGGAAGACGGAACACACACCGTCGTTCGCTACAGCGTGTATCTGGACCCGGGGTTTTTTGTACCGGGGTGGATCGTGCGGCGATCCCTCAAGAAAAACCTTCCGGCTGTTCTTGGCGCGCTTCGGGATCGCGTTCAGGATGCCCAGGGACAGACGCGTCCCTGAGGGCTAAAAACCGCCATGCAAGCACCAGCTCAATGTTCGTTTAGGACCCCGGTTGATGTCGGGATGAGTTAGATCATCATGATTTCAGTTGTTATTCCGGTTCTGAATGAGGCGCATACCATCGGCGCCTGCCTGACCCACCTTCAATCGTCCGCGCATCATCTTGACATCATCGTTGTCGATGGCGGTAGCACCGACGATACCGTTGGCGCCGTCAGGGCGTTTCCCAAGGTCACGACGTTGATGTCTCCCCGGGGGCGAGGTTGCCAGATGAACAGCGGCGCGACGGCGGCACGGGGAGACATTCTGTTTTTTCTGCACGCCGACACGCGTATTCCCCCCAACGGTCTGAACGACATCGAAGCACTCATGACAAAGGGAAACGGCATTGCCGGAGGCTCGTTTTCACTGGAGTTCGATGATGACAGTGCGGTACTCCGATTTTTGGCGCGGTTTACCCGAATCAATCACATCCTTTTCACCTATGGCGATCAAGGCCTGTTTGTGCGCAGGGATGTGTTCAGAGCTATCGGTGGGTTTTCTGAGATACCGCTCATGGAAGATGTGGATATTCAACGGCGGCTGCGCCGGATGGGACGATTCGTCAAGATCCGTCGGCCGGTCACGACGTCGGCCCGACGATATCGCGCCCGGGGACGCATTCAGCAGCAACTGGTGAATATCATTCTGGTGGCGTTCTACTACGGTGGCGTATCACCTTCGAGGCTAAAGCGCTACTATCGGTAAAAACAGATTTTGAGGTGTTTTGCCCGGAAGGGGCATTTAACGTGTCAGGATCTCCCGACCGGGCGCGACTCCCGGCCAAACAGCGTTTTGCCTGAAACATCGAAAGGCTCTGACGACAGACATCAACCGTGCTGACGGCCGGGACACCTGCCGCCATCGAAATCGGCGAATTGCGGTTGAATGTGCCGGTGGGCGTGGTTAGACTGTTTTTGAACAGGCAGCGGCCGACGGCAACGTCAACCGACGACACCGGTCCTCGAACTACCGGACCATCATCCGGATGGATAAGCAAATGAAATTCGCGTCGGCCCACGTAGCCGCTCCGGCCCTGCGCAGGCAGACCGGCTAAGCGCCGGAATGACCGGAGCTGCGGGAGATCAGACCGGGGAGTGTGTTGATGAGGATTTTCAAAACCGATGGAATGGGTGACACCGTGAACGTTAAAATGATGTTAATCGCTGTAGGACTGGCTGTGCTGGTATTGACGCAAATGGCCGCGGCCGGTCCGGGGGGAAGTCTCAAACATAACACGGAGATGACACGGGCCTTCAAAAACGGCAACCCTCCCGCAGATTTGCGCTATTATGCCACCGGCAGGGAGAGTGTTCCCGACGCCGTTATCGGACTCGATCCCCAGTGGCAGCAAACCGCCAAGTTCTGGAGAGAAATCGGCCCTGACGCGCAAGACGTGATAAAAATGGTATCCAGCCTCAGACGCTACGGGGATAATGAACCGAGGGCGTCGGACATTGTAACCCCTGGAGGAGAGGTCGTCGGGGTGTATTGGTCCACTGTATACTGGACTACCGTCAAAATGGGTGAGGGAAACCGTGTCCATGTTTATAAACCCCGGGTATCGACCCGCCTGTAGTGGAATACCCGGTGACGCGTTGAATGCGTCACGTCGATGTAACAAACGGAGCGAAAAGGTTTCTAAAGACGTTAATGATGTGTCAGTGAAGATTCGCCATGGAAAAAAGACTTCATCAACTTATGAAGATCACGACCTATATCGCTTGTGTGGCCATCGCGGTGTTCTTATTGGTGCCTGCAACCAGCGCCGGCAAGCTTGGAAGCCTCAAACGGAACCCGGAAATGGAGCAGTCGTTTAAAGAGGGCCGCCCACCTGCCGGATACCGCTACTACGCCACGGGTCGGGATAATTTACCCGACGCAATCGTCGGCCTTGAGCCCGGGTATCGGCAAACCGCTAAATTCTGGCGGGAGATCGACGCTGAGGCGGGCGATGTGAAACAGCTGTCCACACGGATGACAACCAATTACAAACGCGATGCGCCGAGGGCATATGCCATACTCTCTCCCGACGGTCACATCATCGGGGTCTACTTCTCCTCGATCTATTTTACCACCGTGGAGATGGGGTCCGATAACGCGGTGAAGATCTACAAGCCGAAGCCCCCCAGGGCGGGTCCTTGATCCATTGGCCTGACAGGTTCGTTGGGAGCGGTTTCTTTCCCGGGGATATCGCATTGGCGAGGGGCTTCCGGGCAACCAGTTTCTGGTTTAGTTCCCGTTTGGGTTGAACTTCAAGGTCTCCAGATCGATCTCCCGGACCGCCGCCGCAAGTTCTTCTTCGGGTATTTCCGGAAGGGTTTTACGGTCCGGTCGCAACGTCTTGGCCTCCCGAAGATAAACGTGAACGATGTCCCTGGATCGGCGGGACGTGTTCCAGTGAACCAGAACGCGGATGCATCGTTTAAGTCCGCCCGGGACCTGCATCTCGTGTCCGCACAGAAGGGCCACCTCGTACCATCCCAACTGGCGGGCGGCAAGCGCCGGGTAGGTCGCGTTTAAATCGGCAGTGGTGGTAAAATAGGCGCTGGCCACATCGTCGGGATGCATATGGTTCGCCCGGATGATGATGTAGAGCATCTCCCGTGTCGCCTCGAGGATCGCCTCTTTGGAATTTTCGGAAACAGTAATGGCACCCCGCACGCCGCGGCATCGTACCGGCGGGACAGGCTTTCCGGGATGTGGTGATTGAGTCGGCATCATTTCTCCATCCATGGGTTGATTGTTCGTCCGGATATACCGGAAACACGTGATGACATATATCACGCCCTCAACCGAATTTAAAAACCTGAATCGTTTCGACCGCCGCTGATGTTATTTCAAGACACGCTCCTTATGCCGCACCTTTCTCCATATCGCCATGCAGCTGGATCTTCCCCCGGAGGCAGGGTGTATGTTGCGCGGTCAGTTTACTTGACGAATATGGGCCGAGTAGATATATATTCCGTACAATATCGTTGTTAACACCTGCCCTGAGCAATGAAGGGAAGCTTCTCGTAACATCCAAACGTTTCCGATTCTTGGGTGACCGGAAAAGGAGGCAACGCCATGCGAACGGGATTGGGTATCATCCTCATCGCCGCCATGCTGGCAGTACCGCCGGCCAGCGCCGAATTCTACAGATATGTCGATGAAAACGGTAACATCCGGTTTACAGACGATATCACCATGGTACCGCGGGAACAGCGTGAAAAGCTGCGTGAGTACCAGGACGCCATAAACGGATCCGAAGATACCCCGGAAGCATCGCAAGCAGCCCCCGCCGCACCTGCGGAGAAGACACCCGAACCCGATCCGGTGGGGGGTTCCTATCAGGCGATCATCGAGCAGGGCAAGCGCCTGGAAGCGCAACAGACCGCCCTGGATACCGAATTTAATGCCCTGATGGATGCGCGACGGCTTCTTGAAGAGGCCCGGGGGGAATTCCGAACAAAGAAGGCCCGAAAAGAATACGAAGCGCAGGTGAGACAACTTAACGAGCGGAACGCCGCGTATGAAGCCAAGCGCGCGGCGTATGATAACGAGGTACTGCAGTACAACGCCAAATTAGATAAGCTCAGAGAGTCTACCGAGTAGCGCCGTCATCAGCCGATCCCTTTTTGCGGGTCCCCGATAACCCCGAGTCCGGTCAAGTAACGGCTGGAGAAAGGAGGGCGTCATGGCAGTCAAAATCATCATAAAGCGCCGCGTCTCAGAGAAGCAGTATTCGGAGTTGGCCCCCTTGCTGAAACAGCTGCGCGTCCTTGCCATGAATCAGGCCGGGTATGTATCCGGTGAAACACTACAGCGTGTCGACGATCCGAACGAGTGCCTTGTGATTAGTACATGGCAGTCCATCGACGATTGGCGCACCTGGGTGTTGAACAAGGATCGTGTGGCCGTACAGAATGGTATCGACAGCCTGCTGGGTGAAAAAACAGAATACGAGATCTATAATTACGCCTGATGTCATTGCCTTAACGCACGATTTGGAATTCCACAGATCGGCAAACCGGTGAGCGAATTCGTCTCCATCGCTGTCCTGGAAAACACCTTCGAGGCCCAACTGGTCGAAGCAGCGCTCCAGGACAGAGCTATCCCCTACCGCATCCGTTCCTTTCACGATACGGCCTATGACGGCCTGTTCCAGGTCCAGAAAGGATGGGGAGAGGTACGGGCCCCGGAGACGTTTCGCGAAATTGTACTGGAGACGCTGAATAACTTGAGAACATCAGAATCTTCCGATAGGGAAGGCTTCAATAAGGAGGTCACGATGCCGGTTTCGAATGACGATTTTGAAAAGGCCCTGTCCATCGGCCGTCCCCCAAATGTGAAAATCCTGTTTCCCAATTCCCGGGCGCTGATCGTCAGCGGAAAATATATCGACCGGGCCATGCTGAAAAAAGGGCAAGCGATCGCCATGGCGGCCAACGGCCGCAACCATTTTGTGATCCGGGGCGTCCTCCGGGCCGCCCAGCGGGCCAATTCCGCACTGATCATCGAGATCGCCAAATCCGAGGGGGGGCAAAACGCGTATTGCGCCGTCAATTACTGGAATCTTGCCCGACAGGTTGACAGCCTTTGCAATGAGATGGGTATCACCATCCCCGTGGCCATCCATGCGGACCATTATGGCTTGAAAAATCAAGGGGATATTGATGCCGCCAAAATCGAGATCCCTACCCTTTTTGACGCCGGCATCACCTCCATTGCCATCGATGCGTCCCATATGCCTAACGACCAGAACCTGTTGACCAATTTCGAACTGCATCCGTTTATACCGGCATGGTCCGGACTCGAGACGGAAGTCGGTGAAATCAAGGGCAAGGAGGGAATGTCAACCGTCGATGAGGCCCTGTTCCAGATCCAGGGCCTGAACGCCCATGACATCTTCCCGGACTGGATTGCGCTGAACAACGGAACGGCCCACGGAGTCCAGACATCCGATCATGGCATCCAGGTGGAACTTACCGCCCAAATTCATGAGGCGATCGCCGCCTATAACGTGTCCGGCGCCCAGCACGGCACCTCCGGTAACGATTCGGATCGGCTCCGGACCATTGCATCCAACACCCGCACCACAAAAGCCAACGTTGCCACGGCGCTTCAGATGATCTCCTGGGGGCTGGAAGTAAATGACTTCGGCAACGCGATACTCGATGATCGGGGTGAATTCATCAAAGTCGCGAACGAAGGCGTCACCGAGCCCATGTGGGGTACGATGAAGGCGTACGCCGACCAAAACGGCCTGACCGGCGGTAATTACAAGAAACTGAATTTGCCCTTTGAGAATAAACTTCTGGCCCAGCCAAGGGAAATCCGTGACCGAATGGCCAAACGCGTGGAGGACTTCGCCTACAACATGCTGGTTACCGTCTTCAATGCGCAAGACACCGCTGCCATGGCCGTAGAAACCATTCTGGAAACCGGAACTTACGATCCCGGCTCAAAAGCGGACCGCATCGAGAATCCGGCAGACTGGACCCGGGAGGAGATACTTCGACGGGCGCCTGATCTGGATGTCCACGAAGGACCGGAGGGGGATTTCGACGACTGATAAAATTGCGTTGCAATTTTATCAGGTAAAAGATTTTTCACTTAAACCTATCTGCTGGCGGTGGGGGAGCTATCCTTGGGGGTGACTTCGGAAACCGGTGTTCATGTATAAAGGAAAAACTTCCGCCGGCTGGCCGGCGGGAACTTCATGACATCGCCACGCGATGTTATGTTGTCTCGTTTTTTGCCTCTTTCCAGAATGACTCCAATTCGTCCCTTGGAACCGCATCGATCGGTTTGCGTTTCTCGGCGGCCTTGCGCTCCATCCGCCGAAACCGCTTTTCGAACTTTCGTGTCGATCCGGCCAGCGCCGTTTCCGGGTGGATCGCGGCAAACCGGGCGACATTGACCAGGGTGAAAAGGATGTCGCCGAACTCGAGCATCATGGATGTGTGATCGGCGTCACTCGACCCACCGTTGGAGAGGGCCTCTTTGAACTCGCCCAGCTCCTCGTCCACCTTGCCCAGCACACCATGGATATCCTCCCAATCAAAACCTGCCCCGGCGGCCCTTTCGGAGATACGATACGCCCGCATCAATGCCGGAAGTTTGGCCGGCACCGAGTCTAAAATGGACGCATCCCGGGACCGGGGTTTTTCGGTTTTTTTGATCTCCCCCCATCGCCTTCGGACCTCCGATGTTCCGGAAACATGGGCATCACCGAACACGTGGGGGTGTCGTCGAATCATCTTTCTCGCATTTCGGTGGATGACCTCACGCATGTCGAACTGGCCCTTTTCATCCGATAGCTGAGCCAGAAACACAAGCTGAAACAAGACATCGCCAAGCTCTTCGCAAATGCTATCCGGTGAGCCGCTGTCGATGGCATCGATTAACTCGAACATTTCCTCGACAAGGTATGTGCGGAGAGTCTCGTGAGTCTGTTTTCGATCCCATGGGCAACCCCGGTCACCCCGGAGCCGTGCCACCAAATCGATCAGTTCCTGAAGGCGGCCACTAGTCTCGTCGGTCGATTCGGTCTTATCGGTCATTATTGTCTTTCCTTTGAAAACATCAGACAAAAATCTCAAATAACAAACTACACGAAAAACCAATTACCAATCACAAAACACAAAACACGGTTCTACTTTTTCCAGGCCTTTTCCAGAGCCTTCACCCCTTCCTGAAATCCTTTCTTCATGTCTTTCGGGACCACCTTGGCCATATTTTCAGAAATCAGCAGCACATGGGGGGCCAGCATGGATTGGCGCAGGAGAGGGGTGCCCTTTTGCAGGAAGGCCGTAAGGGCCATGACAATTACGGAAACAATAAGAATCCCTTTTGTTGTCCCGAAGGCGCCGCCGCAAATTCTGTCCACCCATCCTAAAGATGCAATGTCCAGCAAATACTTGATGACCACTCCCAGCATGCTCACGGCCACGAAGATGAGACAGAACAGGATGAAAAAACTCAATATGTTCAAATACCCGGTATCCGCAATCCATCGGCTCAACAGATAGGCGACCAACGGATAATATGAATAGGCCGCGTAAAAGGCTGCCAGCACCCCGACAATGGACGAAAGCTCCTTTATCAGTCCCCGAAAGATGCCTCGAATCAGGCAATATCCCAGTATGACGATGATGACGATATCCAGCAGGTTCATAAGGTTCCAGTCTCGGGGATGTTTCCGGTGTGTTTTGTGACCGGGCATATGCTGTCATGAATAGGAAAATAGATAAATAAAAAAAAGAATCGTTCAAAGTCAACAACCGCACCGGCATATCGTGGAAACGGTAAAATCAGGGCTCCATTTGCATTGAATTTACCCCCTGTGATATGTTCCCTGTGCGTTTGACGGGACCGCCGACACCCGATTCGCTGTCCTGGGTCGGGCGGATGCCCACGGGTTGGACAGGCCTTCTTGGCCGGCAAAGAAGGCGGTTCCGCTTCAGGCTGAAATCACTATGGACGAAGAGACGCAAACTCAGCATCACAAGTTGAGCTTCACGGAAATCGACCTGGCACGACAGCTTTTCGGGGAGCAGAACGGCAATCTTCAAAAAATTGCCGATGCGCTGGATATCACGATCAACGCCAGGGGAAACGATGTGCTCCTCGATGGGGATTCCATTGCAGTCTCCCTGGCTGGAAATATTCTCTCCCAGCTATACGGGCTGCTCGAGAATCGATACCCTATTTACCCCAGAGATGTCGATTATGCGATCCGGGCATTGAGTGAAAATGACCGGGTACGCCTGAAAGATATATTTCTCGATACCGTTTTTATCACTTCGAAAAAGCGTCCGATAACGCCGAAAAGCCCTGCCCAGAAGGATTACATCGATGCTATCCGAAATTACGATATCGTGTTTGGCATCGGTCCGGCAGGTACAGGAAAAACATACCTGGCCATGGCCATGGCCGTATCGGCCTTGTCGAAGAAACAGGTGAGCCGGATTATCCTAACCCGTCCGGCGGTGGAAGCCGGCGAGGAACTCGGTTTCTTACCGGGAGATCTGTCGGAAAAGGTCGATCCGTACCTGCGGCCGCTGTACGATGCGCTGCACGATATGATGCAATTTAAACAGGCATCGAACTTGATGCATCGGGGCGTGATCGAGGTGGCTCCCCTGGCGTTCATGCGGGGTCGCACGTTAAACGACTCCTTCGTCATTCTGGACGAGGCTCAGAATACGACCTCGGAACAAATGAAAATGTTTCTGACCCGGATCGGCTTCAGCTCCAAAGCGGTCATTACCGGAGATATCACCCAGGTCGATCTTCCACCCGGCAGAACCTCCGGGTTGATCGAAACAAAAAATATTTTGCAACATATCAAAGGGATACAATTTGTCTTTTTTACCAAGCAGGATGTGGTCCGCCACCGGCTGGTCCAGGAGATTATCCAGGCCTACGAAGAACTGGAGGATGCCAAACAGGATGCCGAGGATCCGTCCTAGGCGGCCCCAAACAGACGTGAAACGCCATGGTCACTGAAAATACGAAAAATTTGAAGGCCCGGAGAGCCAGGATGAGAAACGCTTCCGAGCGTTCCCGGGAAACCGATTCCGATAGGCGGTCGTCGAGCCTGCCCCTGAGGTTCGGTGTGCTGATCGGGCTATCCCTGATTTTTGCCCTGGCGCTGACACCGATTCTGGTCACAACCCAAAAAATCTATCATCTGGGGGATGTGGCCGAACGGGACATCAAGGCCACCCAGGACTTTTTCATCGAAGACCAGGCTGCCACGGAAGCCAATCGCCGTCGCGCCGTGGAAGACGCCCTGACGGTGTATGATTATGATGTCACCCTTTCCGGAAATGTGACAACGACCGTGGATGAGGCGTTTTCGGAGATGCGGAACCTGATCGAGGACTTCTCCGATGCGGAAAACCAACCGGAGCCGGGACAGAATGACAGCGACATAACGAAACCCTCCCTGCGTGATCAGATTTGGGCCCGAAAGGATGCCTTTGAAACCAGACTGGGTATCGACGTCAGCAAAGGGGCCTATGGAATCCTGGAAAAGGAAAAGTTCGCGTTCGATATCTCCTACAAAATCGTCAGCATTCTGTCCACCATTATGGACAATGGCGTGGTCGCCAACAAGGAAGTGCTCCTGCGGGAATCCGACAAGGGCATCGCGTTGAGGGAGGTCGGTACGAAAAACGAACGGGAGGTGACAAACCTGAGGCAGTTCTATGGGCTCGACCAGGCAAAGACCATGGTGCGTATCGTGGGGCAGCCCCTGGTTCGAAACCTCAATTATTCGCTTATCAATCTGGTTGTGGACTTTTCCCAGCGGCTCATACAACCAAACATTACGCTGAACAGGAGCGCTACGGAAGAGCGTAAAAACCGCGTCGCAACGGAAATAAAACCGGTGATGTACAAAATCAAGGCTGGCGAAATGCTGCTTCGCGAGGGAGAGCGCGTCACCGAAGTTCAGTTGATGAAGCTCCAGGCCATGCACGCCAACCAGAAAAAGCAGCGGGTGTTTTCGATCGGCATCGGGGCGGCGATGATCCTCATGTGCCTTCTGACCATGACCTACCTCATCTATCTGAGAAACGAGACCCGGCCCGGAGGCGATCAGGACAGGAATCTCATATTTTTGGCGACGACCCTGATCGTGTTTTTCCTCATGGCACAAATCTCCACCTTTTTCGGGGAGGCCATCACACAGACCCGGCCATACGGGTTGTCCCCGGATTCGATCACCTATGGCATTCCACTGGCTGCCGGGGCAATGATCATCTGCCTGTTTACGGGTGTCGAGCTGGCACTGCCCTTTACCCTGGTGTTGGCGACGTGCACCACAATTATCTTTAAAAACCGATTCGACATTTTCCTCTACTTCGTCATCAACGGCGCCATGGCGGCATTCTGGATCCAGCACAGCCGTAAGCGAAAATCGTTTGTCACGGCAGGGGTTAAAGTCGGGTTAATGAACGTCGTTCTGGTGACGGCTATCGACATTTATATCGGCAGTTTCTCAGGCATGAAAATCATGTGGGATTGGGTCTTTGCGTTTATCGGCGGTGTGGGTGCCGCCATCGTCACCATCGGGCTGACGCCCCTGTTTGAAATGGCCTTTGGGTACACCACCGATGTGACCCTGATGGAGCTCGGCAACCTGGACAAACCGATTCTTCGAAAATTGATGATCGAGGCTCCCGGCACCTATCATCACTCTGTGGTGGTTGGATCCATGGTGGAAGCGGCGGCATCGGAAATCGGAGCCAACCCGTTGATGGCCAAAGTCTGCGGATATTACCATGACATCGGAAAACTCCGTAAGCCTTTGTATTTCATTGAAAATCAGTCTAATGGAAAAAATCCTCACGACAAACTGGCGCCCTCCATGTCGAGCCTCATCCTCATTTCCCACATCAAGAACGGCGTGGAAATTGCCAAAGAGAATAAACTGGGCCGCGAGATCATCGATACCATCCGGCAGCATCACGGGACCAGCCGGATTCAATATTTCTATGAAAAGGCCAAACAGCAAAAGGGCGAGGAAATGGTGGATCCGGACGGCTATCGGTACCCCGGTCCCCGGCCCCAGACCAAAGAGGCCGGTTTGGTGATGCTGGCCGATGTCGTCGAGGCCGCCTCGCGAACGCTGTCCAACCCGACCCCGTCACGCATCCAGGGATTGCTGCAGAATCTCATCAACAAGGTCTTTTCGGACGGCCAATTGGACAACTGCGAACTGACACTCAAAGATCTGCACAACATCGCCAAGAGTTTCAACAAGATCCTGAACGGCATCCACCACCACCGCATCGAGTACACTGACAACCTCACCACGGTAAACGGAAAGGCGAAAAATGGAGGTTCAGATCGACAACCGTCAGGATCGACACCCGATTTCCCTGACGAAGATACAGGATCAGGCAAAAGCCGTCTTAAACGCCTTGGGCAGTCCTGACGGTGAACTCTCCATCCTTATCGTTGACGACCCGCACATTGAAGCGTTGAACCAGAAGTATCTGAATCGTAACGGGGCAACCAACGTCATCGCGTTTCCCATGCAGGAGGGCCGGTTTGCCGGGGTAACCCCCCAGCTCCTTGGCGACGTGGTCATTTCGGCAGACACCGCGATGAGGGAGGCCGGTGATGCCGGCATCGATTTCCAGGAACGCCTGACCGCGCTTTTGATCCACGGGATACTCCATCTGTTCGGATATGATCACGTTACAAATCCGGAGGATGCCGGGAAAATGGAGAAGAAAAGCCGGGAACTGATCGTGATGGTCGGTGGGAAGTAGCCGTTGATGGTGTGAATCACTTACTGAAAGGTCCTTTGCTATGGCCGAATTTGCGGTAAAAATGGATCCGGTTGCCGCCCTCCGGAGCAGCGGACGTCGCAAAACACCGGATCCGGTCGCGGCCACGGTTCTTGCCGAGCTGGCCGGAGCCGACGGCATCGTCGCCCACATCCGGGAAGAGCGGCGACTGATTCTGGAACGTGATGTGCGCCTGCTGAGGCAAACGGTAAAAAGCCGGTTTATTCTTGAAATGGCACCGGTTGCGGAAATGGTCGGATTTGCCCTGGATGTCAAACCGGATCGGGTGACACTGGTGCCTCCCACCGCCAAAGTAAAGGGTGCCGAAGGGGGATTCGACCTGGTGGTTCAGCGGGGGCCTGCCTTCGATGCCGTGGCAACGTTGCAGGATGCCGGTATACCGGTGGGCATTCTGATCGATCCCGATCCGGATCAGGTCAAACTGGCCCATAAAACCGGTGCGGGTCGCATCCAGATCCACACGGGCATTCTCCATGAATCTCGAACCGACCAGCAGCGGGAGAAAGCCCTTTCCAGCATTGGGCATGCCGTCAAACTGGCCGGGAAACTCCGCATGGGCGTCGGTGTCGGACGCGGAATCGCAATGGGGATGCTCAAATATCTCAATGGAATCGGGCATATCCATGAGGTGGTCATGGGGCACAGCGTGATCGCCCATGCGCTGCTTGTCGGCATGGACCGGGCAGTCAAAGATGCCGCAACGCTGGTTCATGGCCTCTGATACCCGATTTTCTGTCAGGGGGACATCCGGTGGATACATCAGCAGAACACCGGTTCAAGGAAATTCAGACCTGGACCTGTCCGGCGTCGGGATCGCTGTGGGTATTGCCCTCGAAACCGTTTCGCTATCCACGCAGTCGATACCGATTCCAGACCCGAAACCGATTCCAAGAACCCAGCGACGGTCATACACGGACATACCTGTCACTCGAAGCGGAATTCCAGCTTCCGGTTTCGAGCTAAAAGAGGATCGCTATGTATCTTGTCACAGCCGAAGAGATGCGGGAGATGGATCGGCGCACCATCGAATCGTTTGGCATCCCCGGCCGGGTACTCATGGAAAATGCCGGTCGGGGGGCCACCCGATGCCTTCTTGAGACCATCGCCCCCCGGGGCCGGCACAAACGCCTCGCTGTGGTTGCCGGACGCGGCAACAACGGTGGTGATGGGTTTGTCATGGCCCGATACCTGAAGCAGCTTGGCTTCAATGTCACGGTGTATCTGCTGACCAACTCCAATGCCGTAACGGGCGATGCCGCTGCCAATCTGGGCCTGCTCAAGCCACTGGACATCCCCCTGGTGGAAATGCCGAACCACAGGGCCTTTAATGCCAACAAGATGGACATGCGCCATCAGCACCTCTGGATCGATGCCATCCTCGGAACCGGGCTTACCTCGGATGTCCGCGACTATTACCGGGATATCATCGAGTTTATCAACGATCTCCAAAAACCGGTGTTCTCTGTGGATATCCCCTCGGGACTCAACGCCGATACCGGACAGCCCTGCGGGACCTGCATACAGGCGGACGCCACAGCGACGTTCGCCTGGGCGAAACTCGGGCACGTTCTCCACCCCGGTGCGACGCTCACCGGAAACCTGCACGTCGTCGATATCGGCATCCCTCCCGGGATCGCAGAATCGATAGCCCCCCGACAGGATTTGTTGACGCCATACAGCATCCGCCGGTATTTCCGCCCCAGACCTCCGGACGCCCACAAGGGCCACACGGGGCATCTGCTGGTGGTGGCCGGAAGCCGTGGAAAAACCGGGGCAGCGGCCATGACCGCCATGTCTGCCGTCCGCTGCGGAGCCGGGCTGGTCACGCTGGCGATACCTGAAAGTCTGAATCCGATCCTTGAAACCCAGGTGATGGAAGCCATGACATTGCCCGTACCGGAGACATCGGAGGGCACCCTGTCCAAAAACTGTCTGGATATCCTCCTGGGGCAAATGGCGGATAAAAAATGCCTGGCGCTGGGACCGGGAATCGGCGTTTCCGATCAGACCCGGAATCTGGTCCATAAACTTCTCCGGAAAGCCACAGTGCCTGTTGTGCTGGACGCCGATGGTCTGAACTGCATTGCGACAGATACCGGGGTTCTGAAAAAAATCTCCGTTCCCGTGGTGCTGACGCCCCACCCCGGAGAAATGGCCAGACTCACCGGCGACACCACGGGCGTCATTCAAAGCGATCGCATCGGCAGCGCCAGAAAATTCGCCCAGGCCTTCAAGGTCCACGTGGTGCTCAAAGGCACCCGGACGGTAATCGCGGATCCGGACGGCAGGGTGGCCGTAAATCCCACCGGCAATCCCGGCATGGCCTCCGGCGGAATGGGTGATGTGCTCACCGGCGTTATCGCAGGTCTGCTGGCCCAGGGCTTCTCCCCGGCGTCCGCCGGCCGCTGCGGGGTGTTCCTGCACGGGTGGACGGCCGACGCGTTATCCGAAGACGTGGGGCCTGTCGGATATGCAGCCACCGATGTCATGACCGCTCTGCCACAGCAGCTCCAAAAAATCCTGGCGTCGCCCTCTGAAACCCCGGCGGCGTGGCCTCTGATAAACCTATGAGGGTCGGCCCGGGAGGTGCCATGGGAGAAGCGCACTTCAGGATCACTACCCGGTCGGTTGAAGAAACCCAGGCCCTTGCCCGCCGGATGGGAACCGGCATCCATTTTGGATGCCTGATGGCGTTGAACGGTGACCTCGGCAGCGGCAAAACCACCTTCATGCAGGGCCTTGCCAAAGGGCTCGACGTCCCCGACACATATGTGGTCACCAGCCCCACTTTCACGTTGATCAACGAGTACCCCGGCAGGCTGCCTCTGTTTCATGTCGACCTGTACCGTATCTCCGACATCGAAGAGTTGGAGAACATCGGTTTCTTCGAACTCCTGTCCGGAGACGGCGTCGTGGCGGTGGAGTGGGCGGACCGGGTGGCCCGGGAGCTTCCTGACGATCGGATCGACATTCAGTTCGAAGTCATCGATGATGTCCGTCGCAGCCTGGATGTCCGAGCCGGTGGACAGACTACAGGCGATCTGGTAAAGAGGCTGCAACCGGTGATTGAAAGGAAGATATAATGGGTCTCTATGTGCAGAAATACGGTGGCACCTCCGTTGCCGATCTCGAACGGATTCAAGATGTTGCCAAACGGGTGTCATCGTACTTCCAAAACGGGGATGATGTCGTTGTGATCCTTTCGGCCATGGCGGGTGTCACCGATAACCTGATCGACATGGCCAAGACCATATCGGATTCACCGGACAAGAGAGAACTGGATGTGCTGCTGGCCACCGGAGAGCAAACCACGGCCGCCCTTCTGGCGTTGACCCTGAGATCCATGGGCTATCCGGCAATGTCCCTCCTTGGGTTCCAGGCGGAAGTCATCACGGATTGCCATTTCGGCAATGCCAGAATCCTCGAGGTTGGGGCCCAGCGGATTCGGGACTTTTTAAAAAAGCGGACTATTGTCGTGGTTGCCGGATTCCAGGGATGCGACCCCAGGGGCAATATCACCACGCTGGGCAGGGGCGGCTCCGACACCTCTGCCGTCGCCATTGCCGCCGCACTGGAGGCGGACATTTGCGAGATTTACACCGATGTGGACGGAATCTACACCGCCGACCCGAATGTATGCGAAAAAGCGCGGAAGATTGAATCGATATCCTACGATGAAATGCTGAACATGGCCAGTCTGGGGGCCAAGGTGCTTCAAATCCGGTCCGTCGGGTTTGCCAAAAAATTCAACGTTCCGATTCACGTCCGGTCATCTTTCAGCGAAGAGGAGGGAACCATGGTAGTCAGTGAAGAACCCGCGATGGAAAGCCTCGTGGTGTCGGCGGTCACCCATGACAAGGATCAGGCCCGCATCACGCTGAAAAAAGTGCCGGACCAACCCGGGATTGCCGCAAAAATATTTTCTCCCATCTCCGAAGGGGGAATCGTCGTCGACATGATTATTCAGAATACCCGCTCGGGAGGTCAAACGGACCTCACCTTTACAGTACCGAAGGCTGATTTCAAGCGCGCCCTGGAGATTGAAAAGGGGGTCGCTGTAGACATCGGCGCGGAAGATGTCTTCGGTGATGAAGACATCGCCAAGGTTTCGGTGATCGGCGTGGGAATGCGTAACCATTCCGGCGTGGCGTCTCTGATGTTCAACCCCCTCGCCAAAGAAAATATCAACATTATCATGATCAGCACCTCTGAAATCCGGATATCCTGTATTGTTGAAGAAAAATACACGGAGCTCGCCGTAAGGGTGCTGCATAATTCGTTTGGATTGGATCGGGAAGATTAATAAAGGGCTCATCGTCGGAAGTTGAAAGATAGGAGCCGAAAGCTCAAAGCTGGAAGTTGAAAGGTAGAAGCTGAAAGAAACTGGACGCTGAAAGCTCGACGTTGAAAGCTGGAAGTCAAAAAGAATAACTGAACGTTCTAAGATCAAAGGTGAAAGCGAACGGCCGGTTCGGGAGAGAGGAAAAAGGTGTTACAGAAACACACCATCGAACCGGAACGTGGAAAACAACCCGCAACTCCCCTTTTCCTTACTCCGGCCCTTGGTCGCGGAAACCTGATCCCCCCCGAGAGGATAACAGGATACATCCATGAAGCACTTCGAGCCGAAACAGTTCCTGTTCATATTGCTGCTTGGGGCGGTGATGGCAGCCCTTCTCGTATACAGGGAGCTCACAGCCTTTTAATGGCATGAATCAGTGTATCAGGTGATGTCATCATGAAGTACAGACGATTAGGCCGGTCCGGGTTGCAGGTCTCGGAACTGTCCATCGGTACGATGAATTTCGGCGGTCCGACAAATGAGACGGACTCATTCAGCATCATCGACACAGCGCTGGAAGCCGGGATCAACCTGTTCGATTGTGCGGATGTGTATGCCGACGGTGCCAGTGAAAAAATTGTCGGCAAAGCCCTGCTTCGGGATGGAAAGCGAAAAAACGTTATCATCACCACCAAGGCGTTTCTGCCGACGGGGGAACATCCAAATGACCGGGGAAATAGTCGCCACCATCTGATACACGCCTGCGAGAAGAGTCTCGGTCGGCTCAATACAGATTATATCGATATCTTTTTTCTGCACCGGACCGATTGGAATGTCCCCCAGGAAGAAACGTTGAGTGCGCTGGATTATCTCGTGACAAAGGGGTATGTTCGCTATGTGGCCTGCTCGACCCACCCGCCCTGGCGGACGGTTGAAGCCCTGCATATCGCCGAAAAATACAGATATCCGAAATTCATCTGCGAACAGCCGCCATATAACCTGCTCGACAGAAGAATCGAGAACGAGATTGTTCCCATGTGCCGACAATACGATCTCGGGATCATGACGTGGTCTCCGCTGGCCCAGGGGATGCTCGCCGGCAGATACCGGAGTGAAAAAGACATTCCGGAGGGCAGCCGGGCATCGCAAAAAGCAATCTATGCAGAACGTATCACCGACGGAGGCATTGCTGCGGCCCGCAACATGGATGCGCTCGCGCGGCAAAAAGAAATATCCCTGCCGACCCTTGCGGTATCGTGGGTGCTGCATCAACCCGGGGTGTCGTCCGTTATCATCGGACCCCGGACAGAAGAGCACCTGGGCATGTTGCTCCCGTCGGTGGATCTGGAACTGACCCGGGCCGACCTGGAAACCTGCGATACCATCGTGCCTCCTGGTTCGTACGTGTCGAACCATTTTAATACGGCCGGGTGGCGAATGCCGTAACCCGAACATTCCGGCAATGTCCCGGGGAAACCGGATCTCCAGTGTAAAACAGAAAGGTAGAAGAGATGCCCCTTCCGAAATGGTTATCGAATCCGTACCTCGGATTGCTTGGCGTCGTTTTCAGCGGAATGGCGTTGCTGTTTGCGCTGTACAGCTATTTCACGGCACAAACGTACCGGGAGCTTAAATACGCGGTCGCACCGGAACGATCGATTTTAATCGATTCCAAAAAAGCTTCGGACTTTGAACTAAATTATAAAGGTAACACCGTTTCATCCGATGTGACGTCGGCAATCATTACCGTATGGAATGACGGTACCGAGGCCATTCGGCGGGGTGACATCCTTCGACCGGTCGCGATCACCCTCGACAGGTCCATTCCCATCCTGGAAGCAAAGGTGCTGAGAACGAGCAGAACGGAAACAGGATTCGCCATAGACCCGTCGAAACTGCAACAGGGAACCGTTCGGCTGAAGTGGGGTAACCTTGACCGCAAAGATGGTGCCGTCATTCAAATTATTTATGAGGGCGGCCCGGAAGCCGAAATACGGGTTACCGGTGAAATTGAAGGAAATCGTAAAATAACGGAGTATTCACTTCAAAAGCCCGCGCGTGGTCCACTGTGGTGGTTTCTCGGCATCTCGATGGGGCTTCTGATCATCGGCAATATATATCGCAATGTGCGATACAGAAAGAATCTTTACCTTCATCTTGAGATCATTAATTGGATGTGCCTGTTGACCATCGTATTCTTGCTTTTCATTTATCCGAAATTTATGACCATAAAACCGCCGGTGCCGTTCTGACGTGTTGCCGCCGCATCAACAGGAAACCTATCACGAACCCGGCAAACAAAAAACAGAGATGAGAAACAATCGCAGATGGCCATGTCTGCTGACGATATTCGGTCTGCTTCTCTTTTGGGTGCCTTTCCGGGCCATGGCCGATAGCGCCATGCGCTGTCAAAGCCGTCTGGTGTATCTTGGCGACACCCAACCCGAAGTACTGGAGAAGTGCGGTGAGCCGGATTGGATGAGTGGTTGGGATGAGGCGCCCAACAGCACGGTGTCCCGTTTTTATGACTATGAAAGAGACCGCTACAAGGCCCCCGAGTCGACCCGCGGTCCCATGCGAATGGACGTCTGGGCGTACGATTTCGGTTCCAACCGGTTCGTCCGGTATCTGCACTTTGAAAACGGCGAACTCATCCGGATTGAAACCGGAGAAAAAGGAAGCGATTGACTCCGCCACGAATGAACTTCTGACAGAAATGATTAAATAGGCGGGTGACTTGTTGTGCCGGGCCGATCGACCCGGCACAACGAATTTATAGTTTGCAAGCGGAGCCGCAGCTGCGGAAACGATCCGTGCAGTCCTGTTTCCAGGACTCTACACATGAATAAATTTTTCGGTTGCCTCTTTACAATATTCCTTTCCTTTGCGCTTTTCATCGGTATCGGCGTTTCGACCGCCATTATCGTGCCATATCTATCGGCTGAGAATTACGAGGGCCATGAAACCCCTCACGGTCAGTTCAGAGTTCTTGTCGAAATTCATGATGTAGATAGTGGTGAAAAGCGTTTGCGTGCCGTAAAATGGGCTGAGTTTCTGGAACGGAGGGACGATTACCGGGCCTATCGGCAACCTGAGGAAACGGAAGTTTCGGATGGCCCATTATGGTACCGGATTCAGAATATTACTCCGGGAAAGCAACTCATAGAGCTGAAATATTCCCAGGAGAATTTATTTCTCTACAACACATACCATGTCACCGATGAACGCATTATACCGCTATATTTCAGAATATCCGACCGGGGCGATGCCCTGCTTGGATTTTTAACGAGTCTCATTGTGACACCCATTGCACTCTTTTTCTTTAGACACTTCAGACGGCGGCCTGATAAATCCATTCCGGACTAACCCAGTGCCGGTCATCCTGGAAAACTCAATCAAGGGGTGATTTTACGGCGCGGCCGCCGCGGTTCAGGACATGCGTATAAATCATCGTGGTGGAAAGGTCCTTGTGTCCGAGCAGTTCCTGTACCGTTCGAATATCATAGCCTGCCTCCAGGAGATGTGTCGCAAAGCTGTGACGAAACGTGTGACAACCAACAGGTTTATGAATCCTCGCCGTTTTAGCCGCCTTTTTAATTGATTTCCGAACGGCACTTTCATTTAGGTGATGACGCCGAATTATTCCAGACCTCCTATCGCGTGAAAGGGACTTGGAAGGAAACACATACTGCCAGACCCATTGAATGGCTGCATTGGGATACTTTCTTGCCAGTGCTCCCGGAAGATAGACCCGGCCGAACCCTCTTTGACAGTCCTCTGCGTGAATGGCGCGAATGCGTTTTAGATGCGCTTTAAGAGGTGCCACAACATTTGACGGAAGCATCGTCACTCGATCTTTACCACCTTTGCCATGGCAAACAAGGACCTGGTTCCTGGAGAAGTCGACATCTTTCACCCGTAGGCGCAGGCACTCCATCAGACGCAGGCCGCTTCCATAGAGCAGTTTGACGACGAGCTGGGTCTCGCCGGCCATCAGCTCGATAATGCGGAGTGCATCCTGCTTTGAAAGCACAACCGGAAGTCGGACTGGCCGTTTTGCCCTGACGGAATGAATCGGTTCTGAAATGCCGATGTGCAACACCTTTTTGTACAGAAACATGAGCGCATTCAGAGCCTGGTTTTGAGTGGCGGCCGAAACACCCCGATTTACAGCAAGGTAAGTTAGAAAGGCTTCGATTTCCTTGACGCCCATATCTCTGGGGTGCGTCTTGTCATGGAACAGAATGAAACGCCGAATCCAGAAGGTATATGCTTTTTCGGTTCTGTAAGCGTAGTGCTTCACTCGCAGTTTATCCCGAACCTGGTCGAGGAGTTTCCGTGGCTTTTGCGGGAATGGCATCTGAATGGTATAATGGGTCTTAGAAAGTTATGATTGGATAGGGGAAACGGCATGCCCCTTGCGGTATTTTTAGATAGCGAAAACAAATTTTATGCCACTCCCGGTGGTTTCATAACCAATTGTTATCAAATGGATATTCTCAGACAACAACGATAGTTTAGTGCGTGAGTGCACATTTTTCTGTGCAGACTGCACTTTTTTTTGGGCGGTTCGGTGAAGGCTTATGATACATTTTCGCAATTAATATACGAGAATTAATTCCGAATATTCAATAACCGAGAATTAATTCCCGCTACTCACTAGTTATGCGTGACGGAAAGGCCGGATATAAATGCGGGTAATCTCCCTTACGTTAGCAGCTGTAATGCTAAGTGTATCTCTGGCATGGACCGGAGATATTAATTCGGTCCGAGATTTACCTGACGAGTTGAAGAACCCAAGGAAAGGGCGACTTTCTCTGTCAGATATTACTCTTTTCGATATTAGAATTGGCCGGGAAACACTGGACGACGTACGATCCCTTTTTGGGAAGACGAGGACGTTCCGCGAACCTCCTAAAAGCGTCAGTGCCGCTAAGGAACTCTGTTACGCATCCAGCAATCCCGCTGACGAAACCTGCGTGATCTTTGGATCTGGCCCAATGGGTGGTTGGTCTAACATCACTACGTTTCAGGTTCTTTCGCGCGCTTCACAAGAGTTGCCGTGCACTCCCGCACCCGGGATCTCCCGTGCTGTTGCAACTCAAAGTGGCATCCGATTGGGCATGCCTGTGATGGAACTCCGCTCAAAATTTGGACACCCTTCCGACCAGGGACAAGGGTTCGTTATATTCAGCTTCGAACAGAAGAGTGATCACCCAAAACGAAAAGACTTCCATATGCTGTCCGGAGTAATGGCTACATTTGCCAACCGTCGCATAACTTCATTTAAGGTGTTTCTGATTGAATCGAAATAGAATGGTGAAGACAACGCATAACCAATCGGTGGAGCAGACGGCGTGAAAACCGCGGTTTTACGTTAAGGCCATGCTAACTTGATATTTATTTAGGCCGCTGCTCACCTCAGACGTTGGGCGCCAAAATAAATAAATGCGGGTTGAAATAGCATGATAGCCGTGTTACTGTGATTACATGATAAAAAATTTCAAGGACAGAGCAACGGTGGATATTTTTAACGGCATCGCCAGCAAGGCTGCCAGGAAAATCTGTCCCAAAACATTATGGGGAATAGCTGCACGAAAACTGGATCAACTCGATTCTGTATCATCCATGGATGAGCTTCGACTCCCACCGGGCAACAGATTAGAGGCTTTGTCCGGAAATCGGAAAGGCCAATTCAGTATTCGAATTAACGACCAGTTCCGAATATGTTTCAAATGGTCCGAAACCGGTCCGATGGATGTTGAAATTACAGATTATCATTGAATCGATATTTGAAGGGAGTAACAAATGGTAAGGATACCAACCCACAGAACACCAACTCACCCTGGAGAAATGCTCATTGAAGAATTTCTGAAACCGATGGGGCTCACACAACGCGAATTGGCTGACGCTATACATGTACCCTATCAGAGGATCAACGAAATAATCAATGGACGCCGTGGAATAACGCCCAGTACAGCGTTGAGGCTTTCAAAATTTTTTGGAATGACTCCTGATTTTTGGATGAATGTGCAGCTCCGATGGGATCTTTATTTTGCAACAAAATCCGAGGCCGATGAACTTAATAATATAAAGCCTCTTGCGAAATTGAAACCTGGTCTTTCATCTTCCAGCGCCCAACAAAGCGTTGGACAGTGATCATTGTTTCGCTGCGCTACACAATGACACGTCAACTTGGCGTTATAATTTAAATTATGAATCTCACCGAAACTGGCATAAATGAAGTGAGTGGTCGTAAACTATCTATTTTGGAGCTTCCATCCATTACTGATTTTTCAGAACACATTGATTTAAGAAGTAAATATTTTGGATGCTTTTTGGCCGTTGATGTGAACGCATCAAACGAGGCAAAAGTATATAATCTGGCAATCAAACTCCTTAAACTCGGAATGTCATTTTGCACCTGTTGGGGCGAGAATTGTGAAACTGCTCATGATTTGGTTGATTCCGCCTGCCACAACTATTTTTCTGAACCAACTGACCAAAATGTCATTATGACCTCCTGGCTATCTACAGAAAATTTGCCGGAAGCGCTGTGGGATCACTTGTATGTATCATTCCCGGCTGAAGATTATTGGGATGAATCAAAATTGGATCTTTTTATCTTCATAAATAAACCTGAATCGTATAAAATAGCTAAAAAACATCTTTCGGATTTAAATAATCTCAACATCTTAGTAGTTGGAAAAGATTAATCTTGCTTAGCAAATTATAACAACCCAGTGGAGCTGACGGCGTGTAGTATGGCGGTTCATCGTAAAGGGCCGTGCAAACTCGACGCTCATCAGGGCCGCAGCTCACTTCCACGTTATAGAGAATAGAGGAAGCTTCTTTGAGGCATTGCTCGCGTTTTATGCACCGGTAAATGTTGTCCTGACGACTTGGGGTAAGCTACCCGTTGATGTTAATAAAGCTCTAATGCCATTTAGTGCCCCATCCTCGTGGTTCCGGCGACGTTTTTTTCGAGAACATAGCTGGTATTTGAATCAAAACAGCATTCGGTTGCTTACTGATAATCTATGTAAAGATGAAGTTCTCGAAGGGCTGACTTGGGGGCTTCATAAGAAAGGCACATCACTGGGGCTTGCTCGTGGATGGGATGATATGAACCTCGACAGCTCAGAGTATGTATCTGATACCAAGCTGCTAGAATGGATCGAATCTCTATCGAGAGAGAAGGTTATCGAATCTTACGAAAAGATGATGGATTAAAGCACACAACAAAGGCATTCACTCTGATCCCAAAAGCCTGCGGCTTTTGGTCCAGGTGATGCCTGGCGTTATATTTCCAGGTTAATATTGGTATTGCTATGCCATTAAAGATTGACAAGGTATCGAAACAAATAATTATCAAAAGGCGTTTTGGCCTTAAGAGAGATATTATCGATTTTAGTGACATTGTAAGCATTTCATTGGACGCAGTTGGATGTAGAGATGCTTTAATTCCCAATTTGGCTGTAAAATTAAAAGATGAAACACAAATCATGTATTCAAATACATTTAGTGCCGGGAATAATATTATAAAAATGGCAAAAGGTTTGAGTGAACAAACAGGAATTACCCTTTCAGATCCCTATGATTTTCTTTTAACAAAAAGCAATATATAACAAGGCCGTTTAAGGCGGAGCGGCTATAAAGAGCGGTTTTTGTAGTTCAGAGCTTGCACCCTATAGTTTTACAATTTATTAAGGCTGCATAGTATATCCGCCGCCCGCTTAACGGCAGACGTTAAGTGTAAATTAATGAATAAACTATTCCTTACGCTATCTATTATCGCACTACAATCATTTGCCTTTGCCGCTGAGGCTCCACCAGACATGAAACAGTTCAATGTCCATTGCCCAGCAGAAGAGTTATGCCCTCTTATCGACATTGCCTATGATAAGTGTAGGGCAACAAAAAAAGAGCCTGTATGCTCTGTGTATGTGTCTTTGTTTGAGAGGTTAATGCCTATGTATGATTGCCAGCATAAAATTGATCATACCCCTACCAAAAACTATATAACCCCTGCAATTTATCTATGCGATGAAGTTAAGGCCTTTTATTACATGGAGTTACTTTCGAAAATAGAACTTCTTGAAGCTAAAAGAATTTTTGCCAGTCAAGATTTTCGAGAGATTCTAGACGGATATTTTTGGGAGGCCTATTTTGATTTGTCCCATCAGCTTGAAAAGGAGTTAAGATCAAAGGGACTAATGAAGGGCAAATAGAGACACTTAACATGTCACTGCACCAGACACATGGGGCTTGCAGCCCCATGTGCAGGTGAGTTCAGACGTTGAATTGCCAGAAGAAGATCAAGATGAAACATAGAATCAGAATCGCAGCTTTTGCAATAATGATTTTTTTATATGGGACAACCTCTTTATTAAGCAGTGGATCAGACTTGGGATCACTAAGTATTTTTAATCCCAAAGAAATTGAAAAAGACTTTAAAGGTTTGGGCATTTCACACCAGAAGGTATTTCAAATTGATAAAAGGAAGTATGTATTGTCAGGCGTTGATGATAGGGAGGAGAATGAAAAAGACTATGGGATTAGGCTATTCGTTATAGAAGGTAACAAGGTGATATTCAGATCGAAAGGAATGATGGATAGCTGGTATCTCAATTTAACTTTTTTCAAATCAAAAGCCTTCAATAATAAAATTCTCATATTAGGAGAAGGTGGAGACGAGGGGGGAAGTTATGGGATTTCAGTTTATGAAATGAAGAAATCACAAGTAAAGCGCATAGGATATATTAGCGCGAGCATATGGGATAATGATGAAAACATTTTATCAGCTGTTCCGTTTGTTGAAATAGCTGAAAATACGTGCGGATATATCATTACCTTTTCCAGAGACGTTACCATTCGAGATAAAAACACATACGAATACAAAACGATAAACAAACAATCAATAAGGTATATCTACGATGGAAAAGAGGATATAAAAGAAATCATTGAATAGGAGATTGGTGAGTGGCAATCCAACCAATCAGTGGAGCTGACGGCGTGAAATTTGCGGTTGTACGATAAAGCAATGCAAGCTTAGCTTTGATTTGGGCCGCAGCTCACTTCAACGTTATGTTTTCATATGTGAAATCGAGTTTGTGATACCTTTAAGAAATCAGAGGTTTCGAGAAATCCTTAATTCGTGAGGTAGTCTCAATATATCACCAGATCAGCCCTTAACAAAGATTACCTCGATATTTCTGTTTTCAGTTGTTTTGTATTTTTTTGGAGAGGATTTTGGTGGTAATGAAATGCTGCACGTAAAGTTCAAACTCAAATTCAATCTGGCTGTAATCTTTTTTCTGGCGCTAATATTTTTTTCGCATATCCAGTTTGCGCACAGCCAGCGGAGCGAAAGGTGCGCGTCGCAGCACGTATTTGCCCCCCCTTCGTCATGAACGATGCTGGCCAATTTTCAGGAATTAGCCTTTTTCTTTGGGTTAAGATTGCTGAACAACTTGATCTTGAGTACAGTATTGAGCAATACAGACTCAATGAGATGTTGGAGGCAGTCACCCAGGGTAAGGCTGATATTGCGGTTTCTTGCCTCTCCATGACTCAGGAGCGTGAAGAAATCATCGATTTTTCCCATCCCTTTTACGAGACGCATCTTTCCATTGCCGTGAAGCAGCATGGATTTCTGCAAACACTCAAGAACATTTTCTATAATGAGAGACTAATTATCGTCTTAGGAATCGTTGTCGGTGTAGCTGCTTTGATTGGTGGTATCCTTTATTTATTGGAGCATAAGATAAACGATAAACTATATTCGATGAAAAATAAAGGCGGCAAGCTAATGGAAGCCTTAATCGCAGGACTTCCGTTTGTTACCTCTGGCCCCATACGATATTACGAATTTAAGACGCTGAGCGGGCGGACATTAGCAGCTTTTCTGGCAGTAGGCAGCACAATTATGATTGCCAGCATTACCGCCCTACTTGCAAGTGCATTCACCATCGACCAAATGCATTCAGAGATTACAGGACCGCAGGATCTGGCTAAAGTCAAGGTAGGTGTTATGGAAGCATCGACATCTTTTGAGTATTTACAGGAGCAAGGCATCAACAGTCGCACTTTCAGCGACAGACAAGAACTCCTTGCAGCTCTTGATGATGGGAGGCTGGACGCAGTGGTCGGCGACGATGTAGTCCTGAAATACAAGATCAAAAAAGCCCAAGCGCAAGGAAGATATGAGAATCTCACAGTTCTTCCATTTGTATTCGAACAACAGAACTACGCATTTGCACTACCGGATGAAAGTCCACACAGAGAATTGCTAAATCAACTTCTGCTGGCTGTTCGTGATACTCCTGAATGGAAGATGGAGGTAATCAAATACATCGGGAAACAATAACCAAATATTGAAGTTTTTCCTATCTGGCGCAACCTGTGATGCTTCCAACATATCTTCTATCGTGATGATCGGAAATATCTGCATTATACTAAAAGTTTATACATAACATTGGCATTGAGCAGGACGCGCAAAAAACCGCGCGCCTCTCATGCCAGTCGTTAGAAATAAAGAGGATAATTATGTTCTGCCCGAAATGCGGTTCCGAGTATCAAGATGGGATTACGACCTGCGCAGAATGTAATGTTGTACTTGAGATGCAAAGACCCGAGGAGGAGATGCCTGAATATGTACATCTAGTCACCGTATATGAGACCGGTAATCCTGCAATTATCTCTATCGCAAAATCAATTCTGAATTCGGAAAATATACAATTCAACATGAAGGGTGAAGGTGTGCAGGATTTGTTTGGTGGAGGGCGTATTGGTACAGGTTTTAATCCTCTTGTTGGGCCAGTTCAAGTTCAAGTCGATGAAAAAGACGCATCTTTGGCACGAGAGCTTTTGTCTGATTTGGAAGAGTCTGGAGAATTCGGATCTGATTTCTATAACAACGGACATAAAGAGATTTATGAGGAATATACATCAATCGAACCTAAGTCTAAATCGATCAATCGATTTTTTCTAGGGCTGTTAATTGGAATCGTACTTGCAGGGGCCGGATTTTATTATCACTCGTATATTACAAAAAAACGATCGGGGGTTATTGAATACGATCAGAACTTCGATTCTAAGCATGATTTATTTTATCGATATGAGAATGGTGCATTAATACAAATAGATCAAGATAGAAACTTTGATGGTAAGATTGACAATCTGAAACACTTTAAGAATGATTTAGCAGTAGGTGGAGAATCAGACAATAATTTTGATGGTCAATTTGAAACAAAAATCTTTTTTAAAAATGGCCTAGTTGATAGAGTAGAGATTGATGCTAATCTCAATTCTGAACCTGAAATTCTTGAATATTACACAAATGATGTTTTAGATGAAGTTATTTGGTTCCATGAACGGAATAATATTCCTTGGAGAGAAGCGAAATATGAAGGGGGGATAATAAAAGAAGAGCTTATTGATACAGATTATAACGGAGATTTCGATATCAAAATTATTTATAATTCCTCAGGAAGGTTAATAAGAACAGAAAATTTAAAATGAAAAAAATTTCTAACAAATCGCTGGAGAACGACGTAAATCGCTAACGCGTTTTACGCGTCTCAGCTCAGGCGTTATAAATCTGAAAATTGATTAATGGACATCATTCTGTTTTTACCAATTCTGGGTCTAGTCATACTTATTCTGATTGCCATTTTTTATGATAAAATAATGTCATATATCTCCTTTTCCAAAGAATCTATGTTCTCTGAGATTTTTCAATCAAAAGGATTGCCACGTTGGGAGATAAAGCCATTTCAATTCTTACTCAGTATATTTTTTCTTTGCATGGGGACATATTCATTCTTTGAAAGCCCTCATTTCAAGAACTGGGGACCAGGCTTGCTAATACCAGATAAATATGGAGCACCCGTGCATAATTACGCTTTTGGCTTATTAGGATTGTTTTTGGGAATCTATCTTCTACGAGGCTCATTCAAAAGAATCGGAGGTTCTCAGAAAAAAAATGATGTGAACACAGAATAGTTTTAGAAATATAGACGATTTATAACAAATCGCTGCAGCAGACGTGCCTAACTGTCACGCGCCTTGCTTGCGCAACCCGCGCGCCGCCTGACGGCATGCAGCTGAGCTCAGACGTTATATTGCCGATGAACCAGTACAGTTCCCCAAGTTCATCGTATGATTGTAATCAAGTTATTTTTACATAAATAATTGAAAGGAGTAATGGTATTATGACAGAACGCTTCGATAGAGGGATCGAGAAAATTAAAGAGTTATATGGTGACTTTGGGCAAGGCTTCTTTGAAGACCTTGAAGATATTGCGCCAGATTTTGGACGGTTTATTGCAGAGTTTTCATACGGTGATGTTTTTGCTCGGCCAGGTCTTGATATGAGGAGCCGTGAACTTGTGATAATAAGCGCCCTCACCGCTTTGGGAACGGCAGAACGACAGCTCAAAGCGCACATACTGGGGGCACTCAAGATAGGAGTTAATCAAACAGAGATTGTTGAAGCAATAATACAAGTGGCTGTGTATGCTGGTTTCCCAGCCGGGTTTAATGCATTGATGGTTGCAAAAGATGTCTTCAGAGAACTGGGCAACAATTCTGATTAAAGCTGGTCTTGTAGCCGTTGAAGTAAAAGTAGTAGAGACAATAAAGATTAATTAGAAAGCAAGACATTGTGCCAGCGACCCCGACAGTATGCTTCATCAAGCGGTGGTGGCTTTTGATGGACGATAATGTTGGCGAAAAGATTGGCTTGCTGGTATAGGCCATTGGGCAGCAGAAAAGGCAATATAACAAATCAATGCACGCGAATTGCTGCTTCACGCTTTCACAAGGGTTATTTGCTGGCTAAGAAATGAGTGATTATAGTGACATTTGCCCACCCGCAATCGCGTGATTTCAAGCGTTATATTTCTTTAGCCTTTAGGAAGAGGTCCTGATTATGTTGTTTCTAAAAGCCCTGAAAATATCTATAGTTGTCATCTTATTAAATTTAATCTCCATTCAAGGAAATTGCTACGCCAAAGATAACTTTTCCAATGATCCGGATGGGGTTACTCAGAGATTTTTTTATTATTTAGCTAATGAGAAATTTGATGATGGGGCAAACCTTTTCTTTTATCCAAGTGAGTACTCAAAAGATGAACTCTTGGCAGAAAAAAAATCAGTAGCGCAAACGTTGAAGTCCTTTCATGAGAGTTTTGGTAAAGCCCTTATATTTAATCCTCCCAAGATGTCTGGGAACGTTATTTCAAGAGGTGTCTCAGGTATGTCCATGCAATATTTGAAAAAATATTCGCCCTTTCACACTCAGATATTTAGCGTCGATTTTGAGAAACAAGCGGGCGTTTTGTCCATGATAGGTTATTTAATGAGTGGCGAAACATGTAAACTCCAAATGGTGACACTAATGGTGCCTGAATCCGATCATAACAAGCCTCAGGATTCGAAAAGAGCAGATCAATTATGAAACTAATATAACAAATCGCTGCAGCAGACGTGCCTAACTGTCACGCGCCTTGCGATGGCAACGCGCGCGCCAGCCTGACGGCACACAGCTGAGCTCAGACGTTGGGATAAAATACATAGTGGCTGTTTCAAATGAAAGTTAAGATTAGTTTTTATTTCCGATCATGGATGAAAAAATCATTCGGGGCTTTTGCGACTGGATTTATCTTAGCCCTTTTAGGTTCAGGTGGTTTTGAAGCTTACAACCCGTATTTGATTTCCCTTATCGTAGCCTTTTTAGCTTTTATAATATACCAAGGTTTTTCGTTCAGTCGTTATTTTGGAAACAGAAGAGGAGAATTCGAATACGAATACCGAAATGATTTAATAGAAGCATATGTAAAAAAATTGGTTATGAAAACGTTTGGAAGCTTCACATATATAAATTATATTCAAGATGGTTTTAATGAAATTAGCAGCGCTCAAGAGGAGATATGCACCAGACTCCAAAAAGAGGATACCATTAAAAATAATTATGAAGCTCTCTTTAATATTTTAATCAAAATGAATAAAATCGCGCTGAAACAAGATAATTTTGAGAAAGAGAAGGCGATACTCTTTTCAGCAACAAAAATAAATCCAAACGATCTCATAGCCAACTATAGATTAGCAGTATGCTATGAGATGGAAGGATCAAAGGATGAAGCTATAAAACATTATCTATTAGCAACAACAGATTCATATTTAACATCTAATCAGTTAAGGAAATTCATTCTATCCCAAATTAAGAGAATTGAGCTAAAGGGTACGATGAACAGGCCACCTGTTTTAGGAGCTAAGTATTTAGCTATATAAATGATTCGCGCCCAACAACGACATTGAGTAGGATGTGGATTACGCGGCGGTTCATCCCCTCTTCTCATGCAAACCGTTGGACGGATATAATTCGATGAATAAACCCATTAAAATTGGCGACACAGCCAAACGGTTCGCAGCTCTGCTCGTAGATCGTTATATAAGTCGAGTGACATACTATATCACCGGTTGGGAGTTGTTTATCGTGCTTGATAACGGAAGCGAAATCCGGATATGCACAGCGGAGGTTCGCATTCCTGAACAAGAGAACTGGCTCACACGACTCGCGACGCCTCCATTCGACCTGCAGGAGGGAAACGAGACTGAAGACACCGCATCAGCTATTGCTGTATTCAATGTAATCAACTCATTTCCGATTACGGACGTTCTTATTACAAATGAAGGAACGCTTGAGCTTCGATTTGCCGCTGGTAGATCGATTTTTTTTCCTGGTATCGTTGAAGGTGTTGATTGGACATGGCAAGTTGATCGAAATGGAACCAATCTTGTTACTTGTGATAGTGGTCCACTGTTTGGACACCCTGATTTTATCAAGAATTAGTGAGAAAATAAGCCGCCCAACAAATCGCTGCACTGGATTTTTACTCCGCTGCGCTCCGTAAAAACCAGTGAGCTCAGACGTTATGCCTTACAAGGATAGTTAATGATGAAGCCAACTGAATTGCAGAAGTTTGTTTATTGGGAGCATTTGGAACGTTTTGGTGAACCAGATGCATCTTACAGATATGATGATCCTCCAGAATCTAAAACGGTTGAATATCCTCCAATAATTGATGTCCTAATTTGGTTTGCAGATGAAGATTTGAATATGACAACTTTTTCTACAGTCGGAATGTCAAATCTACCTATGAATGGATGTGACCATCGTTGCGAACTTCACTTTGCAGTTGAAGGAACAACAAATGAATCCAACAATAAAATAATAGGATCATTTCTTGGCAATCTGACATTGTATCCTTTTATGTACAGTTTATTTTTTGATTGGTGGCATGTTTTAAATAATCCTTATGAAATACCGCTTTTCCCTGATGCAAGCTCGATATTATTTCATCCTGCCTTCATAAAGGACGGGTGGGAAGCCATTCATCATGAAAGTGCGCATGTCAAAATTTTGAATATAGTGCCCATTACTAAGAATGAAAATGAGTTCAGAAAAGAGAGAGGGATTAACGCTCTTTTGGACTATTTTTATGAGAATGAAATTAACTACTTTACCAACAGGCATAACAAGGCTATTTCAGCCGACGCAAAAAAGCCGCGCGGCTGAATAGCGGCGTTAGGTGGCACGATGGAATCGAGAGGCCTCTATCTACTAGCGGCTGATGTAATCCTCTTCACCCATGTGCTGTTCGTTGCGTTCGTCATCGTTGGGTTGTTGTTGATCATCGCGGGAAAGCTATTTTCGTGGTTCTGGGTCCGGAATCCCTGGTTCCGTCTTGTGCACCTCATTGCAATTGGCGTGGTTGTTCTTCAATCTTGGCTTGGCGTTATTTGTCCTCTCACCACATGGGAAATGGTGCTCCGTGAGAGGGCCGGCGACTCCGTTTACTCCGGTACTTTCATATCGCATTGGCTGGAAACAATTTTGTACTACCACGCTTCGGAGTGGGTCTTCATCATTTGCTACACGGTGTTCGGCTCGCTCGTGCTCGCGAGTTGGTTCTGGGTTCGGCCACGACCCTTTACTACAATTAAAAATCATGGTGCCACCTAACAGGGCGCTGAACACGGACGCACTTAACTGTCACGCCGTTTGCATGGCAAAAGTCGCGCCAGTTATGGTGCGCCGGTTAGCGATGCGTTAGGCGACAATAATATAATGGGAAAACAGAGAGAAATTGCCATTTTAATTTTATCTTTCCTTTTGGTACCTGCTTTGGTTGCTGCGGTATATTTGACAGAAGGAACTATTCTTCCACGCATAAAAACCTATCCAGTACAAACGTGGAATATTCAATACATTCCTTCTATTTTAATAGCGGCAATTGGAACCCTAATTGCGTATTTTGGAATTAAAAGGAAGGTATTCAGAAAAAGTTACATTTGTTCATTTTTATTTAATTTATTTTGGGGGTTTTTTACATTTACGCGGTAGCATCTCTTTGGGGTGAAAAATATTAATGGAACTACCGCCTAACAAATCGCTGGAGAACGACGTGAACCGCTGACGCGCTTCACGCGTCTCAGCTCAGACGTTAGAGGGTAACTCGATTTATGTTTGAAGAGGTTATTGGTTATCTTTTTTTGGGTATGATTGGATTTTACTTTTATTGGGTTTTCTCAACTGCGAACAAATCTATAAATGAATGGATAAGAAAAAACGATTTAAAGATAATTACTAAACAATTTAGAATGTTCCGGACAGGGCCTTATATACTAACAGGGAATCGCCCTGTTTATAAAATTGTAGTTCAAGACTCTAAAGGAATAGAAAAAACTTTTTGGATTAGATGCAATTCTTTATTTGGTTTTAATCCAGAAGCTTTCGAAGTTCGTTCTAAAAAATGACTTTACCTCTAACAATCGCATTAACGCCGGACTGGGAAAACCCGAGCCGCTTTGCTATGCGGCTTCTCCCATCCGGTTATGCGGGGCGTTATGCGCGAGTATTAAAATGAATGACAAGATGGACAAACAGTACTTCCTCCCGCTCTCCCAGCTGAAGTCCGTTGCGGAAGGTTACGGCGCTTGTATCGCAACAGATGATATTACTGTTCAAGGCAAAAAAGTCGGGTTTATGTATCGAGAGTCTCCCGATCCTGATGTTCCAGCCGATAGCGGCTGGCGCTTCTTTTCCGGCGATGAACCGCAGGAGCATGTGGATAACGCCGCCAACACGGCCTTCTACGACATCAACACCATAGCCAACTACGATGAAAGCATCGTCGAGTTCCTTCCTTTCCCTGTGGGCAGCGCCTTCGGAAGGAACGACGATGGAGAGTTTGAGGCAGAGCCGTTTCCCACTGATTTAGACTCCGAGTTGTGACTAATGAAGACGCATAACCACGCCAGTGAACCTGACGCCAGACGCCGAGTCGGCAAAAAAAGGTGGTTGTAGAGACTAATATTCAATCTAAGCAAACCTATTTGAAAACGCCTGGCGCAGGTGACCGGCGGACGTTAGCCAGACAAAAAAATCTTTACCAGAGGAGGAGTTTAATGATCACAAAGAAAAGAGTTCTTGTCGTTGTATCTATGGCATTCATGGCCATGATGCTCTATCAATGGGGACATTTAGACGGACGCGAAGGAAAATCGTCCGGGCTCATAGGTGAGTCAATCGCCGCTGAGAGTTCGTCAAAAGCGTCACCGGTGAAGGCGCGCGCTCGTGATTTCTACGCGCCCAACAGCGAGGATCTGGAGCCGGATGAAATGCGGTTGTTTGCCTGTGGCACCGGCATGCCCACGGCGCGTCCGAAACAAGCGGCGTCGTGCTGGCTCCTCGAACTAGGGAACGGTGACAAATTTATATTCGATGTCGGGACCGGATCGGCAGAGCGTATCGCTGCCATGCAGATCCCCTACAATTACCTCGACAAGGTCTTCCTGAGCCACCTGCATACCGATCACTTTGGCGATCTCGACGCGCTCTTTATCGGTGGTGCGCTGGCCGGCCGCCAGAAACCTCTACGCGTCTGGGGACCAAGAGGCGATACACCGGAGAGGGGCACGAAGTACGCGCTGGAGCATTTGTTCAAAGCGCTTACCTGGGACATCGACGGCCGCGCGGGAATAACCGATCCACGTGGATACCAACCTTTTGAGGTCACCGAGTTTGACTACAAGGGCGTGAATCAAATCATCTATCAGGAGAACGGTGTGACGATCCGGACCATCCCGGCCATCCACTCCCTGGACGGTCCTGTGAGTTTCATCGTTGATTGGAACGGCCTCAAATTTGTGTTCGGAGGTGATACCTATCCGAACAAGTGGTATGCGAAGTATGCGAAGGATGCCGATCTGGCGATCCATGAGTGCTTCGTCACCGTGCCGGACATGATCACCAAGTTTCAATTCACACCACAAAGCGCTTTAGCGGTTGGCACCCAGATCCACACCGCACCTGAAGCGTTTGGCAAAATGATGTCGCTCGTCAAGCCGCGGATGGCCGTGGCCTATCACTTCTTTAAGGACTTCGACACCACAGGGCCGATCAATGATCGCATCCGTACCACCTACGACGGTCCGCTGAGTCTCGCCGAGGACTACATGGCGTGGAACATCTCCAAGGACGATATTCGCGTGCGGATGGCAATTTATGATGAAGACGTCTGGCCACCTCCGGCCACCGAAAAGCCTCAGTTGCCCGATGCAAGTCTCAGGATTCCTTATTCGGAATTTATAGTGGGCGGCAAATACGACATGAAGGATGTGATTCAGCCCACATATGACGAGATCAACAAGAAGTATGGACTTAAGGAGAAACAAGATTAAGACTCCCTCCTGTTCTGCGATCATCAATTGTTGGCTAACAACGGCATTAAGAGCGACGGAGAACTTCCCCAATAAATGTGGACACCAAAAGCTAACTAAAGGATACCCAGGAAACTATTGTTTATTGATCTTCCTCGGCCCTCTGGGGCTGTTTATTCTTTATCGTTTAGAGGACTTAACAAACGAATAGTCACAAAATTTGAATAGGTACAAAATCTAACCAGGCTAATTCAGCCGACGCAAAAAGCCGCGCGGCTGATTAGCGACGTTATGGGCATTAAAAACCATATATAAAGCCATATATTTATATTGACATACTACGAACCTCGGAATATTATCATCCATATGAAAAAGCGCTCTGATTTTGAGTGGGACCCAGCAAAGGATCGTCTGAATCAGAGGAAACACGGAGTCTCTTTTGCCTTGGCCCAGCTCGCATTCCTGGATAAAAATCGCGTTATCCTGGAGGATCTGGAGCACAGTGATGACGAAAAACGATATTATTGCCTTGGTAAAATCGCTGAGGGGGTTTTAACCGTGAGATTTACCTATCGCAAAAAGCAAATTAGAATCATCGGCGCCGGATATTGGCGGAAAGGGAAGCAGATATATGAAAGGGAAAATAAAGTACACTGATGAACCGATTGGGAAAGTGAGGGTGATCTCAGATTTTCTTCCTTCGCCGGAGGAACTGGCACTGAAGGATGAGACAGTGAAAGTCACCATTGCTCTCAGCAAAACAAGCGTTGATTTTTTTAAAAAAGAGGCAAAAAAATACAACACCCAGTACCAAAAGATGATTCGACGGCTGCTGGATGAGTATGCAGCTCACCAATCGTAAAAATCCATAACAAGTCACCGCACCTGACATCTGGAGCCTCCGTCTCCAGATGCAGGTGAGTTCCAACGTTATGTGCGGAAAATAACTAACAGTTTTTATTGTTGGTTTTAACCATAGAAATATGAATCAAAAACCAGCGAATTATGATGTTTTATGGATCATCAGTGAGATTTGTTATTACCTGGGCTTGGTGTTGGCGGTTTTGTTTATACCGGTGCTCACGTTTGCTTTGTGGGCAATGAGTCTTGCTGATAAGCTCGACCCCAATTATTGGTATGTCTTAATCGCCTGGGTGTTGTCGGCGCTGGTGTTTCTGGCTGGTGTTGTACTTAAGAATTTTATTTATTCTGCAAAAAATAAACAAAACGAAATGTGACGTCTTTACGATATATTAAAGATTAAATCAGCACATAACAAATCGCTGGAGAACGACGTGAACCGCTAACGCGTTTCACGCGTCTCAGCTCAGACGTTATGAGTAATGAAATGAAAATAAAGCTGCTATGTATCGTATCGATCTTCATCCTTAGCTCAAATGGACTTGCTCAAAATAGTGGGCCCCAGATAGCGTTTTTTGCCGAGCATGAAGGAGGCTTGCACATCTTCGATATTAGAAGCGGGAAAATTGATCAATTAAATGTTGGAATGTCAAACATCGGCAACATAGATTATCATTCTGGGAAAAAATTGCTAATTTTTGAAGGTTCCAATGGTCATCATGAGCCCCGTTCTCTCTATATCTATGATTTTGATACTAAAAAAATAGAGAAAATATATAATTCCACCTCTTCCGATGATGCTATTTATAGGCCCAAATTTCATCCGAATGGAGAATATGTTTTTGCCGTTAATTACGATAACGGCATTTTCATTTATTCATTTTCGAAGAATACATGGAGAAAAGTTAAAGTAGATGGCAAAATATTAAACAACGCCCAGGGTATCTCTTTCTCTCGAACTGGAAAAAGGGTGGCGATATCAACAGGATCGTTTTGGGGCTTCCTGATAGCAGATGTTGAAAAAGATAGCTTCACGGTCAAGGATTTTATCTTGGAGGAATTTCGAAGTTGTACATCGGCCAAGTGGAAAGATGAAAATACTATTATTTTTGTTGGAAGAAAGAAGCCTGGACTCCAATATGTGTGGAAATATTCGATTGATGAGAAGGATCTCATCCAACTCACTAATGACCCAATTGGTTCAAGAGATTTTCTCACATTGTCTAATGACGGAAAAACCATAGTATTCACTGGAACAGACAAGAATTTTGAATGGCGGTTATGGAAAGTTTCAACTAATGGAAATAGCCTACAAAAGCTGACGCATGGCGGAAACCTTTCAAGCCATCTTTCGCCTGTTTGGATAGAATGAATCTTTAAATCATAACATATCGCTGGAGAACGACGTGAACCGCTGACGCGCTTCACGCGTCTCAGCTCAGACGTTATATTTCTGTATGGAGAAAATTACTAGCAAACGAGATGTAGGATTGGGGATTCTTCTTACGTGGTGCGTTTACATTGTATTTGCTCTCTCTACAGACTGGAAAGATTACGGGCTAATTGCAAAACCTGAAGGTTATCTGAGATGGACCCTTGCTCGGCTTTCAACTGTGAGTATATGGCTTTTGTTAGCTGGTTTGCTCTTATGGTATCGTAAACAACAGGTCAATTGGCGGAGCTTTATATATTCGTCAATCGTCACAGCCATAATAGCGTTCATACTCTCAGGTTCCCTTGTTTCAAAAGGCGTCAATCACGCAGTCATAACTGGAACAATCTTGTTCTACGCCGTGGTTTCTGGTTTCTTGTGTGTCACTATCAGAAAGCCCAAAATCGCGGTTTTTTTGGGTATGCTTCTATTTGCTGCCCAGTTTGTTTTAAATGCATTCGCACATATAATATCTGGAGTGTTTCGCTTTCACTGAAAGTTGAAATCTAACAAATCGCTGGAAAACGACGTGAACCGCTGACGCGATTCACGCGTCTCAGCTCAAACGTTATGATCTCAGGAGTGGAGTGCGGGCGGAAGACGGAGGCGGGAACCAACCTCACGCTTTTAGCGAGGATTTGAGATGGAAACAGTACTTCAAAGCTTGGTAGGCCTAAGTTGTTTGTTCTTGGCCGGGCTCGGTGTGAGGACGATGTTTGCGGTCAAATCGATGTTCGCGATTCTTGCTGTTGAACCGCAGGGGGCCGCCGGCCTCAGTACGATCCGTGGCTTTCTCGGTGGCTTGTTCATCGGCTCGTCAATCGTTCTTGCTACCGGACTGGTTACAGACAACACCACCTTCATCCTGGCGGTGGCCATGACGATGAGTGTTGTCGTTACTGGGCGATGCGTAGGGCTTGCGATGGACGGCTTTGACAAGAAGGTCGTTTTCCCATTGGTCACGGAGATCGGGATGGTGGCCGTTTTCATCATAGCCTACATGAATCTGTGAAGAACCTTTGCCCGGGTATTCGGTGACGAAAGTGAATCATAACCTGTCGTTGCACTTGAGCGCGCGAAGCGCGCGGCAAGTGAACTTGGCGTTATGCGCCTACTGAAGTCAGTGGCCGACACGGTAAAGACCAGAAGGGAGGCTTAGAAATGATCGTCAGACTTTGGCATGGAAGAACCAAAACATCTGAAGCCGATGAGTATGCTGAATTTATGAAAGAGAGAGCAGCACCCGATTATGGCTCCATAGAAGGTTTAAAGAAGCTCTATTTCCTCCGGCGATTCGACGGGGACGCGGCGCATTTCTTGTTGGTTACCCTATGGGATTCGATGGAATCAGTGAAGAAGTTTGCCGGGGATCATCCCGAGAAAGCCAAGTATTACCCAGAAGATGATTCTTTTTTGCTTGAAAAAGAAGAAACTTCAGCTTTGTATGAAGTGTTTTTTGAAAAGTAATGGACGCATAACAAAGCAAATGAAGCTGACGTGAGAAGCTGCGCGGTTTTCCGTAAAAGCCGTGCAGTTTTTTAAGGCATGTGGCACGCAGCTTATTTTCGGGCGTTATACCGGAATTAAATATGAAAAAAGAAATTCAAGAAGAGATTGAAATTTTGTGGTCGGATTTTGAAGACTATGATGTAGACCAGAAGTTGGAGGCCTCCGACAGAATAAATAAATGTGCATCCAAAGAGGACTTGCCTCAATTATTAAATTTGTTGAAGTCAGAAAAAAATAATTTCTGGGTCCGTGAATTATTGGCAGAACCAATTTGTGATCTGGGCGGTTCAGAATTTTTGGAAGAACTTTTTGATGCATCGCTCCTAAATGAGCAAGAAGGTCATGATAATGATTCATTCAATCACTTTTTAACTGAAATTGCAGATTCTGAACCTGAAAAATGTAAGGCTAAACTAAATCAATTACTTGCTCAACCGAACTTTAAACATAAAGAAAAGGCGACTTGGTTACTCCAATTTTGTGAATAAACAAAAAGAAAAAAACGGTATAACCAACGAATGAACTCCGACCAAAAAGACGTGCGGCTTTAATTTTTGCGCTGTTTTTCATTGAACTACTTGTAGCAAAAACGCTCTTGCCTTTTTGGCGGGTTATTCGGACGTTATGTGCTTTAATAAATAACTGCCGACACTAAGCTTTGGGATTCGATATCTCTATGAAAAAAGGTTCTAAGGGAACGTATTTCTTTTGGCATATTGGTATTTTTTTCTTTGCTGTCGCATTTTTTGCATGGTTATTTGATTTACCTGAATTGTTCGGATATCAGGCGGCCAATATTTGGCGAGCTGTTTATTTTCTTCTGACTATATCTACCGGCTATCTTTTTTTTTGTGTTATTAAAAAAGACGATTCTCTTGATGACGACCCACTCAGTTTAGTTCTTATGCTTTTATTCTGGTTGGTGCTGTTCGTTTACAATTGCCTCCCCCCAGAATTTCAGCAGTCATTTTCATTTATGGAGTGGTTAGATTAGTGATCAAATTAGCTTTAATGCACATAACAAATCGCTGAAGCAGACATTCCTAACTGTCACACGCCTTACGTGCGCAATGCTCGCGCCTGCCTGACGGCACGCTGCTGAGCTCAGACGTTAGGTGCTTGAAAGTAAAATATGGATAAGATCTCAAATAACATAGAAGCACTTGGTTTTGGAAAATGGTTCCAGGATAATGCTGCCCTAATGAATTTAAAGAGCTTTGATGTCGCAAGAGTGATTGCTGTTCATAAAGACAGCTACATTATAAATAATGGTGAGAATGATGTTTTTGCGGAACTGATTGGAAAAATGCTTTTTAGCGCGGCCTCTCCGATTGATTACCCTGCTGTGGGGGATTGGGTTTTAGCAACTTTCTATGATAAAGGCACCTTGTCAATAATTCATAATGTGCTACCCAGAAAATCACTCCTAAAAAGGAAAACGCCGGGAAAAAGAATTGATTTTCAAATAATTGCCGCCAATATCGATGTTGCATTCATTGTTCAATCTTTGGACACAAATTTTAACCTCAGGAGACTCGAGCGATATTTAGTGATGGTTAAGGATAGCAATATCGAGCCCATTGTATTGTTGAGTAAAAGTGATCTGCTCAGCCCAAAAGACATCGAAAATCGGGAAACAAAAATTCATAAAATAATGCCCTTTTTGCATGTACAACCATTTAGTAATGAAAATGAATCGGGTTTAAAGAACGTTAAAGATCTCTTGGCTCCTCGGAAAACATATTGTTTGTTGGGTTCTTCTGGTGTTGGCAAAACAACATTATTAAACAATCTGATTGGAAAAGAAATATTCCCAACAAAGACTGTCAGAAAAAAAGATAGTAAAGGCAGGCATGCCACAACCTATCGACAACTGATAAAACTAGAATGTGAAGCAATGCTGATAGACACTCCAGGAATGAGAGAACTCGGTAATTTTTCTGTAGAAACGGGAATTGATGAAACATTTACAGAAATTATAAAGCTGTCAGAACAATGTCAATTCAATGATTGTACCCATATTAATGAAAAAGGATGTGCCGTTTTAAGAGCAGTGGAAGACGGGAAAGTACCTGAAAAAAGATATAAAAATTATATAAAAATGAAAAAAGAATCCATATATAATGAAATGTCGTATTTAGAGAAAAGGCAAAAAGACAAACAGTTCGGGAAATTCTGTAAAACTGTAATGAAGCACAAGAAAAATCGGAGATAGCACCTAACCAGGCAAACTAACTCGGACTGGCATAAGCCGCGCTGCTTCGCTCTACGCCGTTTACCAGCCGGTTATTTGCAACGTTGGGCCTAAAACAACACCGTGAATAAGGAATCATTATGGCCAGAGTACTCTACGAAAAACGAAACAGGATTGGCTACATTACGTTGAATCGTCCTGATGCTCTCAATGCACTTGATGACGAGTTGAACTCTGAACTTTGGGCAGTATGGGAAGATTTTGCGAAAGACGAGTCTGTAGATGTAGGCATAATAACTGGTGCAGGAAAGGCCTTCTGCTCTGGAGCAGACCTAAAAACTTTCATCCCTAAATGGGAAAAGGGGAACATGCTCGATGTGAGGAGAAATGTTCCTACAGGCATTGGAGGTGGAATCACACGGGGGCAGCACAGTATAACTAAACCCATTATAGCTGCAATAAACGGGCATGCCATTGGAGGTGGTTTCGAACTGGCTTTGGCCTGCGACATCCGTATCGCGTCAGAAAAAGCCAAATTCGGTGTATTTGAAGTTCGCTACGGACTTCATCAGGGTGATGGAGGTATTGTGAGGCTCGTCGCGATTGCTGGGCTTGCTGCCGCCTTAGAACTCACACTTACCGGACGCGAAGTGGCGGCAGAAGAGGCGTATAGACTTCACCTCGTCACCAAGGTGGTTCCCCACGAAAACCTCATGGAAATAGCTGAGCAATACGCTTCAATGATAATGAACAACAGCCAACAGGCAATTAGATCCGCAAAGGAAACGATCCTCGATGTGGTTGGTCGCACTCTGGATGACGCGCTTCGTATCGAGACGCTAAATGCGTACTCCAGCTTAGGTGACTTCAGTGAGGCCAGGGAGCGACTATCTCGGTTCTACTCCAAGGCGAAAGACAAAAAGAAATTATAACCTATCGCTGGTGAATACGGCAAGGACCGAGCCGCCCCAAAGTAGGGCGTCAGGCTGAGGTTTGGATTATTGGTTTTCTTGGCGTGGCCACAATGCGCTTTGTAAGCCGGTGGATGATTTAAACACCATCTAACATATCGCTTCACCAGACATCAGTGGCCTGATGGCCTCTGCTGCGGGCGAGCTCAGGCGTTGCTCTTGACACAAAGCAAAATTGATGTATATGTTAAATGTATACACTATAAGAGGTGCAAAATGGTACGAACACAGATATACCTGACAGAACGTCAGCGGGATGAGCTGGCGGCAATCGCTAAGACCGCCGGAAAAAAACAAAGCGAAATAATTCGAGAAGCTGTCGATCGTCTCATTGAACAAGAGGGCCGCGGAAAACGAGAAGCGGTTTTACTCGAAACCGCAGGCATCTGGAAGGACAGAACGGACCTTCCTGATTTCAGAGCGATGCGCGACGAATGGGACAGGAATTAAGTATGGCCAGGCCATCGCTTTTCGACACAGATGTCCTTGTTGACTTTTTTCGTGGGCACAGCAAAGCCGTGGCCTTCGTCAATGCTCAATCCTCCCGCATTATATTGTCAACCATCGTCGTCGCGGAACTGTATGCGGGGGTGAAAGGAGAGGTGGAACAAGCTGCACTACACCGATTTATCTCCTTATTTCGTGTTATCCCTGTCAGTGCCGAGATCGCGAAGATCGGAGGGCTGTACAATCGAGATTATGGCAAGTCACATGACATGGGGCTTGCGGATGCCATCTTGGCTGCCACTGCTAAAACGGAAAATGCGGAATTGAAAACCCTGAACATCAAGCATTACCCCATGATTAAGGGCCTGTTTCCTGCCTATAAGAAGTAAAAGTTCAACAAGTCACTTCAACGGGTGCATGAACGCCGCCCCGCTGAGTTTTTGCGTTGAACTATTTGCAGCAAAAGCCCGTTCGCTTTTTGTGCGGACAATCTACCGTTGGGCGACCCTCATGCTGATGCGCTACTTCTCCTTTGCCATATCAGTCGTCATTGTTGGGCTGGCGAGCTGTGAACCGAAGCCATCGTTGGTTTACATCCCGGTAGAGCCGATTCATGTCACTGTGGAAGTTTCGGTGTCTGCTACAGAAGCGATGGTGGGCGACAGATTGAGCCTGCACGCAAATAGCCGCTATCAGGGCGGGTGGAAACAAGTAAAACGAAAGTCACTGCCCCAAGATTCCTGTTGGTTGCGTCATCCGCCTCCTGAAAAAGAAAAGGAAGTTGCCGATACTATTCACTGGAAGGTGCGGCCTGAGGGATATGCGAAGTTCAACTTGAATCCTATGACAAATCGCACGCGAACCGTAACATTTGCCGCACCGGGAACGTATTGGATTAGCGGATCCTCAGCAGTCTGGTGTGGACCACCCGTAGCTGGCCTGCCGGAGATGTTAGTTGTTGAAATCAAACCACGGTAGATCGCTTAACACGGCGCTGCAGCCGGTGATGCGTTGCTGCCGTAATTGCTGCGACTGCGCCTGATCTTTGGAAAAAAACTATCAGTAGGCGGTAATGAAGCTCCCCGCAGCAAGCTGCGGGGTATCAAAGGGGAGGATATCTATTTTTAACCCCCGAACCCGAACCCTCTCCCACCGCGGGGAGAGGGAACCAAAGGACACCCTGCAGCAAGCTACAGGGAATTATCAAGTTAATAAGCCATGGATCACCGGCAAAAAAGTGAATACCTAAAAAACAGGACCATCTCATGATTAAAAAATTCCACATCCGAATGCCGCTCTCTTTAAAAGATAGCTTTGACCTGCTTTACAAAAGTGGAAAGGACATTATGAGTTGGCAGATAATGGATTCTGATTTCGAACACGGGGTCATTTTGTGGAAGCAAACATTCTGGTCGTTAACGGGAAAAGCCGGAATCATGGCAAAACTGGCAAAAATAAACGAAAAGGAAACTTCTGTAGAAATCGAAGTACACAAGCCTCTTCAAATTTTTGATCCAGCAAAGATTTGTGAAAAAGTGTTTCGTAAATTGGATAGAGCCTGGAAAAAGAATTTAAACAACTATGAAAATCACGAGTGATCATTGGGTTACACCTACACGGGAGGCCCAATAAAACGCCTAACACCGGCGACCGGGACCGAGTCATTTTGAATGGGTATCCGTTGGATTAATCTTAAGATTATCAGGCTGAGATGTCCAACCCGGTGATCGTTAACGCCCGGTCATGCCAACGTCAGAACAGAAGCGGTCGTGCCACGGATGACACGGATCATGAACACGAATGTTGCAAAGCCCGTTAAGGTGGCGATCATCGGCGCCAGCGGAACCTACGGCAAGGGGATTTTCGTTCGGGCCGAGGAGACCGGTGTCCAGACGGTAGTGGTCACGCGGTCGCCGCACAAGTTCAGGGACGTAAAATCAACGACGACAGTGGTCGAGACGCAGATGGATGACGAGGGGAAGATGGAGAAGGCGTTTGCAGGCTGCGATGGCGTCATCTCGGCGCTCGGCGACGACAGGAAGGAGCGCCCCAAGACACACAGCCTCCCGCACGTCTGGAAGGCCATGAAGGCTGCCGGCGTTACAAAGTATGTGGGCATGGGCTCCGGAGCAATGATGATGCCGGGCGAAAAGCGTGGGGGGTTCCAGCGCGCCGTGCATCCCCTGCTGAGCGTGCTGAAGCTCTTTGGCGTCGACTTGCTGGAACAGAACGAGTGGGAGCGTGACAGTCTCCTTGGTGGCGAGAACGGCGCGGATGGAATCACATGGGTGCTCACCAGGCCGGTGAAGCCGACCAGCACACCGTTTGTCGGAGCTTGCGTGCATAAAGACAAGCGAGGCCCGATGAACTGTTCGATTTACGACCACGGCGACTTCTGCCTGTACTGCGTGGCGTCGAGCGAGTGGGACAGGCTTGCACCGCATGTCAGCTCCGGGCTTGTGCTGTAGCGCAGCCAAACACGGCAGGGAAACCGGCAATATTCAGCACGTTCCGGCAGACTTGCTTCGCGTTCTATCATCATTGTTCCGCGCCGAACAGTTTATGGCCAGTTGCGGCGGGAGCCAAATGCAACGCTGATTCAACCGACACGGGAAAGTGCGTGACGGATTCGCATGGTTATGAAACCATATTTTCTTCAACAATTTTGGTCCTTACTTTTGGTGCGAAAATGAAAGAACAAATAGACGAGTATCCGGTGACAATCCAAATTCCGGTAGCCTGGGGTGATATGGATGCGTTTCAACATCTGAACAATATCGTGTATTTCAGGTATTTTGAAAGTGCACGAATTTCATATTTTGAACGAATCAAATTTTTAGAGGTCATGGATAGAACCGGAATCGGTCCTATCCTGGCCTCCACGCAATGCCGGTATAAAATTCCCCTCACCTACCCGGACCAGGTGACCGTGGGAGCCAAAGTGGATACCATCGAACAGGATCGCTTTATTATGAAGTATGCTGTTTTCAGTATAAAGCACGGCAAATTAGCGGCATCAGGAGAAGGCGTGCTGGTTACATTCGATTACCAGGCCAACCAAAAAACGCTCGTTCCGGATGAAATAAAGAAAAACATTATCGAGCTTGAAAAGCTTGTGAGGCGGGTTGACCAGGAATGAAAGAATTTGACCCTGTAACACATGTCGAAAACAGTGGACTCATTCTCGATCATGGGGAGTGGCCCAATTTTCACGATGCTGAAGTTCTTTATTTAAACATGTGGCGCGGTGATATTCGACCCGATGATAATGTGTGGATCGGGCCGATTATAGAGGCTTCATTTGAGCTCTGCGCATTGAAAAAACCCTACATCGTTGGTCTAAAGTTCCATGACTGCAACTCGATACGGATGGAAGAATTCAATCACCAGAACGCCGTGTATGACTTGAGGTTCAAATTCGAAGCGCGAGGTACATATACCGACGGAACCCCTCTTCCACCGCATATTTTGGTTAGTTTTGAGCAGGCATTTGGTGTAGCGCTATCCTTCACGTGTTTCAGGGTGGAGGCAATTGAACGGAGACAACCAGCGAATCATGAAAACGGGTGAACAGAAAATGAAACTTTGCACCGTACCGAACCGCTGCATTCCGAATAAGCACGCGCAACGCCTAAAAAACCGTGGTGGAAACTCTGGAATTGAAATAGAATGAATTTAGCACCCGGGTTTGGAATGTCTTCACTGTAACGAAGGAGCTTTCTATGATGCCGCAAACGTATCCGCCCAGTGGTCTTGATCAAGAAACAGACAGGGCTTCCTTTAAACGGAGAATAGGCATTGTGTTGATCATCATCGGAATTATGGGCGTCGTCTTTGTCACATATAACATACTAATGATATTGGGGTTTTTTTCTATAGGCCCGGAAAAACTGCCTATCATTGGAACACTCATAAAATACGGCAAACTGGAAGACGGCATGATTATTTACGGCCAGCCCTTCAAGCTTCCGCCTGCTGTTTATTATATCATCGGATTTTTTGCATATTTATTCGCCATTCGGATTGTTGAGAGTTTGACAAGAGTTCTTCTGACAACGGGCGCAAATTTATTGGACCACGAATTGAAAAATCTTCAATCAAAACTTAAAACCGAGATCAATCGCCTTAAGCGTATGGTTGACAAGACAATTAAAAAGCCGTCCTGACCCAAGAGTTGCCTGACTACGCTTTTCCGAGGGCGGGACCAGAAGGGGACGCGACATGCAAGATATCGTCCAACAACTGCGCTCCATTATCGCAACGGTCGAACCGGAATTGTCCCGGTTGAGCGAAACGGACGTTGCGTTTAAACCAGGCCCGGATGAATGGTCGAAAAAGGAAATTCTCGGGCATCTCATCGATTCCGCCTCAAACAATCATCAACGATTTGTCAGGGCTGTGAATCATGTTGCTGCGGAGTTTCCAACTTACAATCAGAGGGAATGGGTCAGGATTCAACGATGCAATGAACGGCCCTGGTCGTCTTTGGTGGCATTGTGGACTGCCTACAACGACCACTTGAGTCACATTATAGAGAGGATTCCGGAAGACGCCGAAGCCTCCCCGTGCAATATCGGTAAAGAAGATCCGGTCCCGCTGGATTTCGTGGTAAAAGACTACCTCGTCCATCTGCGACTGCACCTTAAAGATATTCTGGAGAAGCAGATATAATCCGCCAACGAAAGACCGAAGGTAAGACCTTGCTCGGCGGCTACGGGGTCGGCAGCAAGGGGAGCTATATGCTGGTGCTGATTTCCACATCCGACGACTTTGAAACCAACGAGGCGGAATATAGGAAATGGTACGAGAGTATTCAGTTACTGGAATAAAGGCGCCAAGTGTTCGAAGTCTGCCCGCCTTCGGCGGTGCCAAAGGCGGCCCAGGCTTGCCTGCCTCAGGCACGGATTCAACGGGTCGCATGAAATGCCATAAGTACTGACGAATTCCTACGGAATCTCTTTCGCACGACTACTGGTCGTTTGACGGCGGAACAAACACCTCCGGCGTTTCGGTGGGCAGTGTTTCCACATAAACGGATCGGCTGGGGAATGCAAAGCCGGTTCCTGCCGATGTCACGATCTCCTTTACCCGGAAGGCCAGCTTCTCCTTTTCTTCGAGCCATTCGCCCCACACCGTCGTCTTCGTAAAACAGTATACCAGGATATCGATGGACGAATCGTTGAACCGGTCGATGCGGACAAAGGTCGATACTTCCGGCGGTTTGGCGAACGCATCGGAGGTGAGGATGTAGTTTTCGATCCCATCCCGGATCCTGCGAAGCTGGTCGACAGTTGTGCGGTATTCCACGCCGATGGTCCAGTAAATACGCCGGTGGGTCATGCTGCTGAAGTTGGTCACCGGGTTATCGGAAAGCTTGGAATTCGGAACATATACCGGCGCTTTGTCGAAACGCCGCACCCGGGTCGACCGGAATCCGATCGACTCCACCGTCCCTTCGACAACACCGTCCACATAGATCCAGTCACCGATATGGAATCGCTGCTCGGCCAGGATCGACAAGCCGGATATGAGGTTTTTGAACAGGTCCTGTGCGCCGAGGGCGACCGCAACGCCGAACAGGCCCAATCCGGCGATAATCGGCCCGATCCGGATGCCCCAAATCTCTAATATTGTGGCAATTGCGATAAAAAGAAACGTGATGCGAACGGCCTTGACCAGCCATTCGACAATGGAGACTGTCAGAACGTCTTCAAATTTTTTGATGAACCTGGAGAGGGGCTCCACGAGCCTGATCAGACTCCAGAACAGCACAAAGACCACCAGCGACCGGATGACCTTGTCGGCGAAACTGTCCAGCGCGCCGCTGAGGGAAAGAAATTTAAACGCAAAAAACAGGCCCAGGACGACCGGTATGAAGCCCAGGGGGCGCTCCAAAACATCAAGGGCACGATCATCGAATTCGCTCGGTGTCCGTTTCGACAGCGACTTGAGTCGCCCGGTGATAAGCTTTACGAAGATTCTGCGAATCAGCAGAAAACCGATAAATATCAGCGCCGCAACGATAATGCGGCCCAGGTCGATGCCCGCCACGCCGTTTTTCCATACATCGACCACGAGTTCCCAGAATTGGTTTAAAGACGTCATCCGAGGGATCCTCCGCTTAAAGGCTAAGCCGCTCTGTAACGAACGGGATCAGTCCGGAAAAATCAACATCCATTTCCCGTTCAATCTCGGCCCGGTCTCCCCTTTGATACGTTGGGCCGATACGGTGATCGATCGGGATGCCATGTTCCCGGCAATAGGTTTCCAGGGAATTTTTTGTCATGCTGCCGACCAGGGAGGCCCCCACCGAGTTACCCCACTGGAAATGGGGCCCGTCCCCGCCGCTGTCCCCCATGATCATAATCCGTTTCAGGGGTATCCCGAATGCCCGGGCCGCCGCCAGTGTGTTTCTAGTCTTGTCCTGGATTTCAAAAAGCTCGAACACCTGCCCGGGATCTTCCGAGGAATCCGGAAACCGGATTGCCGGGTGTGCTGAAAGGATCGGAATCGGCGGCAACAGCCCCAGCGCCAGCGCACGCTGAAAATAGCCGATCGCCCCGGTGGTGTTGATCATAAACAGAACATCGTGATCCCGGCACCAGTCTATCAATGACCGGACACCGGTGTAACATCGAAAGGATGACTTCAGATAGGTGTCCATCTGGATTTGGGTGATGGGGGCCGGAAGGAGCTGATTGATCTGCCCGGCGGCCTGCCCAAGGGAGATCTCGTTACCGGTGTAGTGCTTGAAAATACGGCTAAGTTCCTCGCTCAGATCCGGATAATGGTACGCGATCACGTCGAACGGCCCGCAAGGCGCCAGGCATTCGTTCCAGTCGGAAGAAAAGAGGCCGCGGTATGTGGGATCCTTAGTATTCTTCACGTTAATTATATTCTTTAAGCAAGTCTGTTTCAGGCCTATCTTAAGGGCTGGCTTGCCAATTCGCCGGTTCGCCTGCTCGTCCTGAGCGAGTGAAGCGAGTCGAAGGGTCAGCCGGTTAAAATCACATTAATGAAGCTCCCCGCAGCAAGCTACGGGGTATCAAATCGGAATAATGTCTATCTTACCCCCTCTCCTTACCTCTCCCACCAGGGGAGAGGAATTAATTGGGTCCCCGTAGCGAGCTACAGGGAATAATCACCTTTAAGAGGAAGAAATTCGTTAAACAGGGAAACCGGAACTCGGCGAATGCCGAAGAGACGAGAACCGCTCAACCGGCAAACAGGCGAACGGGCAAACCGGCAAACCGAATTTATACCATCTTCAGGTATTCCCGTATCTCCAAGGCCGCCGTACTCCCCTCCCCGGCTGCGCTGACCACCTGTTTGGTGCTGTCATCCCGGACATCACCGGCAGCGAATATGCCGGGAACGCTGGTTTCCAACAGAAGCGGTTCGCGGTCCTGGAATCCGTCCGGCCGCTCCCTGCGATGGATCAGGCTGTGCCCGGTAATCACGAAACCCCACTTATCGAGCAACACCGGACTATCTTTCAGAAATCCTGTGTTGGGCACCAGACCGATGAAGATAAACGCGCCATCGATGGCCATCTCTTCTTCTTTCCCGCTCTGGTTGTTGACAACTTTAATCCGATTGAGCTTTGACTGCTCGCCCAGAAATTCTCTGACCTCCGTGTTCCAGTGGACGGTGATCTTCGGGTGGCTCAGGACGCTGTCCTGGATAATTTGTGAAGCTTTGAACTCGCTGCCCCGCACCAATATCGTTACATGATCCGCAAACTTGGTCAGCAGCAGAGACTCTTCGGCCGCGCTGTTGCCGCCGCCCACGACGGCCACCCGCTTGCCTTTGTAGAAGGGTCCGTCACATGTCGCACAAAAGTGCACCCCTGCACCGGAATAGTTGGCTTCACCCGGTACGTTCAGCCGTTTGTACCGGCTGCCGGTGGCGATGAGCATAGCCTGGGCACTATATTGGCTCCCGTCTGCCGTTGTTGCGCAGTGGTAGTTGTCATGGCTGTGGATCCCCGTGACATCCTGGGCCTGAAGCAGTTCGACCCCGAACCTCTCGGCCTGCTTGCGCAGCCGTTTGGAAAAGTCTGCTCCGGAAACCCCGTCGTGAAACCCGGGCATGTTGTCCAGTTTCTCCGTTCCGGCGGCCTGTCCACCGAACGCGGCCCGCTCGATGACAAGGGTATCGATGGCCTCTCGGGCGGTATAAAGGGCGGCTGTCAGACCGGCGGGTCCGCCGCCCAGAACGATCAGGTCGTAGTGCTTGCGTTCGGCCTCGGTCTTAAGGCCCAGTTTTTGAGCCAGTTCGGAATTGCTCGGTTCGGTCAGAAAGGTGCCATCCGGGAAGGTGATGGTCGGAATGATCCGCTTTCCCTGGTTTGTTTCGATGACAAACTCTTCGGCAGCGGCATCCTGCTCGATATCGATCCAATTGTAGGGGATCTGGTGCTCCCCAAGAAACTGTTTGCTTCGCCGGCAGTCCGGGCACCAATGCGCTCCATATACGGTAATGTCGGGTGTGGTCATGGTGTGCTCCTTTCTCCGTGATGTTCCAGATACAATAGGACCCTCCCGATGAATGTCTACCCCATGCAGCTTATGCCCCAGTGGACAGATGGCTCCGTCTCAGATTTTCCTAATCGTAGTGCAGGCTAATGGGCAGTTAAATACGAAATTCGAATATCGAAACTCGAAATAACTACGGATTTTAATCCAATCTGATCTTGTCACGCGCTGCATGAAAAGGGGAATCATCAGGTTTGAGAATATAATATGTAAAGCGTGGCTCTGGTGGCAGTGTAATTCAAGGATTCCGTTATCTGGGCAATCTATCCCTGAAGGGCACCTTCGATTTCCTCAGCGATTCTGATGGCGGCGTCTCGCGGAACACCCGCATCCCGAATGGGCCTGCCGATGACCAGGATATCCGCACCGGCGCGAATTGCCGAGGCCGGGGTTGCCGCCCGCCGCTGGTCGTCCGAGGCGACCGCCCCCCGGCCGGGGCGGATTCCCGGGGTAACGGCCAGAAAATCCGATCCAAGCTGTTCCTTGACTATCCGGGCCTCCAGCGGCGAACAGATCACCCCGGCACACCCGGCGCTTTTTGCCATGGCTGCCCGCTTGAGCACCAGTTTCCCGGGATCTTCGGAATACGTTTCCTCAAACCCGGATTGCCGGATGTGCTCTGGCCCGATGCTGGTCAACACGGTTACTCCGAGAATACCGACCCGCCCATCGGCTGCTTGAACCGCGACGGCCAGCATTTCCTCCGATTCACCGCAGTGGACGGTGGCGAAGGACACACCCATGTCGCCGATTCGCGTGACCGCCCGTCCCACCGTCGCCGGAATATCGTGCAGTTTCAGATCCAGAAAAATGGGGGTGCCTCCGGTACTCTGGATGTAGCGAACGATCTCCGGGCCTGCCTCGATAAACAGCTCCAAACCGACCTTGAACATACCGACGACTCCGGACAGCTGTTCTATCAGTTCCCGGGCAGTTGACATGTCGGGTACATCCAGAGGAAATGCAATGTAATCCTTGGCTGATTTCATTTCGACCCCTATAACACCGCGATGCGGTTTTATGAAACGCGGCGATGCCGCTGATTAACAGATAGCAGGAATTAAACACGTGAATCATTGGCCCCTCTTCTCCAATTGATTTGGAGAAGAACCTTAATAAACGCTCTGCGTGCGGTGGGTCTCTCCGGTGGTATTTCCATCGATTACAACCGGTAATGGCTCTTGATCCACTCGCGGTATTCTCCGGACTGGACCCGTCGAATCCAATCTGTATTATCCCGGTACCATTCAATGGTCTTCCGGAGCCCGGAGTCGAATGATTCCGAAGGGGTCCAACCAAGTTCTCTTCGGATTTTACCGGAGTCGATGGCATAACGGTAATCATGACCGGGACGATCCGCGACGAATGTGATCAGCTCCCGGCATGTTTGTCCGCCGGGTTTGGGGACTAACTCATCGACCAGGTCACAGATGGCGTGAACGACATCCATGTTTCTCATTTCCCCATGACCGCCCACATTGTAGGTCTCCCCTGGGCGCCCGCGGGTCATGATGATCCAGATGGCCCGGCAGTGGTCTTCAACATAGAGCCAGTCCCTGACATTGCGGCCGTCGCCGTATACCGGCAGGGGGTCGCCATTGAATGCATTGAGAATCATCAGCGGAATGAGTTTCTCGGGAAACTGGAAAGGGCCATAGTTATTGGAGCAGTTCGAAATCGTGACGGGAAGCCCGTAGGTCCGCCCGTAAGCCCGGACCAGATGGTCAGAGCCGGCCTTCGAGGCTGAATAGGGACTGCTGGGATCATAAGGCGTATCTTCCCGAAAAACACCGGTTTCGTCCAGGGAACCATACACTTCATCCGTGCTGATGTGATGAAACCGGACGATCCGGTCCTTCCACTCCCGGGCCAGTTCGAGAAGACGGAAGGTACCAATAACATTGGTTTCTACGAAGTCTTCGGGCCCGACGATGGATCGGTCGACATGGGATTCGGCGGCAAAATGACAGATACCGTCAACCTCGTATCGGTGAAACACCTCCGCCATGGCATCCTGATCACAAACGTCGGCCCGGATGAATTGATATCGATCGCCATGGACGGCCTCGACCCCCTCCAGGCTCTCCGGATTGCCGGCATAGGTCAGCTTGTCGACATTGATGATACGCCCATGGAACTCGGGCATCGAAAGCATATATCGTATAAAATTGGCCCCGATAAATCCGCACCCGCCGGTGACAAGTAGGTTTTTCATAACAGTTCTTTCACTTCATGGGTTTTTTAACGCAACCGCCTCTATCTATTGGTGATTCTGTGTTTGGTGTCTCACAGCCGAAAGTTGAAAGTTAAAAGCTGAAAGCAAAAAAAAGGTGTGATTGCTTCGAGCTTTCAGCTTAGAGCCTTCAGCTCCGGTTTTCTGGTTTCATGATCAAATTGATGGCTCCGGGAACGATTTCGACGATGACCGGCAGTGTGCCCGGCTGTTCACCGTCTACCTCGAGAAGTACCCTCTCGGGCGACGCCGCCTCCAGGCGGTGTCCGGTCCAGGTGCACACCTTTTCAATCTCGCTGATGCGGCCGATGTAAAGCTTGGGAAGGTGACGGCAGACTTCTGAAAAACTCAAATCTCCGATAACCACCACATGAAACAGTCCGTCATCGACGCGCGCTTCCGGCGCGACCTGCATTCCCCCTCCATGAAACCGCCCATTGGCAATCACAACGTTCCATACGATCGCCGTCTGCAGGAGGCCGTCATCCACCCGGAACGTCACGCGCTTTTTTCCGTACCGGAGAAGCGCCACGACAGTTGCCCATAGAAACGATAGAAAGGGTCCAAAGGCCTTGGAGCCACGGTTCACCCGTGCACTGACTTCACCACCCAGCCCGAAACTGGCAATGTTGTGAAAGTGCCGACACACCGGCCGGGCCCCGTGACGCCGAAGCCACAGCCTGCCGATATCGATGGGCCGGCTTCGGCCCGCGGCGATGGTGCCGACCGCCTGTTTCAGATTCCTCGGGATGGCCACCGTGCGAACGAAATCACACCCGGTCCCGTTCGGAATAAAACCCAGCTCACGTTGTCCACGGGTCGTCGGTGCCACAGCCATAAACCCGTTGACCACCTCACTGAGGGTCCCGTCACCCCCCACGCAAACGATCCGCCGGCAACCTTCCTCCAAGGCCCGTCGTGTGGCCCGAACCGCGTCTCCAGGCCACCGGGTAAAAACTGTCTCGAAACGCCCCAATCGTGCGCGCGCATGGGTATTCAGATGGGGCCATGTCTTGCCGGTGGAACCGTTTCCGGCTTGAGGATTGACAATGAAAATGGTTTCCGAAGCCTTTGCCATAATTGCCTTTCCACCTGAACGCGACGTTTCACGATAGTATTGAAAATTCTGAAGTGCCGCAAGACCTGACCTCCATATGGCCGCCAAAGAAGGCGGTTATAAGTTGGGGACCCCTGCCCCGGGAGGTCCAGGTTCACATTTTTCAAGGAAATTTATTGAATAATCTTCCTCTGCAATGATAAATGTGTATATTTTGCGGGTAATCCGGGATATGGGTCGACGTTTTCATTGAAGCAACAAGATCTGCCGCCCGGACCCAATGGAAGCGCGTTTGCCGATAGGAAGGCAGGGATGAACCTGAACGAAGCGCAACAAAAACTGTTACGGATGTTGCCCGGCGTCGACCGCCTCATGGAAACGGTAAAAGATGATGAGGTATTCGCAGCGGTTCCCCCCTCGGTGATGGTCAGCTCGGTCCGGTCCGTTATCGAACACCACCGTCACGCCATTCTTGAAGACGGGGGCCGCATCACATCGGAACAACTCACCTCCGAGGCGTTAGCCAGGTCCGTCAAAAAGAGGGTCATACAGGCCATCTCGCCGAATCTTCAGCGCGTCGTCAACGCCACCGGTGTGGTGATTCATACCAACCTGGGGCGTTCCCTGCTTGCTCAGGAGGCGATTGAGAATGTCGCCTTGATTTCCGGCCGGTATTCAAACCTGGAGTACGATCTGGAAGCCGGCAAACGGGGATCCCGCTACAGCGTCATCGAAGACCTTCTCTGTGAGATCACCGGGGCTGAGGCCGGAATGGTCGTCAACAACAATGCCGGCGCGGTGCTGTTGACGTTGGACACCCTGGCACGGGGCAAAAAAGCCGTGGTATCCCGGGGGGAGCTTGTAGAGATTGGCGGATCCTTCCGTATACCCGATGTCATGGTAAAGAGCGGTGCGATCCTGACCGAGGTGGGCACGACCAACCGGACCCATTTGAAGGATTATGAAAATGCCATCGACGCGGATACCGGGCTTCTGATGAAAGTGCACAGAAGCAATTACAGCGTCGTGGGATTCACTGCCGAAGTGCCGATACAGGAGTTGGCGAAACTTGGGCAATCGAACAATATCCCGGTGATGGAAGACCTGGGCAGCGGTATGTTCATCGACCTTTCAAAATACGGGCTTATCCGTGAGCCGACCGTACAGGATACCGTGGCCAGTGGCGCCGATGTCGTGACCTTCAGTGGCGATAAACTGCTCGGCGGTCCACAGGCCGGTATTATCGTGGGGAAACAGCGCATCCTTGACAAAATAAAAACGAATCCCATCACTCGCACCCTTCGCATCGACAAGATGACCCTTGCCGCCCTGGAAACCACATTCCGGCTGTACCGGGAAGAAGAAAAAGCCATATCGGCCATTCCGACGCTGCAAATGCTGACCATGCCGATGAGTGTCATTGAAGCAAAGGCCGCGCATCTCATGACGGTATTGGACGATATCGGATCCACACACCTTCACCTGGAGATTATCCAGCGGTCGTCCAAAGCCGGTGGCGGTTCGCTCCCGTTGCTGGAACTGCCGACTCGCTGTGTAAGCCTCCATATTCGGGGTGTTTCCGTCAACTCCATCGAACGGGCCATGCGCTCATACTGCCCGCCGATCATTGGACGCATCGAGGAAGACCGGTTTATGTTAGACCCAAGGACGTTGCAAGAAGACGATCCTCAGATTATTGCCGACGCATTGTCAAAACTGCTGCAGAAGAATGGATCATGAATCAGACTGAAGCTGAACCCCGTCAGGAGCTTGTTAGAAGCCGCTGCTCGACGCAGCATTTTTTGCTTTCCCAAACAGAGGCCACCGTCCATCGAGATATTTCCGAGCAAAGGTATCCGGCCGGTTCGAAACGGCTGGTGGAGCATTTTCCGGATGTTCCCGCCGGCGCGACGTTTTTACATACCGCTCTCGATCGCTTTACTGCGAGCCCCAGCTTTGAAGTGGTCACTATTCGCATCGACAACTTCAAACTGGACGAGGCTCGGCAGGGCCAGGATCCGAACGTCCGTCTGCAAAAAGCCGTGGCAGATGTCGTCGATGCGACATGCCGTGAAAATGAGGGTGTCTGGGGAATTCTCGATGCCGATATTTTCGGCTGTTTTTTCAAGGTCGAAGGGAACACGCCCATCCTGAAAAAATCAGAAAAACTTCGGGACATCCTGAAAGCCACGACCCAGGGCACGGTCTCCATCGGGTACGCCACCTACCCCAGCCTGGACTACGACCGGTCACAGATACTTGAAAATGCTCTCAAAGCCCTGGACCATGCCGCGTTTTTCGGTCCCGGCAGCGTGGTCGGGTTTGATTCGGTCAGTCTCAATATCAGTGCCGACCAGCTTTACCAACACGGTGATCTTAACGGTGCTGTGGGCGAATTCGAGCACGCCCTCGCGCTCGACCCGAACAACGTGAACGTACACAACAGTCTGGGCGTCTGCTACGGTATTTTGGGTGACCTGGACAGAGCCCTCGAAGAGTTTGAAACGGTGCTGGGTCTTGAACCCGCCGAAGTAATGGCCACGTATAACACCGGCCTGGTGCATATGCTAAAAGGGGAGAAGGAGAAGGCCCTCGAATATTTTCAGAAAGCGAATGAAAGAGAGGAGCTTTTCGAAACGGCGTTTCAGACCGGTCGCGTCCACTTGGAGCGAAACGAGCCCGAGGAAGCCAAACCCTATTTCGAAAGGGCGACCCGGTTAAATCCGGATGCTGCCACGGCGTATCGCTACCTGGGCGATTGCCTGAGCGCCCTGGAAGAACGCCCGGCGGCCATCGACGCCTATAAAAAAGGGATCAAAAAGAACCCAAATGATGCGGCCTCCCTTTCGGGTATCGGGTATTTGTTTCACGAAATGGGCGAAAACCCGGAAATCGCAGAAATATTTTGTCGACAAAGCGTGGCGATCGAACCGGACAACGGAATGTATCGGCACCGTCTGGCACAGGTACTCCTGCGCCAAAATCTTCCCCTGGAGGCTCTCGACCAGTTTCGCAAGGCCTCTGCCCTGGGCAGCAGTTGCCGGCAACAGATTGAAATGCTGACACGGGATATTAAAACCCCGTCTCCCGCAGAGGCATTCAAAAAGCGTACTTCAGACGCGCGAGGATAGACACCGCATGAAACAGGTCGTTCGGAACACGCTCAGCGAAACCATCGCTGTCATGGGAAAGAGCATCCCCGAGAACATGGACCGGCTTTTGGATGCGGCGGATAGTCTGGCACGGGCCCTGACGTCGGGGCATAAAATACTGATTTTCGGAAATGGCGGCAGTGCCGCGGATGCTCAGCACATTGCGGCAGAATTTGTGAATCGTTTCCAGGTTGAACGGCCGCCTTTGGCGGCGGTCGCCTTGTCCACCGACACGTCGATTTTGACCAGTATCGGCAACGATTACAGCTTCGATGAAATCTTTTCAAAGCAGATCTCGGCTATCGGCCGGCCCCATGACGTGGCGTGGGGTATCAGCACCAGTGGCCATTCGAAAAATGTCGTATTGGGAATGATAGCGGCCCGGGATGCCGGCTTGTTCACGTTGGGGATGACAGGAAGGGGCGGGCAGATAAAGGACGTGGCGGATGTGACATTGTCCGTGCCGTCGGATGTGACCGCCCGCATTCAGGAGACCCACATCGTTTTCGGCCATGTTGTTTGCGACCTGGTCGACAGGATACTTTTCCCGGAAAGGTTCGACGCGCCATGACGGACGGTTTCAAACCCATAGTTCTGGATGGCCTCAAGACCTGCGCCCTGTCGGATCGCAAAAGCAAAGTGTCCGCCTCGGACTTTGCGTCGCCGTGGGAGGCGGGCGGCACTTTCAGGGAATTTCTGGCGCGACTCCCGCGCATCCTGGCCGGTGAAGGTATCCAAGAAGTGATATCCTCCATTGCAAAAGCCCGCAGAGAGCGCAAAACGACCCTCGTGGGAATGGGCGCTCACGTCATCAAGGTCGGTTTGAACCCGGTAGTCATCGACCTGATGCAACGGCGGATTATTACCGGGATCGCGATGAACGGTGCCGGCATCATTCACGATCTGGAAGTGGCGATGACCGGACAGACCTCAGAGGATGTCTCCGCTGCCTTGGGAAACGGCTCTTTCGGCATGGCCAGGGAAACCGGAAATGTTCTCAACGACGCCATCCGAACGGCCCGTGACAAAAATCTGGGGCTTGGAGAAGCGGTTGGGAAAACGATCATTGACGAAAACTTCCCCCTCAAAGACAAAAGCATTCTGGCCAGAGGCGTCCAGCTGAATATTCCGGTGACGGTCCATGTGGCGATCGGAACGGATATTATCCACATGCACCCGGAATTCGATGCCGAGGCCGCCGGCGGAGCGACACATCGGGATTTCCGGATATTTTCCTCGATGGTGTCTACCCTGGAAAATGGGGTCTATCTGAATATCGGCTCGGCGGTGATTCTTCCGGAGGTGTTTTTAAAGGCCCTCTCCCTGGTGCGAAATCTGGGCCACACCGTGCATCATTTTACGGCGGTGAATCTTGATTTTATCCGCCATTATCGACCGATGACCAACGTCGTTCACCGACCGACCGCCGACGGCGGTAAAGGACTCAGTCTGGTGGGCCACCACGAACTGTTGCTGCCGATGATCGCCGCAGGGGTGTTGGAGGAATTGGATCCGGTTGATTTTTAAATCGGAAAGACTTAGTTTCACAATCGCCCGGGTTGGTGAGCTGTTCCATTAAATCGTGCAACGGTTTTAGGAAACACGACGATATTGAATTAGGGAGAAACACAATGCCCATATACGAGTATCACTGTGCAACATGCAACAAGGACTTCGAATGCTTGATTCTGGGCAATGATACACCGGAATGCCCGGAATGTTGCAGCACCGACGTCTGCCGCCTGATGTCTGCCTGTGGATTTGTCAGCAAGGGAAGCGGCGGTCAAACGATCAAGAAAGCCGCTTCGGACTCCGCCTGCAGCGGATGTGCGGCAACGGGTTGTTCGAGCTGCGGACACTGATGGGCAAACAGATACGAATCGGTACCCGGGGGAGCCAGCTGGCCCTCTGGCAGGCGCGATGGGTGCAATCCCGTATCCTGAGTCTCAAACCGGATGCCATCGTCGAGCTGACCGCCATCAAGACCGTCGGCGATAAGATCCTGGATGTTCCCCTTTCCAAGGTGGGCGGCAAGGGGCTTTTTGTAAAGGAGATCGAAGAAGCCATCCTGGATGGGCGTGTTGATTTGGCGGTACACAGCATGAAGGACATGCCCTCCGAACTGCCGGAAGGTCTTGTTATCGGGGCGGTGCCCGAACGGGAATTGCCGGTTGATGTGCTTTTCTCGCGTAAGAATCACACCCTTTCCGAGCTTCCGGAAGGGGCCCGGATCGGCACCAGCAGCCTGCGACGTGCCGCCCAGCTCCTCGCACACCGCCCTGATGTTCACATCGTGCCGCTGCGCGGCAATCTCGACACACGGATTCGAAAGCTCGACACCGAAGACCTGGATGCCATCGTCCTGGCAGCCGCCGGCGTACGCCGGTTAGGTCTTCAAGATCGTATCACCGAATACCTGAACGTCCACCTCATGGTGCCCGCCGTCGGGCAGGGCGCCCTGTGCATCGAATCCCGTCACGGGGATGATGCGCTACAACCCATCCTCAGCGCCATGGAAAATCCGGAAACACGAACGGTGGTGACCGCAGAGCGTGCATTTCTGGCCCGTCTCGAAGGCGGATGCCAGGTTCCCATTGCCGGTCACGGGATCCTGGAGGAAGACCGACTGCAGGTGACCGGTCTGGTGGCGGACCTGGACGGAAAGACTGTGATCCGTGAATCCTTGGATGGCCCCCCGGAGGACGCCGAGAAAATTGGAACGGCACTGGCAGACATGCTGCTCGATAGGGGGGCCAGAAAAATTCTCGACAAGCTATATGGAACAGAATCGGAACCATGAAGCCATTTTCCGACATCCGAATATCGAAATAAAATCGTACAACGATGTTATGAAACGCAACAATGCCGCTAAACGGGCGACGGGACTTCAATGACAACTTCAAAAGGAAAAGTTTACCTGGTGGGTGCCGGCCCGGGCGACCCCGGACTGATCACGATCAAGGGGCGCCGGTGCATCCAGCTTGCAGATGTCGTTATTTACGACTATCTGGCAGCAAAAGACTTCCTCAAATATGCCCGGGAAGACGCGGAAATTTTATATGTCGGGAAAAAAGGGGGGGACCACACCCTGTCCCAGGATGGGATAAACCGACTTCTGGTCGACAAGGCAACGGCCGGAAACATGGTAACACGCCTGAAAGGCGGTGATCCCTTTATCTTTGGACGAGGCGGTGAAGAAGCGGAGGTTCTGGAATCTGCCGGAATCCCCTTTGAAATTGTTCCCGGAGTGACATCGGCCATTGCGGCACCGGCATATGCCGGCATCCCGCTAACCCATCGGGATTTTACCTCGACCCTGGCGTTTGTTACCGGTCACGAAGATCCCACAAAAAGCGAAACGAGCATCGACTGGAAATCCCTGGCCCGGGGGATCGGCACGCTCGTTTTTTTGATGGGTGTCAAAAACCTGCCGAGCATCGTCTCCCGGTTGACCGGAAACGGAATGCCAGCGGATACGCCGGCCGCCCTGGTCCGCTGGGGCACGACCACCCACCAGCGGACCGTCACCGGAACGTTGGAAAACATCACGGAACGGGTGACAGCCGCCGGCTTTAAAGCGCCCGCGATTATTGTCATTGGTGGCGTGGTGCAGCTTCGAGAAAAACTCAAATGGTTCGAAGACCGGGCACTGCTGGGTAAACGCATTGTCGTCACCCGGGCCCGGCAACAGGCCAGCGATGTCGTCCAGCGTCTCTCGGAGATGGGCGCGGCGGTCCTGGAGTGCCCTACCATCGAAATCGTGCCACCCTCGGACTGGTCCGATCTGGATCGTGCTATCGCCCGGCTCTCGGACTATCAGTGGATCGTCTTTACCAGTGTTAACGGTGTCGGCTATTTCTTCAAACGGCTCTTTGAGTTGGGGAAAGATGTCCGCTCCCTGGGACATTTTCATACCGCCGCCATCGGCCCGGCCACAGCCGCTCGCCTGGGCGAATTTGGCCTCACCACCGACATTATTCCGGAAAGTTACCGCGCCGAATCGGTGATCGCAGCATTCGAAAAAGAAGATGTCAACGGGCAGCGTATTCTGCTGCCCCGGGCCGCCGAAGCCAGGCCCATCCTTCCGGCCGAGCTCGCAAAGATGGGTGCCGCCGTGGATGAGATTACGGTCTATCAAACCCGGGCGGTGGAAGACGAAGCCGGACAACTGGCAGCGGAACTGGACGCCGGTCGCGTCGACATGGTCACATTTACCAGTTCCTCTACGGTCCGCAACTTCAAGGCGCTGATCCCCGAAGACCGCTTTTCTTCCCTCATGGAACATGTGATCGTGGCAAGTATCGGCCCGATTACGTCGGACACCGCCAAAGAGCTCGGATTCGACGTTCACATCGAAGCGAAGCACTTTACCATCCCGGGTTTGATCGACGCAATCCTCGATTACTACACAAATCCGTAGCCCGGCATTGCGCGAGAGCGCGTTTCTTCGAAGCCCGTGAACCTTTCCTGATGAAATGCCCCAACTGCCATAGCCCTGTCGACGTTCAGGCTCAGTTCTGCAGCCGCTGCGGCCATGACCTCCAGGTCAGTCCGGACCCCGGTGGTCGTCGGACAGCCGTCTATTTCGGTATATTCCTTCTAATTGCGGTAGTCCTTTCCAGCCTGGCCCTGTGGCGCACCAAGATTTACCATCGGCCGTCAGGCGATTCCCCGGATGCGGTTTCTCAACAGAATCCGAGGACTCCCGGCCCTGCCACCGGTAGTGGTCGGGATCAAACCACCGGTATGGCGAGGGTTCAGCAGGGCCGGATCAACCTGCCGGTCGGGACCGTCATTATCGAAGACATTACCGGCGGCCTCATCAGCGAGTCCCCGGCCCCGGTCATCGACAATGGCTGGATGGCGTTACCCTTGAGACTCGGTCAAGGGGGATTTCGATGGCGCGTGCGGGTCCCCGATGTTGGGGAGACCACCATCGAGGGCGGAATTTTCCGGGATTTTGATACGGTCGGATTGTGGCAAACGGCGCTGCCTGCCCCGGTGAAAGGGCCGGATCTGCACCCCTGGAACGAGGATAACGCTATCGACTGGATTTCATTGGAGACGGGAACGCGTCTGGGTAACGTTACGCCTCGGGAATGTGTCGAAGAGGGCTACTTTATCTCCTGCGCCCTTCCATCCGGGTTATCCGGACCTGGCGTTTTTTTCCAGGAGAACCGGGCGGTCGGCTGGACCTTTGGAGCCGGCGCAGAGGGCGCCTTTTTCTGGAACGGCCGGGAGGGGCAGCGGCTGGGGATCGAGGTGCAGATCGATGACTACTACCGGCTCTCGTTTGCCGACAGCCGGGAGGAAAAATTCCTGCAGGCCCTTGCCGATAACCGGCAGGGCGACCTTCAGCGCCTCGAAGAATTGATCTCCGCATTTCAGTTTCCCAAAAAACTATCGATCGACAACACACCGGATCGTCTTCGCGACAAGACTGTAAATTCCGATATTATGGATACCATCCGAAGGGTTGCTTCCCAGGGCGATGCCTCCGCCGCCCTCGACCTTTTCAACCGCGGGGTATTGCTTGACATCGACGATATCGATATTCTGCTCCTGGTCAGCCGGGAAACCGGAGAATTATATGGGGCGGCCGGCGCCGTCGAAACTCTCGAGGATGTACGGGACTACATATCAACCGGCGATCCGGAGGCGTCAAACCGTCTGAACGCATTCCACCGGAGCATCACTGTTCAGCACCTGGAGGAGCTATCCGAACAGGGTGACTGGGCGAGCGTTGCCCGGCGACTCGAGATCGCCCGATCCTATTTCCCGGATGACCCGGAAATCCATCTTTTCGAGGTCCGTCTGGCCCTGTTCGACAGGGATTGGACCGAAGCGGAAAGGTTGCTGTATTCGAAAAGCTACCCGGTGTCGCTCCAGACCCAGGTTACGGATATCGAAAGAGAGATTCAGGAACTCAAGGGGTTAGAGGGTAAAATTGTCATCCGGTTTACGCCCGGTGCGAGAAACATTCCGGTCCTGGCGACATTGAACGGTCAGGTGTCCCTGGACTTTCTGATCGATACCGGCGCATCCACGGTCACCATTCCAAGTTCGACGGCGCGCCGCCTCGGTATTCCCATCGAATCCGCGGGACCAAAGAGACAAGTTTACACTGCCGGCGGACTGGTCACCGCCCGGGAGGTCATACTCGATGCCATCGAGCTCGACGGGTGGACGGTCCGGCGCGTGAATGCCCTGGTTCTGGATATCCCGAATCAACCGGGACTCGGCCTGCTGGGCCTAAACTACCTCAACCGGTTCAATGTGGATATGCGGTCGGAGGACGGAATCCTCACGCTGACACCCAGATGATACACGGGCTCGAAATGCAATCATATTTGCGTAAATAAAAAAATGCGCAAATATGATTGACAATCAAATCCATTACAGATAGCGTGTTTCTATCAAGTTGGTCCGCTCATTGCCTGGAAGTCTCCGCGTGGTGTACATACCACTCTCATCACATACAAAATTAAAAGGAGGAGAAATTGAAAACGACACTCAAGAGCAAATGGATCTCTTCGATTCTTACGATCGTCATGATTCTGACGGTGGCCGGTGCCGCGTATGGCGCCGATTTACGCGTCGGTGTGGACACGGCCTTTGTTCCCTTTGAATTCAAAGGCAAGGACGGCAAGTATACCGGTTTCGACGTTGATTTGTGGGACGGAATCGCCAAACGTCTAAACCTGAACTACAAATTAATTCCCATGGATTTTAACGGGCTTATTCCCGGGTTGACCACAGGGAACCTGGATGTGGTACTTGCGGCTATCTTCATTAAATCCGGCAGAGAAAAAGCCATTGACTTTTCACATCCTTACTTCAGGGCCGGTTTAAAGGTCATGGTCCGCTCTGAAAATACCGACATCAACGGCCCCGCGGATCTCAAAGGCAAAGTGGTGGCGGTAAAGACCGGAACGGCCACAGTGGATTATGTAAATACCCTGGGCGCAAAAAAAGTTACCAAGTTCCCCAATATCGACCAGGCCTATCTGGAAGTGGTTACCGGCGGGGCGGACGCGGCCATGCATGACACACCCAACGTCCTGTACTTCATCAAAACGGCCGGCCAGGGCAGAGTCAAAGCGGTTGGCCCCGATGTAAAGGCGGCCTTTTACGGAATAGGCTTTCAGCAGGGCAGCGCGTTGCGCGACAAGGCCAACATCGCTCTGTTGGAAATGCAGGAAGATGGTGAATACGACAAGATCTACATGAAGTGGTTCGGCACATTACCGGAATAAGGGTTATCCCGCCGTTGACGGGAGTGTTCGATCGAATTCATCGGCGCCACCGTTGGATGGCCGTACCGGATGCCCCAGGCTCTGTACGTCGCCGAACGGTCGGCGGTGGTATGCAACGCGTGACGCCTATAACCGGGGGGACGCGTTAAAACCGAGTACAGGTTTTGGTCACGTCCAAATCCGCTCCGCTCAGGTAAAGACGAAAAGAAAATCATGGGCTTTGAATTTAAATACATCGTTGAATCGATCCCTGCCTTGATCGAAGGGGCCAAGTTGACCTGGTACATCACCATTATCGGAATCACCGGGGGAATGGTTCTGGGAACCGTGGCCGGGCTGTTGCGGCTTACCGGAACCCGAGCCGTGGGTGGTGAAAGCTACGGTTTTTGGCGGGTGCTCGGCGTCGTGGGACAAAAACTTGCCATCATGTACATCGAGTTGATCCGGGGAACACCCATCATCGTTCAGGCCATGTTTATCTACTTTGCCCTGCCGATGCTTATCGAAGTGTCCACCGGTATCAAAGGGGTACGCTTTAATGCCCTGACCGCGGCCATCATTACCATCATTATCAACGCAGGTGCTTATATGGCGGAGATCGTGCGGGGCGCCGTGGAGTCCGTAAACAAGGGGCTGATCGAAGCCGGTATGGCCATGGGAATCAGCCGGCTGCAGTTGATCGCAAACATCATCGGCCCAATCGCCTTCAAGCGCGCCATCCCCCCCCTTGGCAATCAGTTTATCATCAGCCTGAAAGACACCTCCCTGTTTATTGTCATCGGTGTGGGGGAGTTGACGCGTCAGGGCCAAGAGATCATGGCCAGTAATTTCAGGGCACTGGAAATCTGGACGGCGGTTGCCGTCTGTTACCTCATCATGACGTCGGCGTTGGCCCTGATGCTCAAGTTCGTCGAAAAAAGGATGCAGATCATATGAGCGGTGTCATTGAATTCAGAGACGTCGGCAAAAGTTTCGGCAAAGTGGAAGTTTTGCATGACATCGACCTGGCGATAGAGCAAAAAGAAGTGGTCGTCATCGTCGGGCCTTCAGGCTCGGGCAAGTCAACCCTGCTGCGCTGTATTAACGGGTTGGAGATTATCACGTCGGGAGAATTAATCGTCAATGGCATTTGTCTGCCCCGTCAAAGGCGGCAGATCCGCGAAATTCGCAAGGAAGTTGGAATGGTGTTTCAGCTGTTCTACCTGTTCCCGCACATGACCGCCCTGGATAATGTCGCTTTTGGCCCAAGAAAAGTCCGGGGCGCTTCCCGTAGCGAGGCCAAGGCCATTGCCGATGATCTTTTGGAAAAAGTCGGCCTTTCCGATCGGAGCAGTCACTATCCTGCCGAGCTTTCCGGTGGTCAACAACAACGGGTGGCGATTGCACGGGCGATGGCGGTAAAGCCTAAAATCATGCTTTTCGACGAGCCCACCTCGGCGCTGGACCCGGAATTGCGCGAAGAGGTTCTCAATGTGATGACGGCCGTCGCCCGGGAAGGCATTACCATGGTGGTGGTTACCCACGAAATGAGTTTTGCCAGCAAAGCCGGTTCCAGGCTTTTGTTCATGGACGACGGCCGCATCGCGGAAGACGGTGATCCGGAGGCGCTCCTGAGATCTCCCAGCTCTGACAGGTTGAAGGATTTTCTAAAACACGTCGGGTATTGAGCACACATACGCAATGATTACAAAAGGCTCATCCCCGATTTAGTCGTCGTTTGGATCATGAAAAAGACGGATACCCCGGTAGCGTCGGGGTGATCGATTCGGGGCCAAAGGGTCGGGTGATATGACCCTGTGGCCCCTTGGATCCTTGACTGAGGCGGGCACGCCCTGGCCGCCTCAGGTGCCGCCGCAGGTTTATCCGCCCCAGGCGGACGGGTAACCCCTGGGCGTCTTCTCCAGCGTATTGGGAGAAGCACCTTCGCCATCGATCCAAATTCACCTCACTCAGCAGAATCGGGAGAGGGCCGTTATTCGCATGCATTAACGTTAACCGTAGAAATTGTATCCGTTCACCGCGCAATACCCCCTCGTCTGTTCCGACCGGAGATTGGACACAACCATAACCTCGCACCTGTCGCCAAACAAATCTTGCGCTCGCTTTTCCGGATACAGGCGCGGGCGCGAAACAACTATTCAGAAACTGGAGTCGGTCACCATGAAGAACCATCGTGTTCCAAACACAATCGCCGGAAAATCCATGTTCGGGAATATTGACTGGACACAACTGGATTACCGCAAAGAGCTCAAGAACAACATCACCACTGTCGATGAACTCAAGCAATACCTTCCGTTAAGCCCTGAAGAAGAAGCTGATCTGCGGAAGGTCATCGACATCCATCCCATGAACATTCCACGTTACTACCTCAGCTTGATCGATATTGAAAATCCGGAGGACCCCGTGCGCAGGCTTTGCGTTCCGGATGCACAGGAACTTGTCGTTGCCGGAGCCATGGGCGAAACCACAAAGGACCCGTACGGTGACGACAAGCACAACAAAGGCAACGGCGTGTTGCACAAGTATGATTACACCGCCCTTGTGGTGACATCCGAATACTGTGCCATGTACTGCCGGCATTGCTTCCGGAAACGCATGGTGGGCCTGCCCAATGATCTCACGGTAAAAAATTTTGAAAAGGCGGCTGGCTACATTGCACGACACCCGGAGATCACCAACGCCATTTTATCCGGCGGAGATCCGCTGATGCTGCCGACAAACGTGCTCAGAAAAATGTTGAACGCCTTGAAAGACATCGAGCATCTGAACCATGTCAGGATCGGATCACGCGTTCCGGTATCGTATCCCCTCCGGTTATTCGATGATGAACTGATCGCCCTGCTGAAAGAGTTCAACACTGAAAAGACCCTCTTTATCCCGACGCACTTCAACCATGCCCAGGAAATCACGCCCGTATCGACCGAGGCCGTCCGTCGAATCCGAAGCACGGGCGTTACCGTGAACAACCAGGCGGTGTTGCTGGCCGGTGTCAATGACAGCGTGGAGGCGCTGGTGGATTTGATGAATGGGCTGTTACGTATCGGCGTCAATCCCTATTACCTGTATCAGTGTATGCCGGTGACCCGCGTCAGACATCACTTCCAGGTGCCGCTGCGAAGAGGCGTCGATATTGTTGACGGCGCGCGGCGCTATTTTGACGGCTATGCGAAACGATTCAAGTACATCATCGGCCATGATATCGGCAAACTGGAGATCTATGGCCGGATCGGTGACAAACTGGTTCTCAAACAACTGCACGCACGATCCGGGCATGAGGAAGAAATTTCCCGGCTTCTGGTGCGCCAGCTGACAGAAAGCGGTGGTTGGCTGGATGATTTGCCGGAAGTGACGCTATAATCCGGGCTGCCACCAAATTTTGATGAACTCCCCGGTATCGCTGTATGTTACGCTCTCTATGAAGAGACTATCGGCACTGTTCGGATTGATTTTGCTATCTGTGATGTACGCCGTTCGGTGTAAAGGAATTTAGGACTATGGCAGCCCAGGCGCCTACCAGTTTAGAGGAACTCAGACACCTGTATATCGACATCCGCGAGGGTGAGCACACCACACGGCTGACCGATCGTAACCTGGCTGTGCTAAAGCGGATGCTCGATGAGCCCAACGAGACGGCAGCCAAATCCATATCCGAGATCGCCCGGGAAAATGACATCAACATTTCATCCATTACCCGTTTGGCTCAGAAACTCGGCTTTGATGGCTTTCCGGGGCTCAAGGAGCTTTTCCGGAGCAGCCTGAGACAACGAAAGAATTTTTACAGCGAACAGGTGAAGAAATTTTTACAGCGGGGACCCGCCGGCCACGACGATAAAACCTCTCTGTTGGAGCGCGTTATCCAGGATGAATGGAGCAATGTCATGCTGATGGCGGACAGCTTCGATGAACAGCGGTTTGCCGACATCATCAAGCTGATGGTCAAAGCCAGACGTGTTCTCATTGTCGGTCTGCGAAGCAGCTATCCCCTGGCCCACTACCTGGGCTTTTACCTTAATATGATCCGCGATCGGGTGACTCTCATCGGCCAGGCCGGCCACACGCTGGCTGAGGATTTGTCTGTTCTCAGACCTGGGGATGTACTTGTCGCCATCAGCGTCACTCCGTACACGAAAGATACCGTTGACGCTTGTCGTATCTGCAAACACCAGGCCGTGGACATTATCGCGATAACAGACACGTTGTCTTCGCCGTTGGCCAGCGATACCGACCACTTCCTGATTACATCCATTGAAGGGGATTATTTTTTCAGCCCGATTGCAGCGGCGGTGATCTGCATCGAAACATTACTCTCCGGACTGGTAAAACAATTGGGTACCAAGGCGATTCAACGGCTGAACCAGGCCGAAACCATACTGGAGCAAATGGAAACAGAAATTTAGGTCTTCTCTAAATGGGTTGGAGATACTCCGAGACTTAACAGGACGTTCATAACAAGTACATGCTGACGATACCTGCCCGTCGCCCCCAGTGCCACGACCGCGCGAACGTACCATTCTCAAGATTGCCTTAACGCCCTTCAGGTAAATGTGAAGCGCATCCATTGTTTTGCGGAATATCATCCTTATAACTTTGACTTACTGAAACAATACGCCTTGAGTAATCTTCCGGGCGTTGAGCATCCCAGTACATGCCAAGGAGACCATCCGTGACACCGGAAAAAGCCCTGGTATTTGCCATACTTTCGATTTCGGTGGTGCTTCTTGTCACCGAGTGGATTCCCATGGAGGTCACCGCCCTGCTGGCCATGGGCAGCGTCGCACTGACAGGCCTGGTCAGCCCGACGGAAGCCCTCTCCGGGTTCAGCAATCCGGCGGTGGTAACGATATGGGCGGTGTTTATCCTCAGCGGGGGCCTGACCCGCACCGGTGTTGCCAACATTATCGGACAAGTTGTCCTACGCATGGCCGGAAACACCGAAACCACTATGATTATTGTGATCATGGTCACCGCGGGGGTCATGTCGGCTGTTATGAACAATGTTGCGGTGGCCGCCCTCATGCTTCCGGTGGTGATGGATATCGCCCGTCATACCGGCCGTTCACCGTCGCGCCTTTTGATGCCCCTTGCCTACGGATCACTTTTGGGTGGGTTGACCACCCAGATCGGAACCCCGCCGAACATCCTGGTGACCGACGCCCTGAGGGACGCCGGAATGAAAACGTTTTCCTTTTTCGACTTTACCCCGGTGGGCCTGGCGGTCATGGCTGCCGGTGTGGCCTTTATGGTGCTGGTCGGACGTCACATGCTGCCAGACCGGGATTTGGCCAGGGATACCGCCAGGATCAAAAACGGTGATCTGTCGCCCGACTATAAACTCCGGGAGAAGATGTTTACGATTCGCGTACCCGAAAATTCGGTCTTGATCGGAGAGACCCTTGCCGGTACCCGAATCGGGTCTGTTCTGGGTCTGCATATCCTCGGTATTACCCGCAAACGGGCGATGTCGGTCGCCCCCGGCCCCAGAGATGTTCTTCAAGGGGGCGATCTGCTGACGGTCCAGGGACAACCTGAAGCCCTGGATGGGCTGTCAAAGTTACGTCAACTGGAAATCGAGGAAGGGGGAATCGACCTGGAAAGACCCTATTCGGATGATATCCGGATTGCCGAAATTTGTCTGCCGATGGCTTCCGCCTATGTGGGCAAGACATTGAACACATTGAATTTTCGCGAGCGTTTCGGCACCAACGTGCTGGCCATCCGCCACGACGGGAGCATCAAGCGGACCCGCCTGCCGGATGAGATCCTCCAGCGGGGCGATTGGCTGCTGGTGGCCGGCCCGGTTGAAAAGCTCGAGGCCATGGAAAAAATGCCCGGATTCGATCAATTCCGCTATGTCCCGCGCCGGGAAGCCATCGAAACCTACAAGCTGCATGAACGTCTGATGGTGATGCGGGTGCCCGATGAATCGATGTTGATCGGCAAGACATTGAAGGAGAGCCGGATCGGTGATGTCCTGGGCAGCAGAATTCTGGGAATTTTGCGTCAGGGAGAACCGATCACCCTCCCGGAACCTGGTGAAGTGCTTCAGGCCGGCGATCGGCTGGTGGTTGAAGGCCGCAGGTCGGATTTTGAGATACTAAAGGGATTTCAAGAGCTGGAGGTCGACCAACGGCATTCTGTGGATGTGGACGCGCTGACGGCCGGTGACTTCGGGCTGGTGGAAGCGATTCTGTCCCACCACACCACCCTCGAAGGCATGACCCTGCGCCAATTGAATTTCAGGGAAAAGTACGGACTCACCGTACTGGCCATCTGGCGTCGTGGAAAGGCGATCCGTACAAATTTGCGGGATGAGGCCATCTTGTTCGGTGATGCGATATTACTCCATGGTCCCTATGAAAAGCTCAAACTGCTCGGGCAGGAGCCTGATTTTCTCGTGCTGACCGATATGGCCAGGGAGCCGGTGCGCCAGGAAAAAGCCCTGCTGTCGACTGCCATCATGGGCCTGACGCTGCTCCCGGTATTTCTCGGATGGGTGCCCATTTATATCGCTGCGGTCGTCGGGGCGGCGGTCATGGTCATGTCAAAATGCCTGACCATGGAGGAAGCTTACCGGCAAATCGAATGGAAGGCGGTGTTTCTGATTGCCGGCATGCTGCCGCTGGGAACGGCTCTGGATCAAACCGGTGCCGCCAAGTATATTGCCGAAGCGGTGGTCAGCCTGGTGGGTCCCTTTGGCCCCCGCGCCGTCATGCTGGGCCTTGTGAGCCTGACGTTCATTGCCACGTGTTTTGTGCCCACCGCAGCGCTGGTGGTATTGATGGCGCCCATCGCCTTGAACACGTCCGCCAACATGGGCATCAGCCCACAAACCCTGATGATGGCTGTTGCCATAGCCGCATCGGCCAGCTTTACCACCCCGATCGCCCATCCGGCCAATATCCTGGTCATGGGGCCCGGCGGTTATCGATTTGCAGACTATTTGAAGGTCGGGGGTTTACTTACTCTGGTGGTGCTGGTGGTGATTATGGTGGTGTTGCCTATGTTCTGGCCCTTGAGCTAGCAGAACCTATTGCAATGTCCGGGCTAAAAGCCCATGGAGCGGTATGAAATGGTTGGCCTCTTAATCAAATGGGAGCGGAAGTCATGATCCAATTCCTTAACAAGTTTGAAACATACATCGTGGGTGCGCTGGTTGGCATGATGGCGCTGGTAATCCTCATTTCAACCCTTGAACTGGGCTGGATTATCATCAAGGATTTCCTGGCACCTCCCAGGTTCCTGCTCGAGATCGCCGATCTGCTGGAGATTTTCGGCTTTTTCATGCTGGTGCTCATCGGCATCGAACTCCTGGAATCCATCAAGGCCTATTTGAAGGATCATGTCATCCATATTGAAATCGTTCTTGAGGTGGCCCTCATCGCCATTGCCCGAAAGGTGATCATATTAGATATCGAAAAATATGACGGCCTCACACTTGTGGGTACGGCCGGATTGATTCTTGCCGTTGCCGTTGCCTTTTATGCCGTAAAAACCAAGGTCCTTCCCAAGAGTTCCTGACGCTGTTGCTACAGTATTGTTCCAAAAGAAAAATTGATCGGGGCAAACAAGGATATCGAGCATGAGGGTCAAGGTGGGGCCGCCGCTGTCCTCGACATTTGACTTCCCCGGATAATGCATTACGCTTTCACTGAAATATTCATGGAGAGCGGCGTGAGGGACCTGGCCCGGTGACCGCCCAGCAACCTGTTCCAGCAAGGTGCTAATTCCAGACCCATTGGGGTACATGACGCCGTTAGCGGCAATTGGATGTGAACCTCCCTTTGGGAGGTTTTTTTTTGACCCGAAACATCTACAGCAGATGTCAGAATTGTGTTCCTATTCGAGAGTTCCAATAGAACGCAGATGGCGGAATCATCGGTATCGGCGTCGGGATCGGTATCGGTATCGACCGCAACGGTGGACACCCTGTTTCGAATCCGATTCCGATAGCGATTCCGATACCGGGTATGTCAAGGTCGAGATATAAGTGACACGGACTCATGCAGACATGAACAATCGATAGCCACACGGAAGACTAGTTGGGGCATCAGCGATAGATTTAGGGTAAAGGAGGAATACATGACACATACGACTCAAGGTTTTGCGACCAAGGCAATCCACGCAGGACATACGCCGGACCCGAGCACCCATGCCAGAGCGGTCCCGCTGTACCAGACCACGTCCTACACATTTGAAAACACCGATCATGCCGCGGATCTTTTCGGCTTGAGACAGTTTGGAAATATTTACACCCGCATCATGAATCCGACCACCGATGTCCTCGAACAACGGGTGGCTCAGTTGGAAGGCGGTGTGGCTTCTCTGGCGCTGGCATCGGGCCAGGCAGCAGAGACCCTCACCATTTTGACCCTGGCCCAGGCCGGTGACGAAATCGTGTCATCGGCCGAACTTTATGGCGGGACGGTCAGCCTGTTTGCAAATACCCTTCCGAAAATGGGGATTACCACCCGGTTTGTAAAACCCCATGATATGGCCGCCTGGGAGGCCGCTGTAAACTCCAATACAAAGGCCTTCTTTATTGAAACCATCGGCAATCCCAAACTCGACATCATCGACTTGGAACAGATCGCCGATATCGGCAAACGGCACGGGATTCCGCTGATCGTGGACAACACGGTCACCACTCCGTATCTTCTGCGTCCCTTTGAATTTGGCGCTGCCATCAGTATCCATTCGGCCACCAAGTACATTGGTGGCCACGGCACCTCCATCGGCGGGCTCATTGTGGATTCGGGCAATTTTGACTGGGCCGCATCGGGCCGTTTTCCGGCCTTTAACGACCCGGATCCGGCGTACCATGGTTTGAAATTCGTAGATACCTTCGGGAACCTGGCGTTTATCATTCGCGCCCGGGTGCTGGGGCTAAGGGATATGGGAGCCGCCATGAGCCCCTTTAATGCGTGGTTGTTTCTCCAGGGGCTTGAAACACTTCACCTGAGGATGGACCGCCATTGTGAGAACGCGCTGGCAGTGGCCTGTTACCTGGAGAGCAACCCCTGTGTATCGTGGGTGAACTATCCGGGTCTCGAAACGTCTTCCACCTATCATTTGAAGGATAAATACCTTCCGAAGGGTCAGGGGGCGCTGGTGGGGTTCGGCATCAAAGGGGGCCAGGCGTCTGCCGTGAAGTTCATCGAGAGTCTCGAGTTATTCAGCCATCTGGCCAATATCGGTGATGCCAAAAGCCTGGTCATTCACCCGGCGTCTACCACCCACGAACAGCTGAGCGAAGAGGAGCAGCTTGCCGCCGGCGTCACGAATGACTTCGTCCGGTTGAGCATCGGCATCGAAGATATCGACGACATTCTCGCCGATCTCGAGCGGGGTTTCAAAACCGGGGTGGAATGCGCGGCATAGAGGAGTGTTAAAAATGGACCGGAATTCGGTCGGGCAGGTAACACCAAAAAAATTCACGTTTGCTCAAAAGGGCGATCCGATGGTTCTGGAATCGGGCCGCACCCTGGGACCGGTGGATATCGTCTATGAAACCTACGGCGAGCCGGACGACACCCGGTCCAATGCAGTCCTGATCTGTCATGCGCTCTCCGGAGATGCCCATGCCGCCGGGTATCACGACGTCCATGACAAGCGGACCGGATGGTGGGATACCATGATCGGCCCCGGAAAAGCCTTCGACACCCGAAAATTCTGGGTGATTTGCTCCAATATCATTGGCGGATGCAAAGGTTCGACCGGTCCGAGCTCGATCAATCCGGAAACCGGGGAGCCCTATGGCCTCGATTTCCCGATCATCACGATTGGCGACATGGTCGATACCCAGAAGCGGCTCATCGATCATCTCGGCATCTCCCGTCTGCACGCCATCGTGGGGGGCTCCATGGGGGGCTTTCAAGTTCTCGAATGGTCTCTGAGATACCCGGAGATGGTCCGATCGGCAATCAGCATCGCCTTCTGCGCCCGGCTTTCCGCCCAGGGGATCGCCTTCAACGCCGTGGGCCGGAGCGCGATCACCAGCGACCCGAACTGGCAAAACGGCCATTACTACGGGGAACCCGGCCCCCAGCAGGGTCTGGCCGTGGCCCGGATGATCGGTCACATCACCTATCTGTCTGAATTTCTGATGGACTCCAAATTCGGACGCCGCCTCCAGTCCGCCGACCGGTTAAGTTATGATTTTTCTTCGGAGTTCGCGGTGGAATCCTATTTGAACCACAAGGGAAGCACCTTCACCGAAAGATTCGACGCCAACAGCTACCTGTATATCACCAAGGCCATGGATTACTTCGACATCTCCAGGGCCTACGGGCCCCTTGCGGAAGCGTTTGCAAAGGCCACAGCCCGATATCTGTTTGTCACCTACAGCACGGATTGGTTGTTTCCCACCGAGCAGTCACGGGAAATCGTCCGGGCCATGCTGTCCACCGGAAGGGATGTCTCATTCGTCGAAATCGAGTCGGGTTACGGGCATGATGCGTTTCTCATCGAGGTGGAAAAACTGGACCGGATTTTATCTTCGTTTCTTTGCGGCATTGTTGAAAGGGATCCGACAGGGGAATCGGATGAACGATTTGTATGTCAATAAGCTGGACCGGACCGACAGGGACATGATCATGTCCATGATCCCGGAAAAGGCGCGCGTGCTGGACCTTGGCAGCGGCAACTGCAGCCTGCTGGCAGACCTGGTCGCCAGAAAACAGGTTGTGGGATTCGGCGTCGATATCGATGGTGAGAGTCTCGTCGACGGGCTTTCCTCCGGAATTTCCACTTACCATGGCGACCTGGACGAGGGGCTTTCAGACTTTCCGGACGACTCCTTCGATTACGTCATCCTGAATCAAACCCTCCAGGTGGTCAAGCACCCATTGCTCGTCATAACGGAGATGCTTCGAATCGGAGAGTTCGGGATCGTGGGATTTCCCAACTTTGGTCACTGGCGAATGCGCCTCGGGCTGTTGCTTAAAGGCCGCGCGCCCAAGTCGCCGGCGTTGCCCTTCGAATGGTTCAACACGCCCAACATCCGACAGCTCACCGTGAAGGACATGAGGGATTACTGCCAGCGGGAACATATAAAGATTATTCGTGAGCACTACCTCTTCGGGTCCTCCTGGTATCAAACCCGCCTGCTTCATCCCTACGCGAACATCTTCGCCCACATCGGGTTGTTTGTCATCACCCGTATTTCCTGACATCCTGTCAGGAAATACCTGTTCAAATGCGCTTATAACCATTGTCAGAATTCCGTTCCGAATGGTGACGTGTCACCGTATCGGAAAAGGGCGGGATCATCGGGGTCGGCATCGGAATCGATATCGGTATCGATCCCGAAAATGGCGATCCTGTCTCGATTCCGATCCCGATACCGACCCCGACGCCGAACACGTCTATATCCGAACTCCTTCGTCCCCGTATTCTGTTGGAAGAATACGCTATACTCAAAGGGAGCGTAAATATGGTAACTGCTATATGACTGCAGTCACGGCCGGAATTATCTGGCGAGGCGAACCTTTAGCACATCTGCGACACCAATATGCTCATGACTTGCTGCTTTCGGAAAGCGGCGGGACATCTTGGACCCACCTGCACCTTGCAAGGTGACAGGTGATCGAGGCGATCATGAAAGACATGGCGGTGCCCATGTGAAAAAATATTAGGCCCACCTGGAATTCAAAGGCAAATTGGATCCCGTGCAGATTTCGAGCGGCCATGACCAGGCCGCTCAGCAACGCCAGGGTTAACAGTGCGGCCCGGACTCTGCCGCTTGGGGAGACCCGAATCCCGTCCCACCTCGAATACACATAAACGATCAGAAAATACACCCCCAGCCCCAATAGCACGGCTCCCATGAACAGATGGACTTGAAGATTCAGAAAGAAATTACCGGACCACCCCAGCCCGGGAATATCGGCAATATAGTAGCGTCCCCAGAGGGGCATGTTTCCAAAACCGGTGAACAGAACGATCGCTACAGCAGCCCCGTAGATCCAATGCATCCATCGTGTGGATATCTTCTCCATTAGTTACCCTCCCCTTGACGGCTTAATTTTCGGAGACGCCCAAGGGCACCGATGACTCCGGCCACCGGAGCGATCGCCAGGGCTGCAAGCATCCGATTCGGGTCGGCCATCGAATCCGCGGTCCGTTTCAGGTGGGGGTTCCCCGGCCCTATTACAATGGCCTCGTTCAGGACTCCGAAGGGTACGGGAGATACATAGATGGTATTGGTTCCGCCGTTGTCATCCGCACCATACACAAAACCGTTGATTTGGGTAGCCAAGCGACGGGCTTTCTCGACCATCTCTTTTCGGGGCCCGATTTCCTGGACGCCCTCCGGGCAGACTTCGATGCAGGCCGGCAGTTCACCCTCGGCGACCCTGTCGTAACACCGATCGCATTTGAACATGACCCCGTTGCCGGCATACTGGGGTAATATATCCAGGTGCAGGCCCACTCCGGACTGACGCTGGGGAATATGCCATGGGCATACGGCCCGACATTTGGCCCCGCCCATGCACAGGTCCTGGTGGATTCTGACGATTCCGTTGGACAGGGTGTGGGCGGCTCCAAAAGGACACAGATTGACGCAGGGGGGATTCAGACAGTGCATGCACCGGCGGGGAATCGCCAATTCGAAGGATTTTCCGTTGTATGTTCCTTCGGCATGCTGGATAAACAGCCAGTTGTAAGGCGTCAGCCGGTCCGTGACGTCCCGCTTTTCTTCGGGGGACCAGTCTTCGACACGAACCTTCTTTCTCGGGAACATGTTGGGCATCGGGCCTTCCGGTTCAGGAAACTTGACATCATTGACGTCCCGACAGGCGTCGACACAGGCCTCGCAGGCAACGCATTTTTGAATGTCAATCAGGGTACACAGATCTTCGTTGTGTTGTTTTCTGGTAGCAGATACGGGGGATGCGGCAAGGGCGACCGTTCCGGCGGCCCCCATGCCGGCCTTGAGAAAGGAACGTCTGGAAATTCGTTTCGAAGTCATAACCTCCTCGATGGTGTGTTAGAGTCTCGATGCTTCCAACAACGATGCCTTATCCGGACAGGTTGGGCGGTCAGAACCGATGACACTCCAGAGACGTCAACCCGGGTATGGTTACAAACATGAATCGCGCGGTACACATTCCGACAATGGTGTTTTAAAACCTTGAACTTTCCATAAACTTAACGCAGAATAGATCGGTTTTTCACTCCTACAATGAAGATGGGGATTTCTTCAGATCTATGTATAAAGGGATGGTGCCCATGCAAATGAGTCAACTTGAAAAACGTCTTGCTGTCGCCGCACTTGTATTTGTTGCCATTTATCTGGGCGCCATCGGTCTTACCCTGACATCGCGACTGAGCGAGGCTCCCCAGGAAATGCGTTACGAAGCCACCGGTCCGGCGCCCGGCGAAAGCCACCTCATACTGGCAGAGCTCTTTCTGCCGATGATGATTCTATTGGCCGTGGCGGTCGGTTTTGTGGTGGCCAAGAAAAAGCGGGCCAAAGCCGAGCTGCTGCTCGATGAGTCCGACGACGACATGCCAGACGTCCCTGCCGGGAACGACCATGGCAATGAAATGGAACGCCCCCCCCGGCCCTGACCTGAAAATGACTCCCATGAATCCCGCCGGTGTCATGACCGGATGAACGCAACTGCCCCGGTTGACTTATCCCGGACATTGCACCAAATGGAGGCTTTTATGGCCAAGGCACTTCGAGGTGAAGCTGTAGTAAATCTACCGCGAACCTCGAATAACGCCGGCCATGAAAGTCTCCGTTTGGCCCGAAGGGTGAAATCTTTTCAGT